>JAPPKD010000377.1 GCA_028820215.1 Spirochaetaceae bacterium | reverse complement strand
CTCGGCTTCAACTTGGTCCCGGAGACTGCCTGATTCTGCTTGTTTCTAAGGAGAGTCGCAAGCGTTGCCGTAACCAAGTCGGAACGCATAAGCGATCACCATGGCGAGTTGACAAACTGGAAGCAGGGGATCAGCGTCTGTCAATGGACCTGAAGCAGGAGCTCTTCGGCGTCGTTGGTGCATTGAGCCGAGCCGACGTGCCGTACGCTCTATGCGGAGGGATGGCTGTGGTCCTGCATGGATATCCACGGCTTACTCGCGATATAGATCTGCCGATAGCCGGACGCTATCAGGATCTGGGGCGACGTCGAACAGCTCGAGAGCGCGCCGTGAGCGGTGCGGGCAGGGCCAAGGGCAGGAGTCGTGGCGTGTCACGGGACATGTCGCCCGAGGCCATTTCCCGGCGCTTTGACATACTGGTGGAGCTCGACCGGACGGCGCGAGCGCTGCGTGCTGCCAGACCATGCCCCGATCTGCGCCCGGGCTCCACGAAGGCGGACGACGCGGTGTCGGGCCGTGACCATCGAGCCGAGGAGAGATGCATGAGAGGCGACGTGTCACTGGCATTCGTGGCGAGATCCGGGTACCAGATCGAACATGCACGGGACAAGATCAACCATTGCCTCGATCAACTGAGGACCGAGGATGTATGGTGGGCGCCGCGAGTTGGCTGCAATGCGATCGGCGTGATCATCCAGCACTTGATGGGCAATCTGCGCCAATGGGCGATCTCGGCGATGGGCGGCGAGCCGGATGTGCGGGATCGTCCCAGTGAATTTCACGTCCTGGAGCGAGTCCCCAAGGATGAACTCCAGGCCGAGTTCAACGGCGTTCTCGATCGAGTAAGGGAAGTCTACTCTGGTATCGGCGTCTCCGATCTTCTCGCACCCAGGAGAATCCAGGGATTCGACACCATGACCCTGGATGCGATCTACGAGACCATGTGCCACCTTGAGCTCCACACGGGCCAGGTGCTGTATCTGACGCGACTGAGGCTGGGAGACGACTACGTGGAGTCGTGGATGCCGGCGACCGACGAGCAGGGCGCTTGAGTGGTCCTGAGTCGTCCGGATGCACCGGCGAGAGGTAAATGAAATGGAGATCCGCCCATACCGGGAGTCCGATCAGGACGCCGTGGTGGCCCTGTGGCGGGCGTGCGGGCTGGTCAGGCCGTGGAACGACCCGGTGAAGGACATCCGCCGCAAGCTGGGTGTCCAGCGAGACCTGTTCCTGGTCGGATCGCTGGATGGCCGGCTGGTGGCGACGATGATGGTGGGGTATGAGGGCCATCGCGGCTGGGTCAACTACCTGGCCGTCGCGGCGGACTGCCGGAAGCGGGGCCTCGGGCGCACCCTGATGAGTGAGGCAGAGGCGCGTTTGCGGGAGATGGGTTGTCCCAAGGTCAATCTGCAGATCAGGCGATCGAATGCGGACGTCGTCTCCTTCTACCGGTCGATCGGCTACTCGGAGGACGATGTCGTGAGCATGGGGAAACGTCTCATCGAAGACTGAGCCGTCCCGGATCAAGCCAGCAGTGAGTACATGAAGTGGAGAGGAGTGTTGATCGCCGAGTCATTGGTGGGCGATCACGTTATCTGGGACCGCGTCGAAGTACGAGGCCGGTCGAAGGGCCGGCTGGAACGCGAGGGCTCCAGAGGAGCCTTGCACCCGTCCGGATACCGCTTCGCGGGCCCCTGTATGGTCCTGCTGGGATTACTTGCCCTGGCCGCCGTTCCTGCACAGGCCGAGATGCCGGCGGACGCCCTGGTGATGGCGAAGGACATCTCGGACATCATCACGTTGGATCCCGCGGAGGCATTCGAGCTCACCACGGGCGAGCTGCTCGCCAACGTCTACGACCGCATCATGACGTTCGAGCCGGAGGATCCGACCGTGCTGACCGGCGGCGTCGCCGAGAGCCATGCGGTGAGCGACGACGGCAGGACCGTCACCTTCCGTATCCGCGACGGACTCACGTTCCATTCCGGCAACCCGGTGCGCCCGGAGGACGTGGAGTTCTCGCTGGAGCGCGCGGTGCTCCTCGACCGGTCGCCGTCGTTCATCGTCACCCAGTTCGGCTGGAACGCGGACAACGTCGGCGAGCTCATCGAAGTGGTCGACGACCGTCGCGTCCGCATCACCATCGCGGAAGGCTTCTCGCCCGGTCTGGTCCTCAATGCGCTGTCCGCCGGCGTGGCCTCGGTGGTCGACCGGGAGCTCGTCCTGGCACACGAGCGGGACGGAGACCTGGGCAGCGGCTGGCTGCAGACCAACAGCGCCGGCTCCGGTCCGTTCCGGGTCTCGAGTTGGAAGGCCGGGGATGCCGTGGTCCTGGAAGCGAACCCCGGCCACCGTCGCGGCCCGCCCGGTGTGCAGCGCGTGGTCCTTCGCCACGTGAGCGAGCCGCGGGCGCAGCGGCGGCTGCTGGAGGCAGGCGAGGTCGACGTGGCGTGCGATCTCACGCCCGAGCTGGTCGCCGCCCTTGCCGGCAACGTCGAGGTCGCCGTCGACGACCATCCGAAGGGCGTGGTCGTGTACCTGGCGGCGAACGCCTCGCATCCGATCCTCGGCGACGACCGGGTGGTGCACGCGCTGCGGCACGCGGTCGACTACCACGGCATGGTGGAGTCCTTCCTGGCCGGCCAGTTCATCGTCCACCAGGCGTTCTGGCCGCGGGGGCTGTGGGCGGCCTACACGGAGACGCCGTACCGGCTCGACCTCCCGCGAGCCTCGTCGCTACTCGCGCAGGCGGGGCACGGCGGCGGCTTGGCGGTGCGGCTCGACACGCTCGACAGCCCGCCGTACCCGGCGATCGCGGAGGCGGTCCGGCAGACGCTGGCCCGGATCGGCGTCCAGGCGCAGGTCGTGACACAAGAGGGCGCGGAGCTCTGGCCGCGGTACCGGGCACGGGAGCACGAGCTGATCCTCGCCCCCTGGTCGCCCGACTACGTCGACCCGCACGCCAATGCCGACGCGTTCGCGCGCAACCCGGACAATCGCCCGGAGGCCGGACTCACCGGCGTGCTTGCGTGGCGCAACGCGTGGGCGCGGGACGACGTGAACGCGGCGGTGGTCGAGGCGCGTGACGAGCTCGACCCGGAGCGGCGCAAGTTGCTCTACTTCGACCTGCAGCGGCGCCTGCAGGCCGAGGGACCCTACGTGGTCATGTTCCAGCAGACCGACCAGATCGCGCGGCGCACTCATGTGACCGGTTTCGTGTCAGGCCCGAACTTCGACCACGTCTGGTATCGCTTGGCGACCAAGGAGCCCTCCGTCTCGGGAGCGTGAGGACGAGCGCGCGGGTGAGTTGGGGTCAGCGCCGACGCGCTGTTACGCGGCTCCTTCCCCCGGCCTGTCCGCCGGCTGGTTGCGCGCGCCCCAGAACATCCCCTCGATGATCCCCTCGACCTTGGAGAGCCGGTCGCCGACGTTGATGACCCGGGAAGTGAGCTCCTTGAAACCGACGTGCATCTCGTCCCGAAGCCTGCCTTCCATGGCCTTCATGTCGCTGCGGAGTCCGTCTTCCATGGCCTTCATGTCGCTGCGCAACCCGCCCTCCACGGCTCTCAATTCATTGCGCAGGCCGCTTACTTCGCGGCGAACGCCGCGTATCGAGGCGAGGTTGGTGGTGCCCAGGGCGATTGCCGCTGCGATGATCGCTACGACGATCGCTATCGAGTCCGCGTTCACGTACACCTCTCCTGCGCGCCTCCCGCTCCGTGACGGGATCCTACCGGTCAGCGGGCCCCGCGTCACCGTGACCCGTCATTCGCAGGAATCGGCGCGTCTTCTGTCGTTGACAACGCACGCGTGTCGCTGCTGCTTCAATACGAACCCGATCAGCGGGACGCCGTCAGAACCGCTCCTGGTGTGCTATCGTGCGTTCGCGTTCTGAACCAGACCCATGCCGGTATACGTCTATCGATGCAGGACCTGCGAGCGGCTGTTCGAGAAGCTGCTGTTCAGCTCGGACAGCCCGGACGCCGCCCGGACACCGTGCCCGGACTGCGGCGCCGAGGCGCCGCGCGACTACTCCACCCACACGTTCGCCTCGCCGAACATCGGCACCACGGGCGAGTTGGCGGAGGACTCCGAGCCGTACAAGGCCATGCACTACCACGAGAAGCGGGGCGAGTGGGAGCAGGCGGCCAAGGCCGCCGAAGGCGTGAGCGACTTCGCCAAGCAGAAGTTCATCCAGAAGGCCGAGCAGGACTGACCTGCGGTCGGCCCGGCGCCCGTTCAGTCCGTGTCTTCGGGCTGGCCGCGGAGCAGCGGCACCGCCGTAGCTGGACCGGTCGAGAGCGCGTGTAGGGGATCGCAGCCGGCGCTGGTCACCGCTTCGGCGCCGAAACCGAAGCCGGCCCAGGGCGGGAGTCCGAGCGGATCGTATCCTGCCCGGCGGGCGCCATCGTCGCCGTAGAGGCACGCGAAGCAGGTGTCGAACCGGTCGGCGTCGAGGTGCCTGCCCACCACCTTCGCCGTGAGCGCCGTTGCGGAATCGGCCAGCCGGTGCTCGGGCGTCCCGCCGAAGCGTGCCGCCAGCCCTTCCTGCAGCAGGCGGTCGCGCAGCAGCCGCGGCTCGCCGTGCCTGCGCTGATAGGCGAGTCGATACACCGCCTCGACCGTGGCGGCCTCGATCCGTTCCGGGGCGTGCGCGTGGGGCGGATCCCCCGTCCAGAGGACAGCGACGGCCCAGCCTCGCTTGCGGAGCGCCCGGCCCTGGAAGCGGACCTGCTCGTCCGACAGGAATCGGTCGGTCCAGCCGCCGCCCGAGTCGTCGGCCACCACCAGCGCGACCCGTGCCGCGCCCCCGAGCGCGTCCTCGGACAGCCGGTCCGCCACCCGCGCCAGCGCCTCGCGCGCCGTGTCCTCGGCACGGGCGCCGATGAGCCGGTCGAGCATGGCGGCGACGTGGCCCTTGCCCATCGGGTTGAACAGCGGCAGTGGCAGCTTCAGGTCGCCGCGCCCGCCGGTCATCGCGTCCAGGTAGGCGCGAAAGCGCTGCGCGCCGTGCGGCAGGTCGTAGAGCCCGCGCTGGATCTCCAGCGCCGGGACCAGCGTGAGGAGCGGGCTCAGAGCTTCGTGGCGATGATGTCGCTGGCGCCGTCGCGGGCGAAGCGCACCGCGTCGTCGATCATCTGCCGGTACGAGAACGGCGGGTCGTAGCCGAAGTCCCGGCGAGCCGCCGACAGGTCGTGCTCGTAGTAGGTCGGCGTGACCGGCAGGTCGAAGGTCGAGCAGGGGGCGCCGAGCCGCTCGGCCAGGTAGGGGACGACGGTGTCCCAGGTGATCGGCCGGCCCGAGCCGAGCTGGTAGACCTTGCCGAACGTGTTCGCGTTGCCCGTGGCGCGCTCGTAGGCGTGCACGATGTCCCGCACCTCCACCGTGTGCTTCTTCCACGGCCGTCCGTGGCGGTCGCGGGCGACGATCAGGTGGGGCTCGCCGGCATAGGCCGCGCGCATGGCCGCGAGCACCTCCGGCGCGTCAGGATCGGAGCTCGCTTCGAGTTGATCGATGAAGGTCCGCAGGTGGAACTGCGGGAAGGTGAGCATCTCGCCGGCGCCGAAGGCGAAGCTGTAGCGGAACACGGTCGCCGGCATGCCTTCGTCCCGGACGTAGCGGTCCACCAGATGCTCGGTGAGGATCTTGCTGTACCCGTACCAGCCGGTGGTGTCCAGCGGCAGCGTGTCGATGCCGATCGGCTTCTCGATGCCGTCCTCCGGGTACTTGTCCATGGTCGCGTCGGTGCTTGAGACGATCACGTGCCGGAGCGAGGAACCCAGGCCGGAGGCGGCCTGAAGCACGTTGAAGGTGCCCTTGACGTTGGTGTCGATATACTGCTCCGGCGTGAACGGGCCGCCGGCCTGAAAGGCGGCGCCCAGGTGCAGGATCACCTCCTGCCCGGCGATCGCGGCGTTCACGTCCGCGGAGCGGGCCAGGTCGCCCTCGAAGATCTCCGCGCCGAGCTGCCGCAGCTTGGCGCTCTGGCGGTCCTCCGGCCAGACGAAGCCGCGCACTGCGTGCCCGTGTGCAAGGAAATGGCGGGCGATGTTGGCGCCGATGCGGCCGGTGATGCCGGTGATAAGGATATTCATATCGGGTGGTGGTGCGCCCGCCGACGATAGGCTGCGGCGCGCGGACCGTCTACCGCCCGCGGGGCACGCTCGCCATCCGCTTCGGCGCCGAAGTACGCTTGGGCTTCGAAGAGCGCGGAGGAGGCTCGTATGGCAACAGAGGCAGACGGCGTGCTGATCATCGTCGGCGACGCCACCGAGACGGTGGACACGCTCTATCCGTTCCTGCGCGTGCAGGAGGAGGGGTTCCGGCCGGTGGTCGCCGGCCCGGAGCGGCGGCGCTACCAGATGGTGCTGCACGAGATCCCGCAGAGCGGCTGGGAGATCACGCGCGAGTACGAGGGCTACACCATCCAGGCGGAGGTGGCCTTCGCCGACGTGCGGCCCGAGGACTACGTCGGGCTCTTCTTCTCCGGCGGGCGCGCGCCCGAGTACATCCGCTACGAACCGGATCTGGTGCGGATCACCCGCCACTTCTTCGAGCGCGACAAGCCGGTGGCCTCGGTCTGCCACGGCGTGGAGATCCCGGCCTACGCCGGGGTGGTGAAGGGGCGGACGATGGCGTGCGTGCCCAAGTGCCGGTTCGACCTGGAAGTGTGCGGCGGGATCTATTCCGAGGAGCCGTGGGCGGTCGACGGCAACCTGGTGTCCGGCCGCACGTGGCACGACCACGGCCGCTACATGCAGCACTGGATGGCGCTGCTGCACGCGGAGCGCACGCGCATGGAGGAGGCGGCATGAGCAGTCAGATGAAGCTGGGATACGGCACCTACGCCATGCAGAAGCTGGACTTGTACGAGGCGCTGCCACGGCTGCGCGCGCTCGGCTACGAGTCGGTCGAGATCATGGGCGAGGAGGGCTGGGCGACCGCGCCGGACCTGATGGACCGCGAGGACCGCAAGCGGCTCGCAGGCACCATTCGCGACCTGGGCTTCGACCTGTCGGCGGTGATGGCGCTCCTGCCGCTCGCCGAGGAGGGCGCCGGCCGGCCGGCGATGCTGGAGCGGTTCCGGGCCATCTGCGGCCTGGCCCGCGACCTGTGGCTGGACGACGGGCCGGCGGTGTTCAGCTCGCCGCCCGCGGGCTCGAGCCCCCCATGGGACGGAGGGCGGGAGCGGATCGCGGCCTCGCTGCTGGAGCTTGCAGACATCGCCCGCGATCACGGCGTGATCCTTGCGGCCGAGCCGCACGTGGGCGGCGCCCTGGACGCTCCGGAGAAGGCGGTCTGGCTCATGGAGCGGACCGATCATCCGGCGCTGCGCATCAACTTCGACATCAGCCACTTCCACGTGCAGGGGATGGATCTCCGCCACAGTGTCGATCTGTGCCTGCCGCACGCCGTGCACATCCACGTCAAGGACGGGTACCTCGACGTCGACGGCAACGTCGTCTTTCAGCTTCCCGGCGAGGGGAGCCTGGACCTGGGCGAGTACTTCCGCCTGGTGGTTGGGCACCGCACGGACATCGCGGTGACCGCCGAGGTGAGCGCCATGATCTGGAAGCGTCCCGACTACGATCCCTGGGATGCGGCGGAACGCTGCTATGCCGCCCTTGCGGCAGCGAGGGACTCGGTCGCCTGACGTCCCATGACCCGGTGATACGTCCCATCGCGCGCGAGGACCTGGAGGACTGCGCGCGGCTGTTCCGCGAGGTGTTCGCCGAGCCGCCGTACCGGGAGTCCTGGAGTGCTGCACAGGCGCTCACCTATCTCGAACGGTTCTGGCGGTTCGACCCCGAGCACTGCCTGCTGGTGCTCGACGGCGAGGAGGTGACCGGAGCGATGTTCGGCTACTGCTACCCCTGGCGGAACCGCGTCAACTACTACATCCAGGAACTGTTCGTGCGGGCCGATCGGAGGCGGTCAGGGCGCGGTCGCGGACTCATCCGTCACCTGCTCGACTCGCTCGGAGGCACGCGGGCCTCCATCTCCCTGATCGCCAACAAGACGACGCCCGCGGCGAGGTTTTACGAAGAGCTGGGGCTGCGGCAGCACCAGCGCTACAAGTTCTACGCCGGCACGGTGCGTGCGGAGACGATCAGGCGGTAGCCGGGGGCTGGTACGCCTCCCAGAGCGCTCGGTAGTAGCGGAGCAGGCGCTCCCCGTCGGCGTTGCCCTGGATCTCGGCGAGCGTGTAGCCGGTGTAGCCGTCGCGCTGGAGCTTCGCGAACAGGTCGCGCCACGGGTAGTCGGTGTGCAGCTCGTTGATGTGCACGAGTCCGATCTTGTGGCGCAGCAGCCCGTAGGCTTCGTCGATGGAGCCGTTCACGGGCTCGCCCGGGTTCGAGTTCCAGCAGAGATAGGCGTTGTCGTGGTCGGCGTGGTCGATGATGGTGCGCATCCGGTGCGGCTCCTGCGTCTCGCGGCCGTGCACCTCGACCCGGACCGCGACGCCCAGGTCAGCGGCCGCTTGCGCGCACTCGCGGACGGCCAGCCCGATCTGCTCCAGGGTCTTCTCCTCGGGAATGCCCGCCTCGGTCTGCAGGCCGTTGGGCCGCACCTTGATTCCGGGACAGCCCAGGTCGGCGGCGAGCTGCGCATAGGCGATGGTGCCGTCGATGTTCTCGCGCACGACCGCCGGATCGACGGCATGGTACTCGAAGGCGCTGCCCAAGCCGGCGATCTCCACGCCGCCATCGGCGAACCTCTGCCGTACCTCCGCTCGCTCGGCCGCGCTCAGCTCCACCTCCACGCCGTGCGCGTGGGTGGTGCGGAGCTCGACGCCGGACATGCCTGTGGCGTTGCACATGCTGATGAGCGTGGGAACGTCCCACTCGGCACCGATCTGGTACGTGACGAATCCAAGTTTCACGGCAACCCCTCCCCGCGGCTCGGTCGCGGTCCCGCACCGTAGCGGAGGAGGCGCGCAGTGTCCACGCATCAGGGCGCGCCGAGGATGTCGGCCAGGTGGGCAAGCCGCCGCGCACGGGCCCTCGCCGTCAGCGGCCCCCGTTGGCATGTTCCCCGACCAGGTACGGCGGCGGCGCGATCCGCGCGCGGACCGCCGCATCGTCGCTTGCGGGCGCGCCAGCGACCGTGCGCAGCGGCACGATTCCTCCCCAGAAGGGCAGGAGGTAGTCGGCCTTGCTGTCGACCGGCGGTCCGGAGCGCGTCTTGGCGGACACCTCCTCCAGCCGGAACTCGATTACGGAGGTGATGGCCAGCTCCTCGGCGGTCGGCGGGCGCACATCGCCGGTGCGTCCCGGGATCAGGCTCTCGACCAGAGCGTCGAGGGCGCGGCGCTTGCGCGCGCCGTGGACGGCGCGCCCGTGCGCGTGGATGACCACGGAGCGGTAGTTCATGGACGAGTGGAACGCGGAGCGGGCCACGACCAGTCCGTCCAGATGGGTGATGGTGATGCACGCCGGCGCGCCGCTCGCGAGCGCCCGCAGCATCGTGCTGTCGCGGTTGCCGTGCACGTACACGCACTCGCCGATGCGTGCGATCGCCGTGGGCAGGACCCGTGGCGCGTCGCCGGCGACGAAGCCGACGTGGCAGACGAGTGCCTGGTCGATGATCGCGTGCACGGTGTCGCGGTCGTACGAGGCGCGCTTCGGACTCCGGCGCACGCGGCTGCGCTCGGTGGGGGCGTAGATCTCGGCTGCGTCGTTCACGGGCACCTCCTCGCATCCCTGCAGGCAGCTCTCCACAAGCAAGGTGCCTGTCAGATACCATCGCTTTTGATACCAGGAAAAGATCCAATATCGTCTATCTTATAGAACCATTTGTGCCCATGAGAGACATCCACCAGTTGCCCCCGGATGTCGCGCCCGACCGCGCCTCTGGGGAGCCGCTGTATCGGCAGATCTACCGGAACCTGCGGGCGGCCATCCTGTCCGGGCGGCTCGAGCCGGGCACGCGACTCCCCTCGACCCGGGCGGCGGCGAGCGAGTTGGGTGTCGCGCGGAACACCGTGATCGCCGTCTTCGATCAGCTTGCCGACGAGGGCTTCGTCTCCTCCCGGGTCGGCGCCGGCACCTGCGTCGCGGAGGTGGACGCCCAGGTGATCCGCCGGTCGCTGCCGCGCAATCGGCAGGACGCCGGCGGGCGTTCGGATTCGTCAACCGCCACCGGGCCTGGCGCTCTCTCCGAGCGGGGCGGGGTGCTGTCCGGCGTGCCGCGGGGATCGTTTGCCCACGGCGCGTTCCAGACCGGACTGCCCGACATCGCGGCGTTCCCGCATCGCACGTGGGCGCGGATCGTGGCCCGCCACGCGCGCTCGTCGGAGATGGAACGGCTCGGATACGCCGACGCCGCCGGCGACCCGCGGCTGCGCTCCGCCATCGCCGGCTACGTCGCGGCGGCGCGCGGCGTGGAGTGCTCCCCGGAACGGGTTATCGTCGTGACCGGCGCCCAGGCCGCCCTCGACCTGACCGCGCGTCTGCTCCTCGATCCCGGGGATCGGGCATGGCTGGAGGAGCCGGGTTACCTCGGCGCGCGGGCGGCGCTGGTCGCCGCGGGCGCTCTGATCGAACCGGTACCGGTCGATGCGCAGGGAATGGACGTCGAGGTCGGCGAGGAGCGCTGCCCCGGCGCTCGATTGGCCTATATCACGCCTTCGTGCCAGTACCCCATGGGGTCGACCCTGGTGTTGGAGCGCCGCCTGCTGCTGCTCGACTGGGCGGAACGCGCCGGCGCCTTCGTGATCGAGGACGACTACGACAGCGAGTACCGCTACCGCGGCCGGCCGATCGCCTCCGTACAGGGGCTCGACCGCCACGGCCGGGTGGTCTACGTCGGCACCTTCGCGAAGACGATGCTCCCCGCGCTGCGGGTGGGCTACCTCATCGTCCCGGAAGGCCAGCAAGCTGCCTTCGCCAACGCGGTCCGGAACACGGGACAGACGGCGCCGCAGCCGGTGCAGGGCGCGCTCGCGGAGTTCATCGACGCCGGTCACTACGGCGCCCACGTCCGGCGGATGCGGAATCGCTACGCGCAGCGCCAGGCCCTGATGTTCAAGCTGGTGCGCGAGCATCTTTCCGGAACGATTGAGCCCGCGCCGACCGACTCGGGCATGCAGGTCGCAGGGTGGCTTGCCGATGGCGTGGACGACCGCGCCGTCGCCGAAGCCGGCCGCCGCGCCGGCCTCGCCCTGCGGCCCCTCTCCCCCTACTGGCTGGGCCCGGGCGCGCGCCCGGGCCTGCACCTCGGGTACGCTGCCGTTCCGGAGGACGAGATGAGGCAGGTCGTGCAGCGCCTTGAGCGCGTCATCCGGGCGGAGACGTCATGATCTCGATCGAGCCGATCACGCGGGAGATTGCGCCCGTGTCCAGCCTCACATCACATCCCGTGCGCGTGCTCGTCGACCACGGTGTCGACGTGACGCTCAATACGGACGATCCCATGATCTTCGGTCAGAGCGTCTCGCAGGAGTACCTGAACCTGTACGACGCCGGCGCTTTCTCAGCCGACGAGCTTGACGCGATACGCGTGGCATCCATGAGATGACCTTCATACTGATTCACAGCCCTCTGGTCGGACCGCTGTTCTGGAAGCCGACGGCGGCAGCGTTGACATCGACCGGCTGCGCTGCGATCACGCCGCGGATCACCAGCCCGGCGGACCATGCCGGAAGCTATGTCCGGCTGCACGTCGATCAGATCGCGGACCAGCTTCCGGACGTGTCGGATCCGGATGTGTTCCTGGTGGCGCACAGTGGAGCCGGTGCCTTGCTTGCGGCGCTGCGCGTGGACATGGCTCTTTCGCCAGCCATGATCTTCGTGGACTGCGATCTGCCCGAACAGGGGAAGAGCCGTTTCGATCAGTTTCCCCCGGAGGCGCTCGCTGCGTTTCGAGCAGAGGCGACATCCGGCATGCTGCCGGTTCTCTGGAGCGAGGCGGACTTGCAGTCCACCCTTGTGTGCGCGGATGTCCGCAGGCGCTTCGTCGAGGAATTGCGGCCTACGCCGCTCTGCGTCTATGAAGAGCCGATACCGATTGGGGTCGGAGCGGCGGAGCGAGATCACGGATACGTGCTTCTCACCGGGCAGTACCAGGATTCGTTCGACATCGCCGCGGCGAGGGGATGGGTTACCGAGCGGCATGAGTCGAGTCACTTCCACCCGCTGAACGATCCGGCACGGATGGCCGGGATGCTCGTCCGTGTCGGGACGCGAATCGGAGAGCGGCGCCGCCGATGATCTTGAAAGGGAACGCATTGCATCGATCCGAGGCCGAGAATGCCGGACCTCCGCCGGCGGACACTGGGCCATGCGAGTTCGACTTCCGCAGCCATCGGCCGGCACACCCGCTCGGCCGCCTGGTCGAATCGATCTGGTACGCGAGAGGCCAGATCACCTACACCCGCGAGAAGATCGCGCCGACCGGATCCTCGGTGGCGGTCTTCGTGTTGGGCGATCCGATCCTCCAGACGCCGAACGACGGCGACGGCCCGAGGCTGCGAGCCGATCGCGGGTTTCTGATCGGACCTCACGACCGCCCGGTGATCAACGAGCCGACCGGGGAGACGTTCGCGGTGGGCATCGTGTCGACCCCCATCGGTTGCGAGGCGCTGTTCGGGGTCCGTCCATCGACGATCCGCGGCCGCACCATCGACCTGGAATCAGCGTGGCCGGCCGCGGCTGACCTCAGGGCCGGTCTGCTCGCGTGCACGCGCCCGGAGGAGATGCTCGACTTCGTGGCGGACCATCTCGCGGCCAACCAGGGCGAGGTCGCGGGTCTCGATCGCTGTGAGCAGGCGGTGGCGATGCTGGAATCCGAGCCGAGGCGGCCGATCGCCGACATCGCCGTCGAGCTCGGCGTCTCCCATGGACATCTGGACCGCGAGCTCGGTCGAATCGTCGGGCTCAGCCCCCGCGCTCTGGCGCGGCTGCTGCGGATGCGGCGCCTGCTGGCCGGCATCGACGTGCGTGGAGAGATCGATTGGTCGGACCGTGCCGCCGAACTCGGCTGGTTCGACCAATCGCACCTGATCCGGGACTTCAAGCGCCACACCGGCGTGCCTCCGTCGCGGTACCTCGCGGCCCAGCGCGCTGCCTTCAGCGCGGACGAAATCGACGATGCGGTGGGATTCGTCCCCGAACGGTGAGCCGGTGAAGTCCATACAATACGGGACTCGGCGGCGCGCGTACGGTGGGCGTGAAAGGAGGAATGGATGGCACCGACGTTTGCGGTCGCGGAGACGATCGAGAGACCGGCAGGAGAGGTGTGGGAGGCCCTCACCGACTGGAGCAACGCCCACCGGTGGATGCCCGGCGTCGACCGGATGGAGGCTCAGGGCGAGACCGCGGCGGGCACGGAGATCCGCTTCCATGCCCGGAACGCGGAGCGGACGTCGGTCATCGCCCGCTGCGATGCGGGGCGCTCGATCGTGCTGCGGTCGGTTCAGGGCGGCGTGACCGCCGACTACACCTACGAACTGCAGCCGGCCGGTGACGCCGCTACCCGCGTGACGCTGGTGGCCGAGTGCCGCTTCCGCGGGCTGCTGCTCCTGGTGATGTCGCCACTCATCCGGCGGGCGATCCGCAGCGCCGACGGCGTCCAGCTCAAGCAACTCAAGAAGGTCGTGGAGGCCGGCTGAGGCCGTGCTCGGCACACGATGATCATGGCGGCGCGATTTCCAGGTCTCTACAGATTTTGAGGGCGATGAATCTGTTCAATTCACGATGTCTCGGCACTGCCGAGGCTCTCCGAGTTCTGCGGTTGACGAAAATGGTGTGGTTGCTTCCTTCTCGGAGTAGTTGGCAGCCGTTCTGTTCAAGGTGACGAATGAGGTCTCGCCTCTTCATGCCTGCAGGTTGACAGGCTCCCGAATCACGTCTTGAGTGTCGTCTAGAGACTCTTGGGCCAAGATGCGGTTCGCCTCAAGCGTCATTTCGATCGCTTCTAGGATATTGTCGCGAGCTTCCTGCAAGGTTTTTCCTTGCGTGTTTGCTCCCGGTAGTTCTTCCACAAACCCGATGTAACCTTCAGGAACCTTCACATAAACTGCCGTCAATTTCATCTTAACTCCAGTATCTCACTCGGAGATTGGGATAGACGTGCTACGCCAACTCCGGCCCACAGGTTACCATATTCTCTCTCATCCTTGCACTGTAGGATCGGGCCGGTCGAGCGGTTCAAGAATGTGGTCGAGGCCGGCCGGGCCGGACGCTCAGGTGCCGGCCGGCGCGTTTGCGGATTCGTAGATTCGGACCCACTCCTCGGCCGAAGGGCAGACCGACGCTGGGTCTTTCCGGCTGCGCGCGATGAACCCCGGCACCTGCTGCCGGCCGGTGGGATGGTCGGGATGCGAGTAGCGCAGGTCGAGGCTCCAGCGGATGTGGTCCGAGACGTTGGGTATCGAGCGGTGCATGGTCTTGTGCTGTGTCAGCAGTACGCCGCCCACGCGCACCGGGCAGAGGACGTGCTCGCCGTCGGGGAGCTGCTCGTCGACGACGCCCTTGAAGTTGCCCGCGGGTCCCATGCCGCGCTCGTGGCCGATCAGCGGCGCCCGGTGGCTGCCGGCGATGACCTCCATGCAGCCGTTCTCCCGCGTGGCGTCGACCAGCGGGATCCAGAGGTTGACCATGAAGGTCTCCGCGGCGTCGGGCTGCAGGTAGCCCAGGTCCTGGTGCCACGGCACGACCCCTTCGTCCTGGTGGGGCCGCTTGGCGCGGACGTTGAATTGTGGATGGGCCAGGATCTCCGGCCCGATCACGGACTCGACGATGTCGAGGAGGGAGGGGCAGGTATAGATCCTGAACATCCCCGGCGTGCGCTGCTTGCCGCGGCCCAGGTCCAGCAGGGGGATCGGGTCGTCGAGCTGCAGCGCAAGCGCGTGGAACCGGCGCTCGAACGGCTCGTCCGCGTGCGCGTCGGACAGCCGGCCGTCGGCCAGGGCGGCCCGCGCGAAGGCGTCGATGTTCTCTTCGAGCTCGGCGCAGAACGGCTGGAGCACCGCCGGGTCGACGGCGTCGTCGACGAGGAGGTAGCCCTCCTCGCGGAAGAAGTCGATCTGGTGCTGGGTCAGTCCGGACATGCGCGGTTCCTCCAGTCAGGCTGGTGCAGCTTACCCCGATTCGCCGCGCGCGGGGCAGTGAGCGTAGCGAACCTCACTCCAAGAGTGAACCTTTTGCCCTTGAACCGCGCCCTGTGAGATGAAGCCGGACAGGACCGATGAAACCTCGCATGGATCACACCGACCACACCGATCAGGATCTCGCCCGGAGCATCCGGAGCGGCGACAAGAACGCCTTCGTCGCGCTGGTCCGGCGCTACGAGCGGCCGCTGAGTGCGCTGCTCCGCGATCGACTGGGACCGCGCGAGGCGGTCGAGGACGTGCTGCAGGAAACGCTCATGCGGGCGTGGTCGGGGTTGCGGGTGCAGGAGCCGAAGAACGTGCGCACGTGGCTCTACCAAGTGGCGCGGAACCGCTGCAGCGACCACCTGCGTTCCAGGCAGCGGCGGGAGCGGATCGTCGAGCCGGAGGAGCTTGCGCGGACCGTGAACCGCATGGGCGTCGCGGACGCGCGCCGGCGCCGGTCGGCGGAGGCCGTGGTCGACGCCCTGGAGGCGGTGCCCGAGCAGGAGCGGCGGGCGCTGCAGGCGTTCTACCTGGACGGCATGAGCATTGCGGAGATAGCGGCCCGTCACCGCTGTCCGCCGGGGACGGTCAAGCGGCGGCTGTCCCACGGTCGCGACCGCGTTCGCAGAGAACTGGGCATCACCAGAACGAGGAGGGGTATTACGATGCGTGTCGACAACAGGACCGCCGCGAAGCTGCCGTTTCCCGACCGTCGCCCGGAGATCACGGTCTCCAGGAGCACCGGGCAGCCGTTCTCCATCGACCTTCGCGAGCTGGCATGGTGGTTCATCGTGCCGGGAATCGGCGAACGGGTGCGGTGGGCCGAATACGAGCAGACCCTCGACGGTTCGGCGCCGAAGTTGACCGAGGTCAACTCGATGGTGGCCCGCCGCCCGGCGATCGTCCACGGACGAGAGTGCGTGGAGATCGAGGTCGACGAACAGGCGTATGGTGACCGGACCGGATTGGTCCGGCTCAACCATTCTCAGGACGAGGAGTATCGACGCGCCAGGGTCTGGGGCCGGCTGGACGACACGGCGGTGCAGTGGGTGGCTTACGAGTCCACCCGAAAGGGCGACGGCACCACGGAGCTACAGACATTCCTCGACGAGAGCTGGGAGCACAACTTCGGCTCGCTTGACCGGCGGATCGAGGACAAGGACTACCTGACCGAGCGGCCGGACGGAACGCTCGAACGCGCTCCGGACACACCCCGCATGTTCGCGAGCGGCCTGTTCGACGTCCGTATCGACGAACGCGAGTTCGCGTGCATGCGCGTCTTCGAAATCGAACCGGTTGCAACCGAAGCCGACACGTTGGTTCTGGCTTACCTGAACCGCGAGGGCCGCACGGTCCTGTTCCGGAGGTACAACGGCAACCGCTGGGGCAAGCTGGCCCAGCCTCCCCACCGGACCGGCGGTACCGAGATGACCTGGGAGGAGGATCTGCCGCACGCTCATCGGCTGGCCATCGACGACGTAACGTTCGTGCACCAGTGGGACTACCTGACCGAGGAAGCCTGCGGACTGTAGCGCCCCGAAACCGTCGCCTTCGGCGCCGCTTTCGGCCCATCCCCGCCTTCCGCGTCGGAGTCTGTCGGCCTTCCCGCTTGCGCGGCAAATCCGACAGACTCCTAGAAGCCCGGCCGGAAAGCGGGGTCTGTCGAGCGCCGTAGGGCGATGATCGGAAGTCGAAGTCGGCGGCGGGGCGATCGCTGGGACTGGCGACAGCGGGCAATTGATGGCCAATAGGTCTGGCTGGTTCAAGGACAGAGACGCTCGGACCGCAGATCTGGAACTGTCCGTTCAGGTGGAGCCGGCGTGGGCTTGGCCACGGCTCAGCCGGTGCATGGGACCGACACACGGCACGCCGCGGCCCTGAACAGGTTGGCGACCGTGGCTGCCAGCGCCACTTGGAACGACACCTTGGCCATCCCGCGATACTTCGCTTGGCGAATGCCAAGCTGGACCAGACGAGCGATGCGGTGCTCGACCACCACGCGCTTGCGGTAGCGCGTGCGAAATGCCTCGGTCTTCTGCTGCTCGCGCAGCCCCCACAGCCGCGTGCTGTTCGCGGTGACCACCACCGTCCGCCCTGATGTCCGTGCCGTCGTGCACTGGCTGCGCAGCCGGCATCCGGCACAATCGGTAGCGGCCCAGTGGTAGTTGGAACGCGGAGCCTGTCCACCCACGCGGTGACGGTGCGTGGACTCTATTCCCGCCGGGCAGCGCGCGACACCTCGGTGCTCGTCAATCTCGAAGTCACTCGCAGCAAACTTCCCGGCGCGGGTGCCGGGCACCGCCTTGGCCAAGACCTCGGCGCCCAAATGCTCGATCTCATCGCGGGTTTCCAGATCGCCGTACGCGGTGTCCCCAAGCACTTCGTCGAGGCGCTGTCCGCTACGCTCGGCGGCGCTGGCCACCAACGCCGGCGCATCCTGGCGGTCGGCCACGTTGCCGGCTCGCACGTCGGTGGCCAGGATCACCCCATCCTCGGTGTCCGCCACCACCGTCGCCTTGTACCCCGTGAACGGCTGCGCATGGCTCTTGCGCCCATGGCGCATCTCGGGATCCGTGGTCGAAACCACCCGGTCCGGCGCCGTACCCTGGCGAATCTTCGGCTCCCCGCCATCCTCCGGGTGCTCCTCGATGTCCTGCGCCAACAGCTCGCCGAGCAGCCGTTGGGCGCTGCGCAGCGCCTGCGTTTCGGCGCCCTGCGCCACAGAGCCGTCCAGTGCACGGGCGGCCACCTGCAGCGCCACCTGCGCATCGGCCACCAACTGCCCCACCAGCGCCCGCCGCTGAGCTTCGTCGCTCCAGTCGATCTCGACCGCGCCCTTGAAGCTCGCCGCAAAGTGGCGGCTCAGCCCCTCTTGCTCCACGATCTGTGACCGCTCCCAGCCCCGCAGCTCACACGCCTGCTGCACCACCTCCCGGATCGCGTCCGAGACCAGATTGTAGGTGTCTTTCACCGCTCCCCGTCCCAGGATCGGCGTCGTGTCTATCGCCACCGACAGCTTGCCCTTCTTCAGCAGACCCGCCTGCCGGCACGTCTGGATCCCTTGCTCCAGGATCTGTGCGGCTCCCTCGTTCAGCACCAACTGCGCCCGAAACCGTTGCAGCGTGCTCTTCGCGCACAGCTTCTGGTCCAGTTCCAGCCCCAGCGCCACCTTCCAGCGCAGGTCGTAGGCGCTACGCGCGATCGCTTCCTCGTCACTGACCCGATCGTGGCTCTGCAACAGCAACGCCACGCACAACTGCGACGGCGAGACGCTCGGACGCCCCATGCCGTCCCGATAGATCGCGCTGAAGCTCTCGTCGCTAAACCACTCGCCGCCGTGCTGCGCCAACAACCCGTAGAACGAATCCTCGCCTACGTGCCCCCGCAGCACGTTGTCCGGTCGAAACAGGTCACCTTGCGGATCGCGTCGACCAAGCATCCACCGCCCCTCCCGGCTCCTGGCTTACTCCATGACGCCGTCACTGTCGACCCCAACCGGACTTTTCGGCCACGCTTCTAGCGGTCAGCGAATCGCAAGATTGCCATGAACGAACGACTGCGGAGCGTTGCCCAGGGATTCGTGCTGGCGGTGCGCCAAGCTCCCGGCGCATTCACGCGGCTCCTCCTGCTGAACGTGGTCGGGGGAGCGGCGCCTGCGGCCGTGTTGTTAACCCAGAAGGTGATCATCGACGGTATCGCCGGCTCCCCGGGCGATCCCGGGCTGATGTCGCTCCTCCGCACGCCGTCCCTCCTGGCCGCGGCGATCGCGGGATTCCTGGTACTGGATCTGATCCTCGACTTCGTGGAGCAGTTCGTAGACTTCGAGGAGACCACGTTTCGCGACCGGATCCTGGCCGGAACGAAGCGTCTCATCCTGGAACGCCTCGGGAAGCTGCGCGGCATCCGCCCGTTCGAAACGCCGGCGTTCGCACGCCGCCTGAACCTTGCGGTGGAGAGCATCCCGAGCATCGATCACTTCGGCAACGCGCTCAACTACCTGATGGTCGGGCTGCTCGCGGTTGTTCCCGTAGCCGCGCTGACGGCCACGCTGACCTGGTGGGTGCCGCTGCTGATCATCGTGGCGGTCACTCCGTCGATGCAGGTCCAGAATCGGGTCGAGGACCGCTCATGGTCGCTCAAACAGGGGCAGGCGGAGACCGCAAAGCGGATGGACGCCCATGAACGGATGCTCACCGCTCCCGACTACGCCAAGGAGACACGCCTGCTCGCCATCGGCGGGTTGCTGTTGGGGCGGTGGCAGACGATGTTCGACCGTGCGCTGCGCGAGGTGCTTGGCGTTCGGGCGAGGGGCCGGCGCACGGTGTTGCTCTGGTCGCTGCTGTCGGCGGCCGGCGTTGGTGGAGCGTTCCTGTTCGTCGTGCAGCAGGGGCTGCAAGGGACGCTGTCCGCCGGCGATCTGGCGCTCTATATCGGGTCGATCTTCTATCTGCGCCGCGGCCTGATGCGCTTCCTGCACTGCCTCGTCGAACTCCAGGCGGCGGGTCTGCGGGTCAGAGCCATCCAGGACGTGCTGGACATGGACGACGGCCTCCGCGACCGGCCGGCCGCCGTCCGAACGGAGTCGGCCGAAGGCCTGTTGTTCGAGGACGTCACCTTCCGCTACGCCGGTGCGCAGCAAGACGCCGTGCGTGGCGTGAGCTTCAGTGTCCCACCCGGTCAATCGGTCGCCCTGGTCGGCGCCAACGGTTCAGGCAAGACCACCCTCGTCAAGCTGGCCTGCCGGCTGTACGACCCCGACACCGGTACCGTGAGCTGGAACGGCAGACCGTTGGCCGAGCTTCCGGTCGACGAGTGGCGTGCGCTCGTCTCCGCGCTCATGCAGGACCACTGCCGCTTCCCGGTGAGCGCCTTCGACAACGTGTGGTTCGGTGACGCCACCGCGCCCGATGACGACCTCAGCGGCGTGCGTGCTGCGGCGCGGCAGAGCGGCATCGGCGACCGCATCGAACGACTGCCGGAGCGGTGGCGGACGCCACTGGCCAAGGAGCTCACGGGTGGGCAGGACCTGTCGGGAGGGGAGTGGCAGCGGCTGGCGCTGGCGCGCGCCTTCTTCCGCTCCGAGGCCGCTCTGGTGGTGCTGGACGAGCCGACCTACGGGGTGGATCCGGCCGCGGAGGGGGACATCTGGGAGCGTGTCCGGTCGTGGATTGCGGGGCGTACGGCGCTGATCGTCAGCCACCGACTGGGGCTGACCCGCTTCGTGGACGACATCGTGGTGATGGATGGCGGCCGCGTCGAGGAACGCGGCGACCACGCATCGCTCATGGACGCCGGCGGTCTGTACGCTCGAATGTTCGAGACGCAGGCACGCCCCTATCGAGACGGGGACGATTCATGAACCAGCGGCTGCAGAGCATTGCCCACGGGTTCGCGATGGCAATGCGGCAGGCGCCCGGCGGGTTCACGCGGCTGTTGCTGCTGAACGTGGTCGGGGGAGCGGCGCCGGCGGCCGTGCTGTTCATCCAGAAGCTGCTCATCGACGGCATCGCCGGTTCCGATCGCGGCATCGGTCTGGCGGAGATCCTCCGCTCACCAGGCGTCCTGACCGCGGCCGTCGGGGCGTTTCTGGTGCTCAACGTGGTGCTCGACGCCATGCAGCAGATTCTGTCGTTCGAGACCAGCACCTTCCGCGACAGGGTCGTCGGTGGGACGAAGCGCCTCATCCTGAGCGCCGTGCGCAGGTTGCGCGGCGTCCGACCGTTCGAAACCCCGGAATTCGCAAGCCGGCTGAACCTGGCGGTCGAGGCCGTTCCCAGCATCGATTACTTCGGCAAGCTGCTCAACGACGTGCTCATCGGGCTGCTCACCGTGGTGCCGCTGGTGGCTCTGACGGCCACGCTGGCATGGTGGGTGCCGCTGCTCATGGTCGCCGCAATCGCGCCCTCGATGTACGTGCAACACCAGATCGCAGATCGCGAGTGGTCGCTCACCCGAACGCAGGCTGAGACGGCAAAGCGCATGCACTTCCACGAGCGGATGCTCGGGGGGCTCGATTTCGCGAAAGAGACGCGCCTTCTCGGCATCGGCGGTCTGCTGTTGGGGCGCTGGCAAGCGATGTTCGACGGCGCGCTGCGAGAAGTCCTGCGCCTCCGGGCGCGTGGCCGCCGCACGGTGGTCCGGTGGTCGCTGTTGTCGGCCGTCGGCGTCGGCGGAGCGTTCCTGTTCATCGTCGAGCAGGGTCTGGACGGAACGCTGTCCGCCGGCGACCTGGCGCTCTACATCGGATCGGTCTTCCACCTGCGAAACGGCCTCTTCATGTTGATCTCGTCGCTCGTCGAGCTCCATGCCCAGGGTCTGCGGGTCAGAGCCATCCAGGACGTGCTGGACCTGGACGACGGCCTGCGCGACCGGCCGGCCGCCGTCCGAACGGAATCGGCCGAAGGCCTGGTGTTCGAGGCCGTGACGTTCCGTTACGCCGGCGCGCAGGAAGACGCCTTGCGTGGCGTAAGCTTCAGCGTCCCTCGCGGTCGATCGGTCGCCCTGGTCGGCGCCAACGGTTCCGGCAAGACCACCCTCGTCAAGCTGGCCTGTCGCCTGTACGACCCCGACACGGGCACCGTGCGCTGGAACGGCCGGCCCCTGCCCGAGTTTCCCGCCGACGAATGGCGCGCGCACGTCTCCGCGCTCATGCAGGACCATTGCCGCTTCCCGGTGAGCGCCTTCGACAACGTCTGGTTCGGCAACGCCGCCGCGCCCGGCCACGACCTGAAAGGGGTGCGCGCCGCGGCGCGGCAGAGCGGCATCCGCGAGCGCATCGAACGGCTGCCGGAGCGGTGGCGGACGCCGCTGTCCAGGGAGCTCGCCGGCGGGCAGGATCTGTCGGGAGGCGAGTGGCAGCGGCTGGCGCTGGCGCGCGCCTTCTACCGGTCCGACGCCGCGCTGGTGGTGCTGGACGAGCCGACCTACGGGGTGGATCCGGCCGCCGAGGGGGACATCTGGGAGCGCGTGCGGACGTGGATCGCGGGGCGCACGGCGCTGGTTGTCAGCCACCGCCTGGGTCTGACCCGCTTGGTGGACGACATCGTGGTGATGGATGCGGGTAGCGTCGTGGAACGGGGCGACCACGCGTCGCTCATGCAGGCCGACGGCCTCTATGCGCGCATGTTCCGCACACAGGCGCGGCCGTACCTGGACTGAGCCAGGATTGCGTCAGCGGATGGGACGATGAACCTCGCGGCACTCACCGGACCGAAGGCGTTCGGCAGGGCATACCGGATCATGCTCGACAACGACCCGCATGCGCCGGCAAGCGCCGATCGGGCGACCATGGCGAACATGATCCGACTCTGTGATGAGAGCGCTCGCTATCTTTATGAGAGTTACACGGGTCGGTCGATCGCCAATGTTGCCGGAACCCGTCCGGGGCTGGAGCGCTTCCTTGCCCAGGCTGGATCGCCCGCGGGCGACTCCGAGGAGCGGATCGCCGCCATCGCGGGTCTGACACGCGGGTTGGCTGACAGGAGCCCGGCCGGCGGACTGTCGGCGATGAGGTTCGGCGGGACGGAAGAACAGATCATCGAACGGGGCTCCGACTGGTGCGCGGACGTGGCCCGGGTCGGATGTGCGCTGTATCAGATTGCGGGGTTTCCGTGCCGCATGGTGTATCTCTTCGATCTGCAGGCCGCCTACAGTGGACACGTGATCGTGGAGGTTCATCGCTCAGGAAGATGGGGTGCGGTCGATTCGCGCTCCGGCGTCGTCTATCGCACGGTCGACGGCGCTCCTGCGACCACTTGGCAGCTCATGAACGATGACGGCTTGGTGAAGCGGCATGCAGGCCCGGAAGCGTGGTACACGACCCCGGAGCAGTTCACGGCGGCCGGGGTCGCCGACTACCATGTCCAGGATGCGGCGCGGTACGACTACCCGGTGAGCGGCGTGAATGACTACACGCGCGCCGTCCTGTCCATGGCCGACCGCGGGTGGCCGGGTGGCCTTCGCTGGCTGCACGGCGAGTCTGACGGGGCAGGGTAGCGCCATGATGCCGTTCGTCTGGTCGGACGGGCAGACCGCCGTGCGGGCGGTCACGGCGGCGCAGACGCCGGCGCTGCATGCGGCGTTCCTGGAGTGCGCCGATGCCGCCGGACTCGACCCTTCGTTCGCCCCGGTGCCGGAGGGCGAGATCGCCGAGCTGGTGGCGCGCTCGGAAGCGGACGCGTCGCGGGAGCGCGGCTTCCGCATGCGGAGCATCCACGCCGGTCCTGCCGGCGAGCTGGCCGGCTACCTCCATCTCATGGAGGACGTGCCCGAAGCGGGGGACGCGTGGCTCTCGATCCTGGCGATCCGGCCGCGGTTCCGCCGGAGCGGTGTCGGCATGGCGGTGATCGCCCGCCTCAAGCGGGAGCTGGCCGCCGGCGGCTTCCGCTTCGCCCTGGCACGCGTCTACCTGGCCAACGTGCCGGCCCTTCGGTTCTGGATGCGGCAGGGCTTCACGGAAGTCGTTCCGCACCGCGGCGACTACGTCGGCTCCGACCTGGGGAAGCCCTGCATCGTCCTGCGGGCAACGCTCGGCAGGTAGCCGGTCGCGCGCGGCGGCCGGGTTGCGCCGCCGCGCGCGGGCGGGCAGACTCCGTCGCCCTGCCGTGCACGACACCGAACCCGTCTCGCCGATAGGCCGGCGCATCCACGTCGTCGGCAACAGCGCATCGGGGAAGTCCACGCTCGCCATGCGCTTGGCCGAGGCGCTGGACGCGCGGTTCGTGGAGCTGGATGCGCTCAACTGGCAGCCGGGTTGGGTCCCGCTCCACGACACCGATCCCGGCGAGCTCGACCGGCGGATGCGCGAGGCGACCGGCGGGGAGCGGTGGGTGGTCGCGGGCTCCTACATGAGCCACTCGCAACGGGCGTTCTGGGACCGCCTCGACGCCGTGATCTGGCTGGATCTGCCGATGGCGATGCTGCTCAGGCGGGTGCTGCGCCGTACCTGGCGGCGCTGGCGGTCGCGTGAGCTCCTGTGGGGGACGAACTACGAGCGGTTCTGGCCGCAGTTCCTGGTCTGGAAGAAGCACGAGTCGCTGCTCGCCTGGATCGTCACCCAGCACGCCCGCAAGCGGAGGGGGATGCTGAAGTACCTGTCGGATCCGCGCTGGTCGCACATACGTTTCGTGCGGCTGACCTCGGCCCGGGAAGTGGAGGCGTTCGCCGCCGCGGTGGAACATGCCGTGGGCGCCGAGCCGCGCGGCGCGGGCGCGCGGACGACGGAGCCCGACTCGGCGGTCAACCCCGGCTGACGGTCGCTACGGCCGGACCGGCGGAAGGCGGTAAATCCGGCGGGCCGTGCCGCTGAACAGGGCGTCCTTGTCGGCGTCGGAGAAGTCGGCGGTCATGAGCTTGAACGCGTCGTAGAGCACCGCGTAGGAGACCGACGCCTTCTCCACCGGGAAGTTGCTCTCGAACATGCAGCGGTCCGGGCCGAAGCAGTCGATGGCGTGCAGGTAGTAGTCGCGCTGCGCCGCCGCGAACTCCTCCGCGGTCACCGGCTCCGCGCGCTCGTCCCAGCCGAAGCCGTTGTCGAACATGGCCATGCCGCCCAGCTTGGCGGCCATGTTCGGGCAGGCCGCAGCCTCCGCTATGCTCGCCTTCCACTCCGCGAAGACCTCCGCGCGCCGGCCGCGCCATGGTCCGACGCCGAGCGGCGTGCCGAAGTGGTCGAGGATGATGAGTGTGTCCGGGGCGCTTCGCGCCAGCGCGATGAACTCGTCCATCTGGTAGTGGAAGTGCCAGCTCTCGTAGGTCAGCCCGCGCCGGCCGAGCAGGCGGACGCCGTCGCGGAACGGCTCCTCCGCCGCCAGCCCGGCGGGGGCCGGCCCCGGTGCGTTCTCGGTGCCCGCGCGGTGCGTCCCGTGCGCCAGGGAGTAGCGGAACCCGCGCAGGCGGCCGCCGGCCGCCTCGGCATGCGTGTCCAGCACCTCCTCCAGGCGCGGACCCAGCGTCAGGTCGGCGAAGGCGACGATGCCGGCGATCGCCGGGGCGGGTCCGTGCGCTGACGCGCGCGCCATCGCTTCCACCCACTCGGTCTGGCCGACCGGCCGCAGGTGCTCGGGGCCGCCACGGCGGTAGTGGGTCCGGCACTCGACGAACATCGTCTGCACCACGTTATGGCCGCAGCGCACGTCGGCGTACAGGTCGTCCAGCAGGTAGGGGCCGCGCCCGTCGCCGCTCCATAGGTGGTGGTGCGGATCGACGATCGGACGCTCAGGGTCGAGGATCGCGGCCATCATTCCGCCTCCACGTTTGGGTCCAGCGGCCGGCCCGGCAGGGACCGGCGCCCGTGCACGGCGTCCCAGCGGTCCTGCACGTCCTGCAGGATGCGCATGGTCGGCAGCACCGAGCGGCCCGGCACCGCGGGGGGGCGCCCCTCGGCCAGCGCGGTGACGAAGTCGATCGTGCAGCGGGCGCAGTTCTCCTGCTCGGTCTCTATGCGCCGCGTGCCGGCGCCCGTGGTCAGGGTGTTCTCCAGGATCTGCAGGCGGTAGGAGTCGCGGTCGGTGACGATCATGGTGTCGTACAGGCGCTCGCGCGAGTAGTAGGAGCCGGAGCAGAGCAGGCTCTGGTCGGCCTCGGTCTCGATCAGCAGGACCACCTCCATCGGGATGCCCGTGCCGGGATCCGGGGCCGGCATGAAGCTCTGCACGGAGCGTACCGGCGAGCCCTCGACCGCCAGCATCCACAGCCCCAGGTCGAGCAGGTGGGTGGTGTGGTGCCACAGCAGGTTGTCGATCCAGCTCCGGTGGTAGCCGGTCGCGCCGATGTTCTTGAGGCGATGGATGAAGAAGCGGCCGTGGAAGTGGCGGATGTGCTCCTTGCCCGCGGCCAGCCGCTCGCGCAGCTCCGCCCGCTCCCTGCGGAAGCGCATCGGGTGGACGACGCCGAGCGGGAGCCCGCGGCGCTCGGCTTCCAGCACCACGCGTTCCGACTCCGGATAGCTCATCGCGATCGGGATCTCCACGAGGGTCGGCTTGCCGTGCGCCAGGCAGCGCAGCGCCGTCTGCGCGTGCAGCTCGCTCGGGTTGCCGACGATGACGGCGTCCACGGCGGGATCGGCAAGCGCCTCCTCCAGGTCCACGGTCCAGCGGCGGTAGCCGTAGCGCGCCGCGAACTCGGCCGTCGGCTCCGGCCGGCGGCCCACCAGGACGTGCCGGGACTCCGCGGCCAGCGCTTCGGAGTGCCAGACGCCCATCATCCCGTGGCCGATCATGCAGACGTTCATCGGGCGTCTCCCCAGGACTCAGGCGAGGCGGCCGCTCACGAGCGGCCGACGTTCCGCGCCAGGGGCTCGGGGCGCGTCGGGCGGGTGGCGTAGCGCGCGTTCGGGGCTTCCAGGATCGCCATCTTGCGGTCGTCCATGTCCGGGTAGTGGCGGAAGTCGTCGGGATCGAAGTAGGCGCCGCTCCACGAGGTCCCGTGCGGGGAGAACTTGTAGAACAGGGTCCGCCGTTCGGCGTTCGCCGTCCACGGCAGCGTCCCGTGGGTGAGCGCCTCGGTGAACACGATCGCGTCGCCCGGCCGCGCCGGTACGCGCTGCACGCTGGGGTGGATGCCCTTGCTGAGGTCCTGCCACTGCGGCGGGAGCGGGAGGTTGGCCTTGTGCGTGCCCGGGATGCAGCAGAAGCCGCCGCCGTTCACGTTCGTGTCGTGGAGTTCGAAGGCGACCGCGACCAGGCCGTTGAAGAAGCGGCCGTCGTGGTAGCGGAAGAACTGGGAGCCTCCCGCGGTCTTCCAGCCGCCGTGCAGCATGCCGCCGGGGAACCCCTGCCGCACGTGGGTGTGGACGTTGACGTGGTCGATGCGGAACGTCGGCAGGGACGCATCGCCGTCGACGGGGCGTTCGTGGTTGCCGATCAGCTCTTCCAGGATAGGGCTCAGCGCGGGCAGGTCCAGCAGGTCGCGCCACGCCTGAGACCAGTGGAGGGGCCCGGCGGGCCGGCCGGCGGGATCGAGTTGCTCGGAGGGCACGCGCAACGTGGCTCGCAGTTCCTCGATCTGCGTGCCGGTGACGGCGTCCGGCACGACGAAGTACCCGAACGCGTCGAACAGGTAGCGTTGTTCTTCGGTCATGGGCGCTGCATCCTCATCCTGGCCTAATGAGTCGCCAGCTCGCGGACATGGGCGAGGTCCTTCCTGCTCACGGGCCGAAGCTGTGAGGGTAGCACCGTCGCCACGGCGACGGTGTCACCGGTGAGCGTCATGAACTCGACTTCATAGGCTGTCCCGTCACGATGCACGTGAACGGCGGTGCCTACGTCTCCCGATTGCAGGCCCTCGTCCGGGATGTCCTGAGTCAGAACGATGCAGTCGTGTTCGTTGATCATTCGTCTGCCTCCTGTGGATGAGCCGTGATGAGGCGGGGCACGACGTGCCCCTCGTCTACCTGCCAGATAGTACGAGTGTGCGCGCTCCGGTTTTCGGGCCCGCGAAGTATACCATCGACCTCATAGCGGGGGCCGTAGCCCGTGTGCTTCACTCGCACCACATCGTTGTGCTCAGCGTGTTCGCGTAACGCTGCGGCCAGCACTCTCCACGCGTCCTGACGAAACCCCAATCCTGTGAAATAGCGCGCCTTGCTCGCGCCGTATCGGTGATCCGCGTTGAGCAAGTAGCCGACGATCTTGTCCTGTTCGACCAGAGCCAGATGGGCATGAGGAAGCTTCACGTCCGATTGGCGACCATGGATGAGTACGGGTCTCCGAACCCGCCGAGTATAGTATCTCCCGATTGACCATGGTGCTATCGGTGAGCGTCACGAGGATCGGCTTCGGGTCCATGGTCCCTGCTCACTCCATCATGTCGGTTTTCGTTCACCGCCCACCGTCCCATGGCGGAGGGACTCCGTGAAGAAGGTCTACGTCATCACCGACATGGAGGGGGTGGCGGGGGTCAACGGCTGGCACGAGTGCCGGCCGGCGCCCGACGGCAGCGACGCCGACTTCGAGCGCTCGCGCCACCTGCTCAGCGACGAAGTGGCCGCCGCCGTGCTGGGGGCGCGGGACGGCGGCGCCGGCGACGTGCTGGTGCTCGACGGCCATCGCAGCGGCGACAACTTCATCGCGGGGCGGCTGCCGGAAGGGGCGCGCTACGTGATGGGCCGCGGCCGCCCCAATCCGCTGGACGGACTGGACGGGACGTTCGACGGAGTGATCCTGCTCGGCTACCACTCGATGGCCGGCACGCCGGGCGGCCTGCTCGCCCATACGATGAGCGCAGGCACCTGGAAGCGCTTCAGCGTCAACGGCATCACCCTGGGCGAGATCGGCATGATGGCCCTGATCGCCGGCAGCCATGACGTGCCGGTGTGGCTGGTCACCGGCGGCAGACGCGCCTGCGAGGAGGCGACGGCGCTGTTGGGCACGGAGCTGCGCACTCTGGCGGTCAAGGAGGACGTCGCGCACGAGTCGTCGATCACGGTGGCGCCAACGGAGGCGCGCCGCATGATCCGCGAGGCCGTGGCCGAGGTGGTCGCCGGGCCGCCGTCCGTGAGGCCGTTCGTGATCGAGCCGCCGTGGACGGCCTCCCTGGAGCTCGCCAGCCGCGAGCTTGCGGACCGGCAGGCGATCCCCTCGAGCCTGCGGATCGACGACGTGACTTTCGCGGCCTCGATCGACTCCATCGACGCCCTGTTGCCCCGCTACTGGGCCACCGCGCGGCGGGCCGCGCCCGAGTGAACAGTCGGACGGGCGTCTGGAAGACCGAAAGGACGCCGAAGAGTGTCATCGAGACATGCAAGACACGTCTGCGGACCTATGACGAAGTGAGGTGAAGCTGATGAACGAAGCCAGGACCGCGAAGCTTGAGCGAGCCGGGTGGAAGCTCGGAACGCCCAAGGAGTTCCTGGGGCTCACTGAAGAAGAGTCGGCTCTCATAGAGATCAAACTCGCTTTGGCTAGAGGCATCAAAGAGCGACGGCTGTCCCAGCGGCTCACGCAGGAAGAGCTCGCGAAGCAAATGAGATCGAGCCAGTCTCGGATCGCGAAGATGGAGGCTTCCGACGCTACGGTGTCGATGGACTTCCTGGTGCGTTCGTTTCTTGCCCTGGGCGCGACGACTGAGGAAGTCGGACGCGTCATTGCGCAGAGCTCAGCGGTTCCCGCCGCGTAGCGAGGCTCTGGATGAGCATGGGTAGCTGACGATGCCCGAACCGCTGAACGTCGCGATCATCGGCTACGGCTTCATGGGCCGTGCCCACTCCAACGCCTACCGGCAGGTCGGGCGCTTTTTCGACCTGCCGTTCGAGCCGGTGCTGAGGGTGGCCTCCGCGCGCACGCCTGCGGCGCTGGATGCCTTCGCCGCGCGCTGGGGGTGGCAGGAGACGGACACTGACTGGCGCCGCGTCGTGGAGCGGTCGGACGTCGACCTGGTCGACATCTGCACGCCGAACAGCTCGCATCGCGAGATCGCCCTGGCGGCGCTGGCCGCCGGCAAGATGGTGGCGTGCGAGAAGCCGCTGGCCATGGACGCGGGGGAGGGGGCGGCGATGGTGGCCGCGGCCGAGGCCGCCGGGCGGCCGACCATGGTCTGGTTCAACTACCGGCGGGTGCCGGCGATGGCGCTGGCCCGGCAACTCGTGGACGAGGGGCGGATCGGCCGGCCCTATCACCTGCGCTCGCGCTGGCTGCAGGACTGGACCATCAGCCCCGAAGTGCCGCAGGGCGGCGCGGCGCTCTGGCGGCTGGAGCGCGCCACCGCCGGCTCGGGCGTCACCGGCGACCTGCTGGCCCACTCGATCGACCAGGCGATGTGGCTGAACGGGCCGATCGACGCGGTCGCGGCCGTCACGGAGACCTTCGTCACCGAGCGCGAGTTGCAGGACCGGCCCGGCGTACGCCGTCCGGTCGAGATCGACGACGCCTCCGCGTTTCTGGCGCGCTTCGCCAACGGCTCCCTCGGCACCTTCGAGGCCACCCGCTACGCGCGCGGGCGCAAGAACGAGGACTACCTGGAGATCAACGGCGAGGCGGGATCGTTCGCCTTCAACTTCGAGAATCCGCACCTGCTGGAGTACTTCGACCACCGCGACGACGGCCACGTACGCGGCTGGCGGACCATCCAGGTGTGGGACGGCGACCACCCCTACATGGCCAACTGGTGGGTGCCGGGCATGACCCTCGGCTTCGAGCACACCTTCATCCACCAGGTGGCCGACTTCCTGCGCGGCCTGGGGGACGGCACCACGCCGTGCCCGGACTTCGCCGCCGCGCAGCGGACGCAGGTGGTATGCGACGCGGTGCTGCGCTCGGCGGCCGAGCGTACCTGGATCGACGTCGGTTCGTAGCGCGCGCCCGCGCCCGACCTACCCGGACGCCTCCAGGTCGATCCCTTCCGCGGCGGCCACGCCTCGTAGGTACTCGGCCGCCGCGTCGTAGGCGATTTGGTCCTCCAGGTGCTCGAGCATCAGCGGCACCGTGTGCGGCAGCCCATGCAGGCCGCGCAGATAGGCGGCGTAGTCGATGCCGCCCAGGCCGGGCCGCGTCTCTTCCAGGACCACGGAGATCGCCGCGCTCATCGACCGCCCCTCGCCGCGCGCCATGGCGACGTCCTTGGCGTGGGCGGAGACGATGCGGTCGCCGAACAGCCTCAGGCTCTCGGCCAGGATCGCGGCGTTGCCGAAGTAGGCGCGCGGGCAGTTGACCAGGTTCACCAGGTCCATGTGCGCGCCGAAGCGGTCGCGGTCGACGGCGTCGAGCAGGCGGTGGATGTTGGCCGGCGTGTCGTTGACGCTGAACGGGTAGATCTCGAACACCAGCGACGCGCGGCGCGGGCGCACCTCGTCGATGATCGCGCGCGCCACCTCGACCGCGGCGTCGAAGGCCTCGTCGCCGATGTTGCGCTCGTGCCAGATCTTGGCGTCCGCGGTGACCAGCGAGCCGATCAGGCTGATCGCGCAGCGCGCGCCTACCTCCTCGGCCACCGCCAGCCCCTCGGCCAGCCGCTGCCGCTCGGCCGCCGCCTCCCGCGGATCGGGGTGCAGCGGGTTGTGCCACGCGCCGACCTCGGCGATCAGCACGTCCTGCGCCTCGAAGGCGCGGCGGATGTCGCGCAGGCGCTCGGCATCTCCGATCGACACCGGCGGGCAGTAGGCGGCGCGGTAGCCCTTCTCGCGGTGCAGGCGGGCGAAGGCGTCGAGGTCCTCGACGTGAATGGCGTGCGAGCGGCCGATGCCGCGGTCGGGGCCGGCGGGCTCGGAGCCCGGAGGGGCGAGTTTGCTGCCAAGGCGGATCATGCCGATCGAGGGTATCCTCCGGCTCCATGTCGTCCAAGCGGGTAAGGGTCGGGTTCGTCGGCTGCGGCCGCCACGGCGGCGAGCGCATCTATCCGTCGCTGCAGCTCGCCGGCATCGAGCTGGTCGCCACCTGCGACCTGGAACGCGAGCGCGCCGAGCGCTACGCCCGCCGCTTCGGCGCGAAGTCCGTGTACACCGACTACCGGGCGATGTGCGAGGCGGAGGACCTGGAGGCGGTGCTGGTGGTCACCGGACCGGAGGGGCACTTCGAGGTCGGGCGCGAGCTGGTCGCCATGGGCTACCCGGTGTGGATGGAGAAGCCGCCGGCGCCCACCGCCGGGCAGGCCGAGGAGCTGGCCGCGGCGGCGGCCGCTGCGGGCGTGCACGTGCAGGTGGGCTTCAACTACCGCTACACGGCCGGCGTGCGGCGGGCGCGCTCGCTCATCGACGGCGGGCAGTTCGCGCCGCCGCGGATGGTGTCGGTGCGCTGGTGGTTGGGCGGGGCCGAGGACGGCGACGAGTTCCTCCAGCACTACGTCGTGCACGCCGCCGACCTGCTGGCCTACCTCGCCGGCCGGCTGTCCCGGCCCCACGTGCGCAAGGCGGAGGCGGGCGGCCGCTTCTACTACGTGGCTACTTTCGACGGCGCCGGCGCCCGCGGCGGCGCGACGTGCATCGCCATCCTGGAGGCCTCCAACCACATGCACATCCTGGGCCGCTGGTGCTGCATCGAGTGGCAGTCGGAGACCGGCATGCTGCGCTGCAGCGACTTCGAGCAGGTCACCCTGACCGCCGGCAAGAGCTACGAGGGCAGGGCGGAGATGCCCGCGCCGTCAACCGGGGGCAGCGCCCCGGGCCCGGACGTGTCCACGGTCGCTCGCTGGGACGCGATGAGCAGTCTGCCGACCGCGGCGACCTCGCAGTTCGAGCGCTGGGGCTACGCGCCCGAGTTGCGCCTGTTCGCCGCGATCGTCCGCGGCGAGACTCCGCCCGAGTGCACGGTCGCCGACGCCGCGCGCTCCATGCGCCTGGGCCGCGAGATCCTGGCGATCGAGAGCTGAGCCGGAGACGCCGATCGCTGGACAGGTCGACCGGTCCGGGCTCCAAGTCGATGGACCCTCCGACGGGTACTGCCTGATCATGCCCCGACAGCACTGCGGAGGCGTCCGAATACGCTCTGCCCCATTTGCCGGCACGAGGCGCTCCTTGACCGCTTTCGCGTGTTTTGCCCACAATCGCTGTGTATGAAGACGATCGGCATCGTGTTGCTAGCTGTCTTCGGAAGTTTCCTGTTCCTGTTCCTTATTGGTGTCGCTGGCAAAGTGCTGCTGTGGGGCGGGATTATTGTAGGCGTCCTCGGTGTTGGCCGCCTTCTCCTAAAGGACTTTAGCGTAAAATCAGCCGTTTATGAGAGCCTGGATGTAGCAAGAAAGAGGCAGAAAAAGAACTCAAATAAGAAGGTCAGGAATCTGGATATTGCGGTTCTCTCTGCGGCAAGGAAGAACGACGGTATGGTATCCTCTGCCGACGTAGCCATGGAAGCCGAGTGCAAGCTCGATCGAGCCAGAAAGCAGCTTGACCAGATGGTAGACAAGGGTCACGTGGAGTTGCGTGCGACAAAGAGCGGAAACACGGTGTACGTAATTCCTTCGCTGCTCACCAAGTACGGCCAAGAAGAATTGGAGCCACTTGTCTGAGCTGGCCGCCAGAAGCAGAAGCGCGACCATCGTCCTACACCGTCCACGGGATAACCGTGGGGGATCCGTATCGTTGGCTGAAGGATGACCGCTTCCCGAAGGTAGAAGACGAGCACGTGCTCGCGTACCTGAAGGCCGAGAATTCCTACTTCGAGACGATCATGGCCCCGCGCCGCGCGTTGGTCGAGGCGATATACCAGGAGCTCAAGGCCCGCGAACAACCGGATGACGCGGAGGTTCCGCTCCAGGATGGTCCGTTCTATTACCAAGCCCGTTTCGAGGGAGGCCAGTACCGCATCTGGTCGCGTTGGCCAGCGCGGGACCCCGGCGCCGAGCTCGGGCCGACCGATGCCGCACGCATCATCCTCGACGAGCCGTCGCTGGCCAGCGGCGGCCCCTTTTTCCAGCTCGGCGCGCTTGCCGTATCCAACGACGCCCGGCTGCTGGCCTACAGCACCGACACGTCGGTCGCCGAGCGCTTCACGCTGCGCGTCAAGGACCTCGCCACGGGGGAGCTGCTCGGCGACGTCATCCACGACGCCCAGGGCCGCATCGTATGGGCCGCGGACGACTCGGTGCTCTTCTACACCGTCGTGGACAGGCACGGGCGGGCGTTTCAGGTGCGCCGGCACGCCATCGGTGAGCCGGCAGCGTCTGACCAGGTTGTCTACGAGGAAGCGGACGCGCGCTTCTTCGTCGGTATTTCTGCGACCGCGTCGAAGGACTACGTGGTGATCCACTCAAGCGATCACGAGACCGCCGAGGTGTACCTGATCCCGGCGGCCGAGCCGTTCCGGGAACCGCGCGTCGTCTCGGCGCGCCGCACCGGACACGAGTACCACGTCGATCACCAGGGCGACCGGTTCGTCATCAAGACCAACGACACCCACAAGAATGCCCGCCTGGTCACCGCGCCTGATGACGATCCCTCCGAGTCCGCATGGCAGACGCTCGTAGCCGGCTCGGGCCAGCGCTACATCCGGCACTTCGCCGCCTTCGCGGACTTCATCGCCGTGCAGGAACGACTGGACGGACTCGATCAGATCCGTCTGATCGATCGGGCCGGGACGAGTTCCCACGTCCGGTTTCCGGAGTCTTCGTACAGCGTCGAGATCGGTGCCAACAAGGAGTTCCAGGCGCGCACCGTTCGGCTCCACTACACGTCGCTGGTCACACCGAACACCGTGTTCGACTGCGACCTGGAAACCGGCGCCCTGCGGGAGCGCAAGGTGCAACGGATCCCCAGCGGGTACGACCCGTCGTCGTACGTGACCGAGCGCGCGATGGCTCCGGCGCGAGACGGCGTGCGCGTTCCGGTCTCCATCGTGTACCGCAAGGGAACACCGAGAGACGGGACCGCCCCGCTCTATCTGTACGGATATGGCGCGTACGGCAACGCCGTGCCGTCGTTTTTCTCGCCGTCACGCCTGTCGCTGCTGGACCGCGGCATGATCTTCGCCATCGCGCACGTGCGCGGCGGCGACGAGCTGGGCCGTCACTGGTACGAGTCCGGCAAGCTCGACCGCCGCACCAACACGTTCAACGACTTCGTGGACGTCGCCCGACATCTCATCGCCGATGGCCTTACAGCTCCGGGCCGGATCGCCATCGCCGGCCGCAGCGCCGGCGGCGAGCTGGTGGGTGCGGCCGTCAACCAGGCGCCCGGACTGTGGGGAGCGGCCGTCGCGCACGTGCCCTTCGTGGATGTGCTGAACACCATGCTCGACACGTCGCTGGCCTTGACCCCGAGCGAGTGGTCGGAGTGGGGGAATCCCATCGAGGACAAGGAAGCCTTCGAGTTCATACGCTCGTACTCGCCCTACGACCAGCTCGAGACTGGGCGCTATCCGGCCATGTTCGTGACCGGCAGCCTGCATGACTGGCGGGTGACCTACTGGGAACCGGCGAAGTACGTGGCGAAGCTGCGCACGATCAAGGAAGACGACAACCCGCTGGTGCTGAAGACCAACATGGGCGCCGGTCACAGCGGCGCCTCGGGGCGCTTCGACTCGCTGTACGAGGTAGCCGAGGAGTACGCCTTCGTGTTGTGGGCGTTGCGAACCTCCTTTCACTCCTTCCAGGCGACGACCTTGTCTATGGCGTGACGGTGGCGGACTCCGCCGGGATGCTCGTCCTCCAATACGTACGACGTGGCTTGTTCTTGACGCCAATCCGCGTAGATCCTGGCCAGCTCTCCCTCTTCGAACAGCCCTCGAACGAATGGTGCCAAGTCATCAGGAGGCGGGATCTCATCGGTGAACACCGCTACGACGTTGACGCCACCGGGCCGGGTATGGTCCTTCATCTGAACGATCACCCGCGACCACGCGTCCCGTTCAAGCAGGTGAAGGACCCCGTGAGAAATGATGAGGTCGTAGCCGCGCGAGAACTCGAAGGTGTTCAGGTCCTCGGCCCATGCGTTGACGTGCACTCCGTCCGCGGCAGCCATGCGGGTGAGCTTGTCGATCCCCGCCGCCGAGACGTCGAAGGCGTCCACCTGAAACCCGCGAGCGGCCAGGAATCGAGCGTTGCGGCCCTCGCCGCAACCCGCGTCCAGGACGCACGCCCCTGCCGGAAGTCGTTCTGATAGCGACACGATCTCGGAGCTGGGACGACCGAAGGTATCGGCTCTGTCGTTCCGGTAGGTCCGTTCCCAGAAAGGCGAGGCGTCGGCGTCCGGCGTACCGGTCATGGGGTCAGGCGAGCCACACGGCGAGCTCGGTGAGCGCCGTCTGCGACAGCAGGTAGGGCTGATGCTCGCTCCGGCAGCGGCGCTGCACGGCGCCGAAGGCTCTGCGGAGTGACACGGGCTCGGCGAACTCCTTCGGCGTGCTGAAGTCGAAGTATCCCCACAGGTGCTGGACGGCGTTCCTGAGGTTGCCCGGATCGGGCGGTTCGCGCAGCAGCGTGGTCAGCTCCAGCGCCAGCTCGTCGAAGCCGTCCCGTCCTCGCAGGCCGGCCACCCGCCGTCCCAGGCCGCGGTACACCGCCTGCGAGCGTGCCAGGACCGAGTACTTGTGCTGCGCCCAGAGCTCGTGTGACGTGCGCGGCAGCGGGATGCGGCCCGGCTCCCCGCCGTGGTACTTGCCGGCGAGCAGCTCGAACTGCCGGCCGGGCGGATCGAGGAATCGCTCCGGCCAGCGTCCGTGCTCCGAGCGCAGCCGCACCGGCGTCCGGTCCCGGTAGCTGCGGAAGGCCATTTCTGCCGCTAGCAGCCGGTGCCGCTGACGTAGCGCCCAGCCCAGGCCGGCCCACCGCCGCGTCTCCGGATGCACGGCATAGCCCTTCAGACCCTGGGAGAGGATCGCGGCGACGCCGTGCAGCTCGCGGTGCTCGCCCAGCAGGCTGTCCCGGTTCAGGTAACCGGGATGGACGTCCCAGATGCGCACCTCGCCGCCGGTGGCCTCAGCCCTTCACCGCGCCGATCATGACGCCCTTGGTGAAGTGCTTCTGCAGCAGCGGGTACACCATGATGATCGGCAGCGTGCAGACCGTGATGGCCGCGTACTTCAGGGAGTCGATGATGACCATCCCCTCCACCCCGACCGTGGCGGTCACCGCCATCTCGAAGCTTTCCATGATGACCAGGTTGCGCAGGATCACCTGCAGCGGGAACAGGTCTGACTCCCGCAGATACAGCAGCGGCAGCAGGAAGTTGTTCCACAAGGCCACCGCATAGAACAGACCGATGGCAGCCAGCGCCGCCCGCGACAGCGGCAGCACGATGTAGACGAAGATGCCGAAGTCGCGCAGCCCGTCGATCCGTGCCGCATCTTCCATTTCCTCCGGCAGACCGCTCACGTAGGTGCGCATCACCCACAGCAGCCATGCGCTGACGGCCTGCGGCAGCACCATTGCCCATATGGAATCCATGATCCCCAGCGAGCGAACTACCAGGAACGTGGGGATCATTCCGCCGTTGAAGAACATGGTGAACACGATGAGCATCGTGAAGCCCTTGTTGAACGGCAGGTGGCGCTTCGACAGAGCGTACGCAGCCATGGAAGTGATCGCCAGCGAGATGGCCGTGCCCAGCACAACGTAGGTGATGGTATTCAGATACGCGCGGGGAATGCGCGGGTCCGTGAGCACGAGCTTGTACATGCCCAGGGTCAAGCCGCGGGGAAACCAGGTAACCTGTCCGCGCATCACGTGCAAGCTGCTGCTCAACGACACCGAGATCATGTAGACAAGCGGGTACACGGTGACGAACACCACCAGCAGCAGCAGGATGGAGTTGACAATCGAGAACGCCGGCACGGGCCTGGTCCTGCCCGTGGCGCGCAGACTCACCACAGGCTTGAGCCCGCAAACTTCCGGCTCATGGCGTTTGCCATCAGGAGGAAGGTCATGGCCACCACGCTGGTGAACATGTCGATGGCCGCGGCGTAGCTGAAGTTGCCCCCGACCAATCCGATCCGGTACACGTAGGTGCTCAGAATGTCGGCGGTCTCGTAGATCGCCGGGTTGTACAGCAGGAACACCTTCTCGAACCCGATGGTCATCAGCGTCCCGGTGTTCAGAATGAACAGCATGACGATGGTCTCGGAGATGCCCGGCAGGGTGACATGCCACAGGCGCTGCAGCCTGCCGGCGCCGTCGATTTCGGCCGCCTCGTACAGCTCCTGTGGGATGGATGACAGCGCGGCGAGATAGATGATCGCGGCAAAGCCCATCTGCTGCCAGATTCCGGAGATCACGTAGATCGGCCGGAACAGCCCCGGCTTCACCATGAAGTTCACCGCCTCCATCCCAAGCGCCTCGATCATCTTGTTGACCAGCCCGCTGGACGGTGACAGGAACATGATCACCATGCTGGCCACGATCACGTTCGACAGAAAGTGCGGCAGATAGCTGACGGTCTGCACGAGGCGCTTGAAGCGGGGCCGACGCACCTCGTTCAGCGACAGTGCCAGCAGGATGGGCGCCGGGAATCCGAACACCAGTGAGTAGAAGCCGAGCAGAAAGGTGTTGCGCACCAGGATCCACATATCCCGGCTCTGAAAGAACGTCCGGTAGTGCTTGAGCCCCACCCAGTCGCTGTCGAACACGCCCCTGAACAGGTTGTAGTCCTTGAACGAGATGATGACGCCGAACATCGGCAAGTAGTGAAAGATCGCGAAAAAAACCAGGCACGGCAGAAGCATCAGCAGCAGCGTCCTGCTCTTGACCAGTCTCCTGCTCAGCGACTGCACGTGGCCGGACCCTCCCTCCGACGTTACAGGTAGCTGGTGGTGACGATGCGCCGGTACTGATTGCACCGCTCGTCGAAGAACAGGCGTTCCTGCTCCAGCTCCTCGATCACGTCCACCTCCCGTCGCAGGTACACGGAGAGGCGCTCGATCGCCGCTTCCACCCTGGCCCGGGCGCCGCCGTAGCGCAGATCGAGCACCTCCCAGCCGAACGGCTTGTAGGTCCGCATCCACAGCTCCCGGTGCACGGCGTGCAGCGCGGCAAAGGCGTCGCGCAGCGCCGGCAGCGTCTCTTCAGCAAGGACGCGCAACGCGTCACGCTGTCCTGCATCATACGCGGCCTTCGCTCGCAACCCAACGTCCCCCTTCAGGCTGGGTGCATTCCGTCAGCGTGACAGGTCAGGCAGCCATTCGTTCGTTCTCCTG
>JAPPKD010000324.1 GCA_028820215.1 Spirochaetaceae bacterium | reverse complement strand
TCGGCGGCGACGTCGGTGAGCGATTGCCAGTCCGCAACGCCCACCGTGACCAGCAGCGCGGGAATGCCGTTGACGGTCAGGACTACCCGGTCGTCCGGTGCGAAGGCGTCCCGAATCTCCGCGACGTCACCCAGCCGGATGATCGTGCCGTCGGCCTTCGTGACCAGGGGGATGTCCGCGAACTGCGCGCCGCTCTGCCGCTTGGACACCATGTGGAGCGCCACCTGTCCGGATTCCGTATCGAGCTCCCCGAACGACAGGTTGAGCGAAGAGCGCTGCACGCGGGTGGCGATCGTCTCGAACGAAAGCCCGTACCGGCGCAGTTGCTCTTCGTCGAGTTCGATGGACACCTCGCGATCGCGGGCGCCGCGCAGGCTCACGTCGGAGATGCCGGGCAGTCGCAGCAATGCGCCGCGGATGTGCTCCGCCGTGCGCTGCAGCGATTCCTGGCCGAGATGCGCGGACGAGACCGCCACGGTCAGGGCCGTGACCTCGAACCGCACCGGTTCGATCTCCGGCTCCTTGGCGTTCGGCGGCGGGAAGTTGTCGATGCCGTCGACCGCGTTCTCGACGTCGTGCAGCACGGCGTCGCCGTCGGACAGCGGCGAATACTCCACGAGGATGGTGCCGAGGTCCGCGGCGGCGGTGCCCAGGACGCGTTCCACTCCCGAGATGCCGATCACCGCTTCCTCGACACGGCGGACGATGTCTTCCTCCACCTCGCGTGCCGACGACCCGGGCGACTCGACCGCGACTTCAACGATGTACGGCACGTTCAGCGGAACGTCCCGCACCACGAGCGTCGCCCCCGCCAGCAGTCCGATGACGGCGACCCCGGCCATCAGCAGGTTGGCCGCCACCGGGTTGCCGGCGAAGTAGGAGATCAGCCCCGCCTTGATGCCCGCCATGCCGGCAGCGCCGCCGGTCGCCGGGGGTTCGGCCGCCGAGTGCTCGGCGTTCACGGTGTCATCGGGAAGCGTCGGCGGCGGTCACCGCCAGTCCGTCGCGGGCGCGCGGCGGCGTGCCGACCACGACCCCCGCGCCGGCATCGAACGCTTCCACCACCCAGCCGTCCGCCGTATCGCCGACGACCCGCGGCGCTGCCGAGCGCAGCACGCCGTCGTCGACGATCCACACCGTGTCACCGTCCTGGCGCACGGCGTGGGGCAACCGGTACACGTTGTCCCGCAGAGGGCCGGTGATCTCGATCTCGGCGAACATTCCCGGCATCGGCAACGCCCCCGCTCCGTCGGCCTGCAGTTCAAGGTGGAGCGTCGCCATCCGGCTGTTCGGGTCCACCACCGGGGACACTCTGGTCACCACGGCGGTGCGGACGGCGCCTTCGGTCCGGACCTGCGCGGACCGCCCGATCACCGGCTCCAGAAGCGCCAGATCGCGCGGATGGACCTGGGCGGCGACCTCCAGCGCGCCGTCCCGGTACACCCGGCCCAGCGGCAGGCGCAACGGTCCGACGAGCTGCCCGACCTCCGCCCCGGCCCTGATCACCCGACTCGCGAACGGCAGCGACACGCTGGTCTTGTCGAGCGCCCGCTCCGCCAGCGTGAGGGCGGTCCGCGCCTGGTCGAGGCGTGCCTCGGCGGCGGTGACCGCCTCGTCGCGGCCGACCCAATCGAAACCGTCCACGTCCGGCTCGCCGGCACCGAACAGCCGCCGCGCGGCGTCGGCGCGCGCCTTCTGAAAACGCACCATCGCCTCGGCCGCCCGCACGCCGGCAACCGCGGCCTGCACGCGCAACGCCGCGTCCTCCGGGTCGATCCTGACGATCACCTCGTCCGCCGCCAGCGCGCCGCCGTCGCGAAAGCTGGGCGACACCCAGACGATGCGCCCGCCGGCCTCCGCGCGCACGTCGACCTGCACCTGCGCCTGGACCGTACCGGTCAGCGCCACCGGTAGCGCGACCGCCGTGACGGCCGGCCGGACCACCTGCACCGGCACGGGGCCTTCCGCCGCCTGCTGGGGCAGCACGATCGGCTGCGATCGGCTCGGCGCCTGGGCAAAGTACACCGCGACTGCGAGCGCCAGCAGGATCAGCGCGAGCTGTGCGTAGCCGCGCCAGCGCGGCCGCCGGGCGTCGCTTGCGGATGGCGATCGGCCGGGTTCGCTCATCGGCTGGTCACCCGCGTGGGCTCTTCAGGAATCCGGGTGGAGGATTGTCATCGTGAGACCGACGGAACAGCAGGAGCCGTGGAGACGGACGGGTGGCATGACTGTCCATTCTATATACAGGATGGAAGGCCTGTCCATCAGGTATTCATCGTCGTTGGTGATAACAGGTAATATTCGGGTATCTCCATGAATGTTTCCGTGTCTTCAAGCAAAGTCCCGCGCGTCTCCTGGGTTGTGGGTGCCGGGGGGATTGCCGATAATCGTTAACAGATGATGATCGCCTGACGTTGACTGCCTCCCGGCGGAAAGGAGGGTGCCTATGCTCTGAACCTCAGATCGCCCCTGGGCACCCGCTTTGTGCGGGAACGCATGCAACGGAGCACGATCATGAAGCGTTGGTCCTTGCGGGCGCCGCGTTGGCGCTCACGTTCGCCGGTGCCGCGGCCGCGGTTGCCGGCAGAGAGACGCGTGCCGACTTCGGCTCTGATCCGGCGGAGATCGTCTGCCAGTACGGTGAGCTCACCGCCACACCAGGGGTGGAGGTCACCGAGTGCACGCCGGCGGGCCAGAAAGAGGGTTGTCGTCGCTCTGCTCGTCGTCGTTCTGGCAGTCGGCGGCGGTGCACTGGGGATCGCCGTTGCAACGCCCGGGCAACAGACGCCCCCCTGCGTGTCGGGCGCCGACGTGGCGGGGATCGAATAGACGGTAGCGGGATGATGCGGGGCAGGGCGACACCGCGCACCGCCCCGCAGGCGCCTGAAGACGGCGGTGAGAGCCCCTCCAAACAGTCTCACCGCCGTCTTTCCCGCACACGGAACCGGGATGGGCGGGGCGCCGGGCGGCCGGCGCCCCGTGTCGGAGTGGACGACGGGGAAGGAGTCCTGCGCCAGGAACCCGTCGCTACGCAGTCGCCTGCGCGGGCTCCGGTTCGGGAAGGATCGCCTCCGCCTCAGGTGAGGTCTCGGCCTCGTCGCGCCGTTGCGGCTTGAACTCCACGTGCTCGGCGATGACCTCCACGCGCGAGCGCCGGTTCCCGCTGTCGTCCTCCCACCGGTCCTGCTTCAGACGGCCCACCACGCGCACGCCCCGGCCCTTGACCAGGTACTCGGCGCAGATCTCGGCCAGCCGCGACCACGTGGTGACGTCGAAGTACGACACCTCCTCCTGGCGCTGGTCCTCCTGCTTGTAGGAACGGTTGCAGGCGATCGAGAAGCGGCAGACGGCGGTGCCCTTGGCCGTGTAGCGCAACTCCGGATCGCGCGTCAGGTTGCCCTCCAGCAGGACTGAGTTGAGATTGTTCATCGGTACCTCCTGTGATGACTCGGTCTCACCCCAAGACACCGACGGAACGGCGCTGGCGCTTTAGATCCGCGAGCAGAATCAGTTCGATGAGTCGACTGGGCTTCGTACGATTCGTGGGGACCTCCGTATCCGCGGCGCCGGGGCGTTGACAGCGCCCCATTCGAAGTATGAGCTTCGTTCTCTGACGAAGATGGCGACGGTCATGACTCCGGACCCGGCGTCGACCTCCCAGGACGAATTGAACGCCCTCCTTTGCGATGTCCTTCCCCGCCAGGGCGCCTGGAGTGACGAGGCATACCTGTGGCTTACCGACCACAGCAACCGACTGATCGAGTTCACCGACGGCCACATTCAGGACTTGCCAGTGCCCACCTCGACCCACCAAGCCGTCCTCCTGTTTCTGTATCTTCAGTTCCACTCCTATCTCGCTCCGCGTGGCGGCGTCGTGATGGTGTCGGCGCTGCGCATGCGCATTCGCGAGGGCAAGTTCCGCGAACCCGACCTGCTGCTGCTGCGCGACCGCTCCGACCCTCGCTACCAGGACCGCTACTGGCTCGGAGCGGACCTCGTCGTCGAGGTCGTGAGCCCTGACGCCCCTGATCGGGACCTGGTGGAGAAACGCGCCGACTACGCCGAGGCGGGCATACCCGAGTACTGGATCGCGGACCCGCGCGACGCAACGATCAACGTGCTCACGCTTGATGGCGATTCGTACGTCGAGCACGGCACGTTCGCCCGCGGCCGATCGGCGACCTCCGTGTTGCTTGACGACTTCACCGTCGACGTTGCGGCGGTGTTCGACGCCCCGGAGCCGAACGCGTAAGCCGGCTGCCGAGGCGATGCTATCATCCGGACAACCGGCGCTCGGCATGGCAGACAACCACAGAGCTGAAACGATTCGACGCCTTGTCATCCTCCTCGCCATCGATGGTTGTTCGTAGGATGACGACGTGCTCCGGCGCGGCGGCCTCGATGCTCTGAAGACGGCTCCGATGACCAGGCGCAGACTGCCGATCGGCATCCAGACGTTCCGCGAGCTGGGGGAGGAAGGTTGCTACTACGTGGACAAGACACCGTACATCGAACGGCTGGTGTCCAAGGGCAAGCACTACTTCCTGTCGCGGCCGCGGCGGTTCGGGAAGAGCCTGTTCCTGGACACGCTGAAGGAGCTGTTCGAGGGCAACGAGGCGCTGTTCGCGGGTCTCCACATCCACGACCGTCACGACTGGTCGAAACGCCATCCGGTCGTGCGGCTGAGCTTCGGAAGCGGCAGTTTCGCGGAGCCGGCCGCGTTGCACGAGGACGTGATGGCGCAACTGGACGGCCTCGGGCGGAACAGCGGGGTTGGGGTGCGTTACGAATCCGCGCCCGCGCGCTTTCGGCATCTGCTGCAGGCACTGCACGAGCACACCGGACAGCGTGCCGCGGTGCTGGTCGACGAGTACGACAAGCCGATCCTGGACGCGCTGGTGGATGCGCCCGAGGTAGCGC
>JAPPKD010000226.1 GCA_028820215.1 Spirochaetaceae bacterium | reverse complement strand
ACCAAGGCGGCCAAGAACAGGGAGGCGGCTCGGATCAGGGAGGCAGCCAAGACCAGGGCGGCAGGGGCACCCGCTCAAATCGTCCGACGCAGACGAACACTGATGACAACAGCGGCCAGAGCGAGCTAGGAGCATGGCTCAGCGGTGCATGGTCGGGGTTGAAGAAAGGCGTGAGCTGGTTCGTCGAAGGTCAAGGAAAGGTCGCGGAGAGCCAAAAGGAGACCATCGACGCGGAGCGCGAGGCCATGACGGAAGCCGCCAAGAAGGTTATGGCCGGTCTGGAGCAGGTGCTGAAGGACCTCAGCGAGTCGGAGCGGCAGCGCATCAATGCCGATCTCGCCGCCACTCGGTCGCTCATGCAGAGCTGGCAGGCACTTCCCCCGGACGCGCAGATCATCATCAGCGGCGGGGCTTGCGGCCTTGCTGGTGCTCCGATTGGCGGCCCAGCCGGAGCGGCAGGATTCGGCGCCGGGTGTGCCTATCTGGGGCACCAGTTCGGCAAGGCCGAACTGCCAAAGCTGATTCCGCCCGGCTGGGAGCCGCCCGAAGAAACCACACTTGCCCCAGCCGACGACAGCGGCGACGGCCACCCCGGAGGCACCGACTCCACGGACTCGACCGACGGCCAAGACAGCGGCACCGGCTCAGGCACCGGCACGACCGAGAGCGACAACGAGCAGCCTCTCTCGGATGCCGAGGCGCGCAAGCTGCTCGACCAGATTGAGAGGGACTGGCGCGCACGCAAGATCAACGCCAACGAGGCGAACGAGGCCCACAACCGCATTCGCTGCCGACAGGGCCATTGGAGCTGCCGGCGATGAGCGCCACCGGCTACCCTGACGCCATGAGCACCGGCGAGCGAGCTTGGCCAACGCGGCTGCTGGCGAAAATGATGGGGGGAGCGGCTATCGGCAGTCTCTCCGGATTGGTGGTGCTCTATACGCTGCCGTTCGGTATGGCGCTGTCCGCGGCAATCATGACGCTGTGCGTCTTGGCCGTCTGGAGAGTCGATAAGGCGTTGCGCACGGCGCAGGCGCGGCGCCGCGCTGCTGTTGGCGGTTCGGGCTCCTAGGGCTGCGGCCCACCGCCCAGCGGTACTGGTCCCTGCGCATCGAGCCGACCGTGACCCTCGGCACCGTGAGCTGACGCGGGACTAGCCCGCAGGCTTGATGGGCCACTCCTTGGCGATGCTCAAACTTGCCGACCCCGGGCCTGCCAATCCATCGGGCCGAACGGGGATGAGGACCTGGCTGCCCACCATGCGCGCGAACAGGTCGTCCAGTCCATGGGCATCTGCCCGAGCCGACGCCAGCGGCGAGCAAGGCAACGGCCACCCCGGAGGCACCGACGTCGAGCCGCCGAGCAGCCCAGCAGACGTCGACAACGCCAAGGACAAGCACTCGCCCGATCTGCCCCATGCGCGCAGTATGTGCGCTGCCTACCCCCACCTCGAGTTTTTCTGCGGCCAGGTGGCCGACAGTGAGCAGGATGACGGCCAATGAGCGCCGAGAGCTACCCTGACACCATGAGCACGACGCGGCTCGCGCGGCGAGTCACGGGAGTTACGGGACTAGCCTGGGGAATCGTTCTCGTCTTTCTCCCTGGCTTAGTAGTGCTCTACTCGTTGCGATATGGGGGTGATGCGCTGCTCGCGGTTGCCCTGCCGCTCGTCATCTTGGCCGTCTGGGCAGTGGACAAGCGGTTGCGCTCAATGCAGGCTCGCCGTCGCGAGGCTGCTGCTGGCGGTTCGGCTTCATAGCTGAGCAGATTCGTCTCCCCTCCCGGATGGGCATTCGTGCCTGTTCGGGAAGAGAGACGACGGCTGAGTAGGCGCACCTCCCCGTGCCTTGGAGTACCTCCATGCTTGTTCCGGTCCGGGCAGTGAGCGCCGAATCACCATCGTTCGGTTCGGAGGCATTCGCTCGTTTACCCCAAGGTCGCAGACCACATCCGGATACACAAACTTCCCGAGTGTCACTGTTCGGGTTGCCGGGGTTCTCATGCCAGGGGGTTACGGTCCGGTCCTGCGCTCGTGCTGTTCGAAGCTGACGAGGATTTGGTTGGCTTCGACGGCGTCGCCGGAGCTGCAGCGGATCTCGGCGACCGTTCCGGCCCCGTGCGCTGTCAACGAGTGGAGCATTTTCATCGCCTCCACCACCACGACCACGTCGCCGGCGGCCACCACATCGCCGCTCACGACGGGCACCTCGACCACGACGGCCGGGAAGGGTGCCGCGACTGCGTCGACGGAGCCGGTGTCGTCGGTCGCGGTGGGTGCCCACGCGTCGGACCGGTCGGGCACCTCGAAGGTGACGGTGTGCCCGGCGATGTTGACCGCCACGGAACCTGTGTTGGCGCTGCTGGCCGTGGCGAGCGCCTCGGGGCCGGTGCCGTTCAGCGCCCGAGCGGCCACCTCGCACAGCTCGCCTGCACTGTCTCGCAGCAGCACTGCCGCCTCGGAGCGGTGCTCGGTGAGGCGGAATGATCCCAGCGCGAACCAGGGGCTGGCCGACTGGGCGGCCCGCTGTAGTCGCAGCCGTGCCATCCATGCCGCCGCCGCTGCGGGTGCAGCGTCGCCGCTCGACGGCGGTTCACCCATCTCGTGCGGGTCGAGTGCGTCGATGACGTTGGTGGTCATCCCGCCGCTTCGCAGCACGGGCATGGCCGTCAGCCAACGCAGGAAACCGGCATTGGTGGGCACGGGCCCCACGACGAGCCCGTCGAGCGCATCGCGCAGCGCATCCAGAGCCAATGCCCGTTCGGGGCGCGTGACGATCAGCTTGGCGATGAGCGGGTCGTAGTAGGGCGTGATCTCGGACCCTTGGGCGACCGAAGCATCCCAACGCACGCCGGCGGGTACCGACAAGTGGCGCACCGGGCCCGCCCGCGGGCTGAAGCCGTCGTAGGGATCCTCGGCGTTGATGCGGGCCTCGATGCTGTGCCCCGTGAACGTCACATCAGATTGGCCGAGGCCCAACGGCTCGCCGGTCGCCGCCTGCAACTGGAACTCCACCAGGTCCAGGCCGGTGACCGCTTCGGTGACCGGATGCTCCACCTGCAGGCGGGTGTTCATCTCCAAGAAGAAGAACTCGCCGGATTCGGCATCGACGATGAACTCCACCGTGCCTGCGTTGTCGTATCCGATGTGCCGGGAGAGGGTCACCGCGGCGTCGTGTAGACCATCACGGGTGGTTGCAGACAGGTTGGGAGCCGGGGCTTCCTCGATCAGCTTCTGATAGCGGCGCTGCGACGAGCAGTCGCGGGTGCCGAGATGGACGACGTTGCCGTGCCGGTCGCCGATCACTTGCACTTCGACGTGCCGCGGCTGCGAGATGTAGCGCTCCACGATCACCTGGTCATCGCCGAACGAGCGCATTGCCTCGGTGCGCGCCTCACTCAGCGCACTGTCGAACTCGCCGGCCGACCACACGATCCGGATGCCCTTGCCGCCGCCGCCGGCCGAAGCCTTGACCAGCACCGGGAAACCGATCCGATCCGCGGCAGCGGCTAGGTCGCCATCGCTCGCGCCCGGAATCGTCGGCACTCCGGCTGCTTCGGCCAAGGCACGTGCTTCGATCTTGGCTCCCATCTGAGCGATGGCCTCTGGATGCGGCCCCACCCAGACCAGACCCGCATCGATGACCGCCTGGGCGAAGGTTGCGTTCTCGGACAGAAATCCGTAGCCGGGATGCACGGCATTGGCGCCCGTCTCCTCCGCTGCAGTCAGGATGACCTCAACATTGAGATAGGAGCGGTCCAGCGCGGCAGGTCCGATGCAGCAGTGCTCATCTGCCTCCGCTACGAACGGGGCGTCCCGGTCGGGCTCAGCCCACACGGCCACGGTGCGCCAGCCCAGCCTCCTCGCGGTGGCGAACACCCTGCTGGCGATCTCTCCCCGGTTCGCGACGAGCAGTTTCATGGTGTCAGGCTCATGGCACGGACGGCTGCCGTCTACATCCGGTACACGAGGCCGCTGCCGGGAGCGGGAGCGGTCTGGCGTGCCGCCAGCGCCAGGCAGAGCCCAAGCGTGTCGCGGGTGTCGGCGGGGTCGATGAGCCCGTCATCCCAAAGGCGGGCAGTCGCATAGTACGGGTCGCTCTGCTGCTCGTACTGATCGGCCACCTCGGCCCGCATGGCAGCGATCTCGGACTCGGTCGTCTCGGTGCCTCGCATGCCGGCCAGACGGATGTCCACCAGCACAGTCTGGGCGGTCTCGGCCGACATGGTGGCGATGCGACTGTTCGGCCAGGCGAACAGGAATCTGGGGTTGAAGCCCCTGCCGCACATGCCGTAGTTGCCGGCGCCGTAGGAGCCCCCGATGAGCACCGTGTAGCAGGGCACGGTGGCGTTGGCCACAGCGGAGACCATCTTCGCTCCGTGCTTGGCAATGCCCGCTGCCTCAGAGTCGCTGCCCACCATGTAGCCCGTGGTGTTCTGCAGGAACAGCAGCGGCACACGCCGCTGCTCGCAGAGTTCGATGAAGTGCGTGGCCTTCAGAGCGTCGGAGGAGAAGATGATCCCGTTGTTGGCGATGAGGCCGATCTGGAAGCCCCAGATGCGGGCGTAGCCGCAGGTGATGTGCTCGCCCCATTCGGGCTTGAACTCGCCGTAGCGGGAGCCGTCGACGAGCCGGGCGATGATCTCGCGGGCATCGAAGCCGATGCGGTCGTCGGCGGAGATCACGCCGTAGATCTCGGCCGGGTCGAAATGCGGGGCTTCCGGCTCAGTCCACGACAGCCAGCCCTCCCGGTGGTCGATCAGCCGCTGGTTGGCGGCTGCGCAGAGCTCGCGCAGCTTGCCGTAGGCAGATCGCTCGTCGGGCGCCATGTAGTCGGACACGCCCGAGATGCGCGTGTGCAGCGCTGCCCCGCCGAGGTCGTCGGGCTCGATGATCTCGCCGAGGGCCGCCTTCACGATCGGGGGACCGCCTAGGTAGATGCGCCCGATGCCCGACACCATGATGACTTCGTCGCTGAGCGCCGGCACGTACGCGCCGCCGGCGGTGCAGCCGCCGAGGACCACCGAGATCTGCGGCAGGCCCTGGGCGGACAGACGGGCCTGGCGGTAGAAGCTGCCGCCGAAGTGGTCCTTGTCGGGGAAGATGTCG
>JAPPKD010000245.1 GCA_028820215.1 Spirochaetaceae bacterium | reverse complement strand
CGCTGCAAACCTCCCGCCCGGCGGTGCTCCACCAGGTGGTCCGAGCATAGCGCGCCCCGTTTGCGGTGTCGTGGCACGGGTGCTCCGCGCGCCAGCCGGACGCCTGTCCAGGGCGCCGAGCTCACTTCGACGTCGAAGTTCGCGATACACTCGGCCCATGGGTGTCGCGGTCAACCAGCCTGCCCCTGACTTCGTTCTGCCCGGTGCGGACGGCACCTCCCTGCAACTCAGCTCGCTGCGCGGCCGCAAGGTGGTGCTGTTCTTCTACCCGCGCAACAACACGCGGGGATGCACCGCGGAAGCGTGCGCATTCCGCGACGCCTACGAGGAGCTGACGACCGCCGGAGCCGAAGTGGTGGGCGTCAGCAGCGATTCGGTGGAGTCTCACCGGAGGTTCGCCGCGAGCCGGGACCTTCCGTTCCCGATCGTGAGCGACCGGGACGGCTCGGTGCGGCGGCTCTACGGTGCGAGCTCGGCGGTGCTGCTCGGCACGACCGGCCGGGTGACGTACCTCATCGATGAGGAGGGCGTCGTGCGCGACCTGTTCTCATCCGTGTTCCGTCCCCTGGAACACGTGCGGCGCGCCCGCGCCTGGGTCGAGAACGCTTGATGACCGGACACGGCCGGCCGCAGGAAGACCGGAGTCGCCGCCGCCGATGGTCCGCACTCCTGCTCGCGCTCGTCGCCGTCGCGGGTCTGGCAGCCATGCCGGCCGAGGCGCAATCCAAGGTTCCGCGCATACAGCGTGTCTCCTTCGCGAACAGCCCGGCGCGGGGAGATACGTTCGAGCTCGGCGAGAAGATCGAGGTGACGGTACGGTTCGATCGGACCGTGGAGCTGTTCAACGATGGCATGTTGAAGCTGGCACTGGCCGTCGGCGACGGCACCCGGTACGCGCAGTCCTACTCCATCACCAACCAGCAGGAGTTGAATTTCTATTACAGGATTGGCGCCGACGACCATGACGCTGACGGTATCAGCATACCCGCGGGAGAACTCCTGCTCGAACACGGAACGTTCACGGACCTGGCCGACCGAAGCACCGATGCGGAGCTGACCCATGGGCCGATTCCGGCCGGCGCGAGCCGCAAGGTGGATGGCAGCCGGATCACGGCACCGCGAATCAGCCACATCTACTATCTTCGCGGCCGCCCGGGGGTCGGTGGCAGGGAGTACCGCCACGGCCACCGCATCCAGGTAAGGGTCGAGTTCGACAGAGCCGTGCACGTGACCGGCGTACCGCAGATACCACTGATGATCGGAAGTGAAACGCGGCAGGCAACCTTTATTCCGGACCACTGGGACTTCGTCAATCCGGAGAGCAGCCTGTACTTCTGCTACTCGGTGAGGCCGGAAGATCGAGATACCGACGGGATCAGCATCCCCGCCGACTCACTGTCCCTCAACGGCGGAGCCATCACGCTTGCCGGCGATGCGGCAACGGAGGCCGTCCTGACCCATGTCGCGGTCGAGGATCGTTACACGAAGGTGATCGGAACCAGGACGGGAATGGAGGTCGTTCGCCACACGATTTCCGAGGCGTGGAAACAGCTCATTGAAGGTGTCCTCGACGTCGTAGCGCCGTACCGCGTGACCCGCTCGTATCCCGCCGAGATTCCGTGCCCCGGGGAGAGCTGAGAAACCTCACCCCATCGAGCTCATCGCCTGGCGTGCGGGGCCGGCGCCATCACGGCGGCGTGACAACTCGGCACCCGCCGCCCGCAGAACCGCTTCCGCGGCTCGCCTGTCGATGCGGAACTCTTCCACGAACTCATCAAGAGGCACGCCGTCCGCGAGCCAGTCGAAGAGATGTTGCACCGGGAGCCGGCTTTCGCGGAAACACGGCGCCCCGCTCATCCGCTCGGGATCGACCCAAACTGCCTCTTCCATCGTCATTTCGGCTCTCAGCATCTGGTGCCTCTGGTCGCAACCACGAGTATACCCGGCGACCGTTGCATCTGTGCTGTCGTCTTCGCGTACCTCTTGAGGGCAGCGCTCGCCGCCCGGCGGACACACTCGACGCCGAAGCTAAGTCAACCTCGTACCGTCACGCTACTTCGACGTCGAAGCAGAGCGCTGAGCCGAAAGGTCGGGGCGTGCATTCCGCAACGCCTACGAGGAGCTGACGACGGCCGGAGCGGAGGTGGTCGGCGTCAGCAGCGAATCAACGGAGTCTCACCGTCGATTCGCTGCGAAGCGGGAGCTACCGTTCCCGATCTTGAGCGACCCGGACGGCTCGGTGCGCCGCCTCTACGGGGCGAGCTCGTCACCGCTGTTCGGCAAGGCCGGCCGCGTCACCCACCTGATCGACGGGGAGGGCGTCGTGCGCGATGTCTTCTCGTCTCATCCATGCTCCGTGCCTTCGAGCACGTACGCCCCGCCCGCGCGTGGCTATCCTGCCATCGCTGAACGCGAAGGAGTGCGATGAAGCGCCCATGCGCAAGGCGAGACTGCGTTTCTGGGCGAGGCTACAGCTTCCTCACGGCATCTCCAGCCTGGATCGTTCCGGAACGGACGACCTTGGCGTACACCCCACGGAGCCGCAGGTGTTTGCCCATGGGCGTGCTGATGAACTTCAAGGCATCCAGCCCGTAGCGGGCCGCGTACTTCCTGCAGCCGGTGTGAGGCGTCTCCGTGATCTGGATCACTGCGGCACCGATCGCCAGGCGGGTCCCGGAGGCGCGTTGTCCTGGCTCAGATCGAAGTCGACGTAGAGTTGGTCCCCGGCCGGCGGCCAATGGCGCTTCTCCCGTGCCACCAGGGCCATCAGGCGAGCGTTGGCCAGCGTGAGCTGGCGTTCGAGCTCGGCAGAACCATCGTCGGTGTTCGAGCTGCCACGGGTCTTCCAACCGTCGCCAACCAGGCCTGCGGCCACGTCGAGCTCGGCGACATCCGCGACTTCGCGAACGTCCGTCCGCGGCCGGCGGACGATCAGTTCCAGCACGCCGGTCGTCGCGGGCGACCGGCGAACCTCGTCGAGTCCGGCGGTGAGCGTTTCCATCGGCACGTGCTTCAGTTCGGCCAATCTCTCTCTCCTCGATCTTCCGGCTACTTGAGGAACACCGAGCCGTCGCCGCGCATGCGGACCTGCGGCGGGTACTCCCAGGGCTGATAGGGGTAGCGGTCGACGATGGCGGGATCGAAGTCGACCCCCAGGCCGGGGCCGTCCGGGATCGGCAGGTAGCCGCCGTCGCGGCGGAGCGGGGACTTCAGCATCTCGCTCCGCGGGGGCTCCTCCTCCCAGAGCAGGTACTCCAGGGTGCCGGCGTTGGGGATCGCGCCGTAGAGCTGCAGCGTGGCCGCGGTGACCAGCGGATTGAAGAAGTTGTGGGTGACCACCTGGGCGTGGTGCGCCTCGGCCAGGGTGGCGATCTTCTTGCAGTGGGTCAGCCCGCCGGACATGCCGACGTCGGGGCGCAGGAAGCGCGCGCCCCGCGCCAGCATCTCCCGGAACTCGTAGATCGTGGTCTGACGCTCGCCGACGGCGACCGGGATGCGGCTGTGACGCAGCACGTCGGCGTGCGCGTCGGCGCTGTGGGGAGGGATCGGATCCTCGATGAAATACAGCCGGAAGCGCTCCAGCTCGCCGGCAAGGGCGATGACCTCGCCGGGGTTGAAGTCGCGGTGGAGCTCCAGGATCAGGTCGATCTCCCACCCCACCGCGTCGCGCGCGGCCGTCACGCGCTCGACGATCGTCCGCATGGCCGAGGTGTAGGTCTCCGTTGCCTCCACCGCACCGTCGGGCAGGGCGTCGAACTTCACGGCGGTGAAGCCGGCGGCAACGGCGCCGGTGGCTTCCGCGACCAGCGTGTCGATGTCGGGACTGTCGATGAGCAGGTGCAGCCGGGCCGTGTCTCGCTGCTTGCCACCCAGCAACTGGTATGCCGGCACACCGAAGTGGCGGCCGGCGATGTCCCAGAGCGCGATGTCGACAGCCGCGACGGCGCCGGTGATCGCGCCGTCGCGGAACGGCTTCCAGTGGAACAGGCGGTTCCAATGCTGCTCGACACGAAGGGGATCGGTGCCCACCAACTGCTGCCGGAACGCGCTGACGATGCGCTCGGCGGCGTCCGGATACCCCCAGTAGGCGCTGGGTCCGTAGCCGGTGATGCCGGTGTCGGTGTCGATCCGGACCACCAGCCAGTGGTGAAAGAGGAAGGGCTCGACGGATTCGATGCGCACGGAATCTCTCCTGCTTCAGCGCCACTCCTGGTGAGCCTCGGACCAGACGATCCTGCCGCTCAGCGCCATGCCCCGGCTGGTGGCGACGTAGAGCACGATGTTAGCCAGATCCGCGGGCTTCTGAAAGCGGCCGGTCGGCGTCTCGGCAAGGTGTGCTTCGGCCGCTTCTTCCAGGGACTGCCCGTCCGCGGCGGCCCTCCGGGAGACGATCTCCTTCCACATGCCCTCGTAGACCATGCCGGGAACCACCACCGTGGAGGAGATCTCCTGCCCTTCGAGGGCATCGGCCAGGGTGCGCGACAGGTAGTTGAGGGCGGCCTTGCTGGCGCCGTAGGCAGGCGAGGAGGGAATGGGGAACTCCGCGCCCTGCGAGCCGATGTTCACGATGGTGCCGCGCCGGCCGGTCTCCGGGCGCACGGCCTGCGCAGTCATGAGCGCCGCCGCCTGCTGGGATGCCGTCAGCACCGCCTCGACGTTCACGGCGAAGACCTCCCGCCACGTCTCCACCGAGACATCCAGCACATCGTCAAAGTGGGTGATGCCGGCCACGTTGACCAGCACGTCCAGACGTTGCCACCGCTCGCGCGCCGCTGCCACCAGGCGCGCCACCTGCTCCGGCTGGGTGACGTCGCACTCGATCGCGGCCGCGGGCGTCCCCAGCCCGGCGGCCAGCGCGTGCAGTGTCTCGCCGCGCCGGTCGCCCAGCACCACCCGGGCGCCGGCGCCGGCGAACAGCCCGGCGACGGCCCGCCCGATCGCGCCGGCGGCGCCGGTGACGACCGCCACCTGGCCCTGCAGCGTACGCCGCTCAGCTTCCCGCCGCTCGGATCTGCCCGCGTCGCCGTCGCTCACCGCGCCGCGCGGATCAGCGCTCCGGCAGGAGCGCCGTCAGGCCGCCGTCGATCACGAAGCTGGCGCCGGTGATGTTGCCGGCGCGCGCGGAGCACAGGAAGAGCGTGAGCTCGGCCACTTCCTCGGGCCGCGAGAAGCGGCCGGTCGGATATTGCGACTCCCAGTCGCAGCGGGTCTCCTGGTACGAACGGTCCGTTTCTGAGGCCATGAGGTGAATGGCCTGCTCCACCAGGGGCGTCTCCACGGAGCCGGGACAGATCGCGTTCGCACGGATGCCGTGCCGGGCCAGGTCGATGGCCTCGCTCCGGGTGAGCGCGATCATGCCCGCCTTGGTCACCGAATAGGCCATGGCGCGCGCCTGGTTGGCCATGCCGGAGACGGACGAGATGTTGACGATCGACCCGCCGCCTGACTCGATCATGAAGGGAACGGCGTGGCGCGCCAGCAGGTACGCCGACGTGAGGTTGACGCTCAGCGTCCGCTCCCAGACCTCGGGCGCCAGGTCCACGACGTCGCCCATGTTGTCGACGACGCCCACGGTGTTGACGAGGTGATCGACCCCGCCGAGGCTGCCCGCGGCCGACGCGCAGAACGCCTGAACCGCCGCGTCGTCGGTCACGTCGACCCGGCCGTGGTACACCGTCGCGCCCTGCCCCGTGAGGGCCGAGGCCAGCTCGGCCAGCTCTGCGGCACGGACGTCGGCCAGCGCGACCGCCGCACCGGCGCCGGCGAAAGCGCGCGCGATCGCCTCGCCGATGCCGCCGCAGGCGCCGGTGACGATGACCCTGGATCCGGTGTGATCCTCCACGGAATTCCCGTGTCCCAGACTCATCGTGCGCCCCCTTGCGGCCCCGAGCCGTTGCTGCCCACCTCGATCGAGACGTCGTCGACGTAGAAGCCGCCGGCGTCGCCGAGCGCCACGACGATCGCGGCCAGCGCGGAGTGGTGCCGGTACGTTTCGTCGGGCACCACGGTGGCCCAGGGTTCGCCGCCGGCTCCGGCGTCCGCGTCCCTGCGCCGTGACACTACCTCCACACGCCCCCCGGCCAGACGGATCGTGGTTAGCCACCACTCGTCACCGACCTCGATGCCGGACAGGTAGGGCACGCTGCGGTTGTCCCGCGCCCAGAGCTCCCCGTAGACGGAGTCGCTGCGCAGCTCGACGATCGTGTCGGCGTCCTGGTCGTCCAGGCGCAGGATGCCCACCCGCTGCCGGCCCCGGTGCGTGACGGTCAGCTCCACGACCTCGCGCTCCAGGTCGTAGGGCCCGACGTCGCGCCGCACCACCTCCTCCAGGCCGCCGACGTTGCGCGATCCGGTCATGTGCCCGGCGTCGATCACGACGTTGTTGCCGAGCGGCCCGTAGCCGACCTGCTCCAGCCACTCGGTGGTGCGCCACAGCTCCGGGATCTGCCGCACCCAGCCGGCCTGCCCCGCCAGCTTGCCGCGGCGGTACTCGGGCGGCGTGAAGTCGATGGTGAGGTTCCGCGACGGGGCGAGCAACTCGTCGCGGCTCAGGCGGTAGCCGCGTATCTGCGGCCGGTCCTCGGATGCCGTGTCCACGATGTAATTGACCGCGTAGACGTCGCCACCCGGTAGCTCCACCCAGTCGCCGTAGCCGTGGTCGGCGAACGGGCTGGTGTCGTTGTCGATCATTCCCCACGTGTCGGCGGGCGGGTTCATCCGGGCTTCCGGCCGATTGGGCGTGGGAGCGAGCGCCGTTTCGGGAGACTCGACGAAGAAGCCGAACCAGTGCTGAGGCTCGAATCCGCCGACGCGGTGCACGACCAGCGCCTCGCCGCTGGACAGCAGGCCGGCGTTGACGCGGCCGGCGATCGGCCAGTAGCCGGCAGCGTACGGACCCTCCCAGGTGCTGCCCCCGTCGCGGGAGATGGCCTTCATGCCGGTGCGGGCGGGGTTGTCGTCGCTGCGGATGTACATGACCAGCTCGCCGCCGGGCATCTCGACGATGTCCCCCTCCGCGGCGAGGAACCGCCGGTCCGCGACCACCGGGATCGCGTCCGACCAGGTCCGGCCTCCGTCCTCCGAGCGGTACAGCACCTGCGCCTCCTCCAACCCGGCTACGTGGAAGTGCGTCCCGGACAGGAACACGGTCCCGTCGCTCACCTGTTTCAGGTTGAGGCTGGCGGTCATGCAGCCGCTGCGCTCGGGTCCCGTCCAGGTCAGCCCGTGATCGGTGCTGCGGTACAGCCACGCCTCCCGGAGCAGGCCGTTGGCCGGGTCGAAGCTCCAGTCCCAGGGCATGCCGCGATGCGCGTACCACCGCTCGGACGGGCCGCGCAGCGTGTCGGTCTTGTTCCAGTCGCAGCCGAGCAGCAGCGAGTCGTCCTGCAGGCGGATGACCGACCGGCACATCGTGTACCCGCAGTCGGGCCGGTCCATCAGGGTGTCCACGACGACCGGCTCGGACCAGGTGGCGCCCTCGTCCTCGCTCAGTCGCACCACGACGCCGGGCACGGCGCCGCCACCGTGCCGGTCGGCTTCGGCGTAGGAGCACACCAGCGTGCCGTTGGCGGCGATGCAGACGCTCGGCCACGCCTCGTGGTAGCGGTCGTCGCGCGAAACGGTGAATCGTTGCATACGTCAGTCTCCTGGATTCGGTTCGTCGAGTCGGGCCATCGACGGCAGCAGCGGCCAGCGATGGGTATCGGCGGGCCGCGTCGAGCGCGCCCACGCTTCGATGAGGCGGTTGTCGGCCTCCTTGGCATCGAGCCGGCGGGCGATCGCCTCGGGGTCCCAGCCGTCCAGGACGCGCTGCGTCAGGGCGGCGCGGATGTCCGCGCACGCCGGGTCACCGGCGCGGTCGCGCAGCTCGTGCGGATCGTCGTGCAGGTCGAAGAGCTGCGGCCGATCGCCGTGGTAGTAGACGAGCTTCCAGCGGCCGCTGCGCACCATGCGCTGGAAGACCGGCTCGGAGGGCACGTAGCGGTCCGCGCAGTACTCGGCGAATGCTTCGTCGGTCCACGCCTCGGCTGACGTCGTGCCCGCGCCCCCCTCCTGGATCAACGGGAGCAGGCTGCGCCCCGGCGAGCCGGGCAGCGGCGGCCCGTCCATCGCGTCCACCAGCGTGGCGGCCACGTCGACGGCGCTGGCGACGTTCCCGCAGCGCTGCCCGGCCGCCACCACCCCGGGCCAGGACACGATGAGCGGCACCCTGATCGACTCCTCGTAGAACACGTGCTTCCACCACAGGCCATGCTCGCCGACCATGTCGCCATGGTCGGAGGTGTAGACCACCAGGCAGCGCTCCCGGAGACCGTTGGCGTCGAGGGCCGCCATCATCTGGCCGACCAGCTCGTCCACGCGCGCGACCAGTCCCCAGTAGCCGGCGCGGGCGCGCTCCTGCTCGGCGGCGCCGACCGCCTCGATGCCGGTGGCCGAGCGCCACGCCCGGATGTACGGATGGAGCCGTTCCGAGAACGGCTCCGGATGGTGCGGCGGAGGCACGCGCCCCGCGTAGCGGTCGAAGTCCGGCCGGCGCGCCACGTACGGCGGATGCGGCAGCATCAGACCGACGCTCAGGCAGAACGGCGCCTCCTCGCCTGCCCGCCGCCTGACCCCGATCCGGTTGAGGCAGTCGACGGCGGCCGCGGCCACGTACTCGTCGTGCACCTGGTACGGCGACTGGCCGGCCCCGGCGTGGCGCAGGCTGATCCGCTCCGGCCCGGCGGTGCCGGCCAGCGCGCCCATATGGTGCGCGGCCCCGCCGATGTAGTTGGCGGCGTGATCGCCGACCAGCCGCTCGACGTAGCCGTGCACCTGATCGGGACCGACCGAGTGCATGCGGCCGATCAGCACCGGACGGTGCCCGGCCGCCCCCATGGCGTGGGCGATCGTCGGCGTGTCGGAGGGCAGCATGTGGTCGTTGGTCCACACGCCGTTCTGGTGCGGGTGGCGCCCGGTGAGCATCGACATCCGCGACGGCACGCAGATCGGCGACGTGCAATAGGCCGCGTCGAACACCGTGCCCGCCGCCGCCAGGGCGTCCAGATGGGGTGTGTCGACCACGGCGTCGCCGTAGCAACCGGTGACGAACGGATTGTGCTGGTCGGTGTGGATGTAGAGCAGGTCCGGGACCGGCCGGCGGGTGCGAGCCATGCGGCGCGATACTACGCGCCGCCGCGGCGCGTGCATATCTGAAGCTGCCGGTACTGAGATCTCGGCCAGCAACGCCTGCAAGGCTGTACAGCGTTGTCGGTACAAGGAGCAACGCTATCCGAAGCAGGAAGCAGCTTGCCGGAGTGAACGGTATTACCGTACGCTCCCGTCGTGATCATTCGCTCGGTGCGCCACCGCGGCTTGCGCCGCCTGCTTGAGGACGACAACCCTCGGTTCCTGCGGCAGGATCTGGTCAACCGCGTGCGTAACATCTTGACGGCGCTGATCCTGGCTGAACATGTGGACGGGTTTATTGCCGATGCTCCGCCGGGATGGCATGTCCATCGGCTCATCGGCGACCGGCAGGGCGAATGGAGCGTATCGGTATCCCGCAATTGGCGGATCACGTTTGAAGAGGAGGCGGGATACATCGACCGCTTGAACTTGGAGGACTATCACTGATGGCTGACAACGGAATCAGGGTGAACATGACGCCGCCGCACCCGGGCGACTTCATCCGCACGGAGGTAATCGAGGAATTGGGGCTGACCATAACAAAGGCGGCCGGGATTCTCGGGGTTCGTCGGGCGACGCTCTCGCACCTGTTGAACGGTGGCGCTTCTCTGTCTCCGGAGATGGCACTGCGCATCGAGAAGGCCTTTGGCGTCGGCATGGACATGCTGCTGCGCATGCAGGCATGGCGCGATGCCTCGCAGATGCGCGCCCGCGCGAGTGAAATACCAGTGCAGCGCTATGAGCCTGCCTGACCACCGTGGCACGCTGCTGATAGAGTCGAAGTGATGGCCGCATCCGTCGACCTCTACGGCGACCGCTGGCTGAGCGGCAGCCCCACCTACCTGAGCGCCATGGAGCGTTGCACCCCGGCGTCGGCGCTTTCACCCGACTCCGCCCACGGGCGCTGGCGGCTGCTCCCGTATCGCAGCGCGCCGCTGTCCGGCACGGCGATCGTCGCCGGCCAGGAGACCCAGGCGCCGCCGGTGCGGCTGGCCGTGAACGCCCGCGGCTGGTACGCCATCTCCATCGGCGCGTGGCGCCTGAAATGCTGGTACTTCGGGCTGCACGATGACGCCGGCGCCGCGCAACTGCTGGTGCGCTTTGCCGGCGATCCGACCTTCTCCGTCCTGCACCTGCCGACGCAGCCGTTCCCTCGCGATCCGATCGCCGACTGGCACAAGCACACCGGCGGCGAGGAGCTGTCGGAGTGCTTCTGGCAGGTGGCCGAGCTGAACGGCACCGACCTGGAGTTCGGACAAGTGACGTGGCTGGAGACCACCTACGGCGGGGAGGAGCACACCCGCTGCGCCATGGCCAGCGTGGCCTACGTGAAGCTGGTGCCGCTCACCGAGGCCGAGGTGCGCCGCTTCACGGCCGAGCGCACGGCGCCGGCGCTGCCGCTGTACGGCCACGACGACGTGGTCATGGCCCGCTCCAGCACCCCGGAGGAACTGCGCCGGCACATCATCGGCTACGCCGACACCGACTTCACGCGCATCTACTGGGAAGGGGCGATGGGCGATCTGGCCTACTACTTCCGGACGCGCTACCGCACGCCCGAGGCCCCCGGACGGGAAGACTTCCTGCACGTCTCGGGCCGGGACGAGGCGGCGTGCTACCGGCGCTGGCGCGCGGCGGGCAACGATCCCATGCGCGTCGCGGCCGAGCAGACGCGCGACTTGGGCCTGGAGTTCCACGCCTGCCACCGGCTGGGCGGCTTCCACCTGCCGCCGCCGCACGACTACTACGATCATGGCGACAGCCTCTACGCCCGCCACCAGGATTGGCGCGGACGCGATCGCGCGGGCAACCCGAGCCCGGTGCTGTCGTTCTCCTATCCGCAGGTGCGCGGCCACGTGGTCGAGATGTTTCGGGAGATGACCGCCTACGGGATCGACGGCATCTGCCTGCTGTTCAACCGGCGCCATCCGATCGTGGAGTACGAGCCGCCGCTGATCGACGGCTTCCGCGAGCAGCACGGCGCCGACCCCCGCGACCTGGCGCCGGACGACCCGGCCTGGCTGCGCTACCGCGCCGGTGTGCTCACCGGCTTCCTGCGCGAGCTGCGCGCGGCGCTGGACCTGCCGATCACGGCCATCGTCATGAGCGGCGAGGCCGAGAACCTGGCCAACGGCCTCGACCCGGCGGCGTGGCTGGCCGCGGGCCTGGTGGACACGCTGGTGCCGTTCACGGACCTGCCGGAGCTCAACATGACCGCCCACCCCTGGCGCGACCCGCGCGCACTGGCGCCGTACGCCCGTCTTACCGCGGGGAGCGGCTGCCGGCTGGCCCCCTGCATCGACCACGGCGGCATGGATCCCGCGGTGCTGCGCCGCACCGCCGCCGGTCTGGCCGCGCAGGGCGCGGACGCGGTGTTCTTCTGGAACGGGATGGTGGAGCCCCTGATCCACTACGGCCCGGCGTGGACCGCGGCACGGGACCTCGGCCACCTCGACGAGATCGCCGCCTGGCAGCGCGCCGGGAAGCCGCCGCTGGAGGCGCCGGTGGTCGACCTGGACATGCTCGGCGACTGGGACTGCCGCTACGTGACGCCAGCGTAAACGATCGGAACGCGCGGCGTAGAGAACACAGCCGGTCTCGCCATGCAGGCGCCTCATTAGTGATAATGACATATCAATACCTCGTCACTGCACGTTGCGGTTGAGGCCACAAGGGGGCGACGCCGGGGATGATGGTCCATCGGAAGATGCTGGCGCTGACGGAGGGCGCGCGTGCTCGCATCGCCCTCACCGTGGCGCTGGGGTTGGCGATCTCCGGCACGTTCGTCGCGCAGGGCGTGGTCGTGGCCATCGTGGTCAGCCGCATCCTGGCCGGCGAGCCGTGGACGGGAGCGCTCGCCCTCGTGGGGGTCGTCGCTCTGCTGGCGGCGTTTCGCGCCGTGCTCCTCCGGTGGCGGGAGATGAGCTCCATGCTCACCGCCGCGGAGGTAAAGGTGGCCCTGCGCCAGCGGCTCTACCGCGTGCTTCTTGCCCTCGGCCCCGGGTACCTGGAACGGACGCGGACCGGAACGGTGCAGTCCACCCTCGTGGACGGCGTGGAAGCCCTGGAGGCCTACATGGGCTACTACCTGCCGCAGTCCATTGTCGCGGTGGCCGTGCCCCTGGCCGTGGTGGCATACATCTGCGTCCTCAGCCCTCTGGTGGGCGTGGTCGTGCTGGTGTGCGTGCTGGCCGTTCCGCTGGTGCCGCGCCTGTGGGTCGGCCTGCTGGGCGAGTACGGCCGGCGGCACTGGCGGGCGTACACGGACCTCAACGCCCAGTTCGTGGACAGCATGCAGGGAATGGTCACGCTGAAGGCGCTGGGCGCCAGCGAGCGCAGGGGGCGGGTCCTCCGGAACGCCGCGCTCGCGCTCTACCGGGCGACGATGGCGCAGCTCGCCGTCTCCATGATCCGCAACGGCGTCGTGGGGCTGGCGATGAGCGCGGGCGTGGCGATGGCCGTCGCCGTGGGCGCGTTCCAGGTGGCGGACGGAGCGCTCGACCTGGCGGGACTCCTCGTGGTGCTGTTTCTCACGGGAGAGTGCTTCCGTCCGTTGGCGGAGCTGGACTCCTACTGGCACAAGGGCTACCTGGGCGTGTCCGCCTCCACCGGCATCTTCGCACTCCTGGAGGCAAAGCCCGAGGTGGCTGACCGCGAGGCCTCGCCGCCGCACCCCGAGCGCGCGAGCACGCCGAATTCCCTCGCCTTCGTGAACGTCACCTTTGCCTACCACCCGGACAACGCGCCAGCGCTCGACGGCCTGTCGTTCGCCGTGGACGCAGGCCAGAGCGTTGGCCTCGTCGGTCAGTCGGGGGCGGGGAAGAGCACCGTGGCCGCGTTGCTGCTGCGGTTCTTCGACCCCCAGCAGGGACGCGTGGAGATCGGCGGCGTGGACATCCGCGACTACCCCCTGGAGACGCTGCGAGGCCTCATCGCCGTGGTGTCCCAGGACACCTACCTCTTTCATGGGACGGCCGAGGACAACCTCCGGCTCGGGAAGCCGGGAGCCTCCCCGGGGGAGCTCGAAGCGGCGGCGCGGGCGGCCAACGCGCACGGGTTCATCACCGCGCTTCCCCAAGGGTACCGGACCGTGGTCGGAGAACGGGGAGCGAAGCTCTCCGGGGGTGAGCGCCAGCGCATCGCCATCGCACGGGCGTTGCTGAAGGATGCCCCCATCCTCATCCTGGACGAGGCGACCTCCAGCCTGGACGGCGTGAACGAGAGCGCCATCCGTGACGCGCTGGAGCGGCTTGCCCGGGGACGGACGACCATCACCATCGCCCACCGCTTCTCCTCCGTCGTCCACGCCGACCGCATCGTGGTCCTGGACGAGGGGCGGGTGGTCGAGGCCGGCCGCCACCGGGAGCTGATGGAGCGGCGCGGCGCCTATGCCGGCCTCGTCCTCGCGCAGCAGGAGGCCATGTGGGCACCCTAGCGAGCAATCGCACCAGCGAATGGCCGTTCGCTCCACGCAGCGGCAGATGGGGATCCGGGTTCTGGCAGCTCCTCCGCATCCTGCGCCCGTACTACTGGCTCATGGGAATCACCGTGCTCACGGGCATCCTGAACCACGGCTTCATGATCGCCGCCGCCGGGATCGGTGCGTTCATGGTGGGAAGCGTGGCGACCGGGGCGGCGGCTGAAGCCCTCTACCCCAGCGCACTCGTGCTCGGCGGCGTCGTGGCCGGCAGGGCGGTGGCGGCCTGGGCGGAGATGTGGCTGGCGCACGACCTTGCCTACCGCATCCTGGCGGAGCTCCGCATCTGGCTCTACCAGGCGCTGGACCGGCTGGCGCCGGGCTATCTTCTCGACCGGCGCTCCGGCGACCTCTCCACCGCGGCGATGGCCGACGTCGATACGATCGAGTGGTTCTACGCGCACACGGTGGGGACGTTCATCGTGGCGGTCATGGTGCCGCTGGGGGCGCTCGGAGCCCTCGCGGCGATGCACTGGCTGCTTCCCCTGGCGCTGCTCCCCGCGACCCTGGCGGTGGCCACCGTTCCCTTCTGGTTGCGCAAGCGGGCGGCAGCCCAGGGCCGGAGACTGCGCGAGACTCTGGGCTCGCTGAACGCGGAGGTGGTGGACGGCGTTCAGGGACTGCGCGAAGTCGTGGCCTTCGGGCAGGGACAGCGCTTCCTGGAAGGAATGCTCCGGAGCAGCCGGAGCCTGGTGGGCGCACAGGTCGCCCACGGGCGCAGAGCCGGCGGGGAGCAGGCGGTCACGTCCGTGCTCATCACGCTCGGGATGGTGAGCATCGTCGTCGCCGCAGCCTTCCTGGTGTCCTCCGGCTCCCTGCCGCCGGCGCTCTATCCGGTCGTCATCATCCTGGCCATCTTCATCTTCAGGCCGGTGACCGACATCACCGGCATCGCGGAGAGCCTCGGCGTGGTCTTCGCGGCGGCTGACCGGGTGTTCGCCGTGCTGAACGCGCCCGCTCCCGTGCCGGACACGGCGACGGCTCCGCCCCCGGACCCGGTGGAGCCCCGCATCGAGTTCAGGGCCGTGAGCTTCCACTACGCCGCGGATCTGCCTGCGGCTCTGGAAGCGGCGAGCTTCTCTGTGGGACCGGGCGAGAACGTGGCCCTCGTCGGACACTCCGGCGCGGGGAAGTCCACCTGCATCCATCTGCTCATGCGGTTCTGGGATGTCACGGAGGGGGCCGTCACCATCGGCGGGCATGATGTCCGGACGTTCCCACAGCCCGCCCTGCGCGAGCTCATCGCCTGGGTGCCGCAGGACGTCTACCTGTTCAACATGACCATCCGCGAGAACATCCGCCTGGCGCGCCCGGATGCCCTGGACGCGGAGGTGGAGGAGGCCGCGAGGGCCGCTCTGGCGCATGAATTCATCATGCGGATGCCCCGGGGGTATGAAACCAACGCCGGCGAGCGGGGGGTCCGGATGTCCGGGGGCCAGCGGCAGCGCATCGCCATCGCGCGTGCGGTCCTCAAGGACGCTCCCATCCTGGTGATGGACGAGGCCGTCTCCAACCTGGATGCCGAGAACGAGCGTCTACTCCGGGAAGCCATGGCTCGCGTCCGCGCCGGCCGCACCTCGCTCGTCATCGCGCACCGGCTGTCCACCATCCGCAGCGCCGACCGCATCGTCGTCCTGGAGAAGGGGCGCACCGTGGAGGCCGGCGCACACGACTCCCTGCTGGCCGCGGGGGGTGCGTACGCGGACCTGGTCGCCTTCCAGCAGCGGCCGTTAGACTAGCGCCTGGGAGGATGGCAATGCCCGAGTCCTTCGAGACGTCAGACGTGATATTGGCCACCCCGAAACGCATCTACGAAGCCTGGCTTGACAGCCAGGAGCACACGAACATGACGGGCGGGAAAGCCGAGGCTTCGCCCGAGCCGGGCGCCTCGTTCAGCGCCTGGGACGGCTCCATCACCGGGGTCAACCTGGAGCTTTCGCCGTACCGCCGCATCGTTCAGTCATGGCGCTCCTCCCGGTTTCCTGAGGGCGTTCCCGATTCCCGCCTGGAGGTCGAGCTGGTCCGCACCAGAGACCAGCGTGCCGGCATCACCGCCACCATCAGGCACTCCAACGTGCCCGACGGACACGGTGACTCGTGCAAGAAGGGCTGGTCCGAAAGCTATTTCGAGCCCATGAAACGCTACTTCGCCCAGGCCAACAACCGTTATATGAGGCCGTAGGCGAAGCGCGTGGCCGAGTTCATCAGATTCACGGAGCGGCTCGTTTCGTCGGAGTTCAGATACGCCTTCGCCCTCTCCGCCGCCGACCTGACCGGCAGCGGCAGCCTCGACCTCGTCGCCACCGACGCCGACCGGGGCCTCTACTGGTTCGAGAACGACGGCGCCGGCACCTTCACCCGGCACGTCGTCCACCTGCGGACCAACGAGCTGCTGGAGCGGCACGCCGTTGCCGACGTCGACGGCGACGGGAAGCCGGAGATCGTGTGCGTCGACAACCTCAACGGCTGCCTGCTGTCGTTCGGCTTCGACGGCGACCCGCGGGACCCCGACTCATGGAGCCACAGCTACATCACGGAGGGCGGTATCCCCGGCGCCTACGACGTGGCCATTGCCGATCTGGACGGCGACGGCGACCTGGACGTGGCCGCCTCCGGATGGCGCATCAGCAATCAGCTCGCCTGGTTCGAGAACCGCGGCGGTGTCTGGGTCAAGCACATGATCGACGACGACGCGCCGGAGGCCCGCGCCGTATGCGCCGCCGACGTCGACGGCAACGGACTCGTCGATCTGGTGGGCACGGCGTCGAAGCGCGGCGAGGTAGCCTGGTACCGGAACCCCGGAATCTCCCCCGACTCGCGCTGGACGAAGCACGTCATCGACACCGCGCCCAGGCCCATCCACGGTCACCCCGTCGACATGGACGGCGACGGGGACGTCGACTTGGTGATGGCCCTCGGCTTCGATCATCCCGGACGCGAGGCCCCGGCGGGCACCCAGCAGATCGTGTGGTACGAGAACGACGGCAGCGCGGGCACCGGCCCGTGGCCCCGGCACGTCATAGCCGAGCACTTCCCCGGGGCGTTCGAGGCGACGGCCGCGGACCTCGACGGCGACGGCCAGATCGAGGTGGTGGCCACCGCATGGGGAGAACCCGGGCGCGTGGCGCTCTTCAAGCACCGGGGCGACCCCGGAGGACCCTGGGACATGCAGATCCTCAAGGACAACTGGTCCCACGCCAACATGGTCATCGTGGCCGACCTGGACGGCGATGGACGGCTCGACGTGGCCGCCTGCGCCGAGCGCGGCAGCAACGAGCTTCGCTGGTGGAGGAACGAAGGGCCCGCCTGAGACTCCTCGAAAAAGGGAGGCGCCACCGGTGCGGCAACCTCCCTTGAGGTCTCGAACACGGCGCCGAAAGCGCCGTGGCAACCCGCATCCCGGCTCGGATCGCATCGGGAACCGATGCGCTCCGAGCCAAAGGAGGCGCCGCAACCTAGCGGCTCTACTCCCTTATGAACCAGGAGCTCCGCTGCGAGGGGATGATCTCGCCCGGCATCGGCTCGGGCACGTTGCCGAGCCGGTTGTTCTGGATGTAGCTGAACGACGTCTCCGCGTCCCACTCCAGGATGCCCAACTGCCAGAGGTTGTTGGTGTGGATCGTGAACGCCTCGTCGTACAGCGCGAGCTGCTTCTGCGGATCCGGCTCCGCGTAGATCTCGTTCTGGATCTCCCGCAGCCGCTTCACGTCGTCCGGCGGCTCGACCCCCGACGCCCCTGCGGTGTTGAGCCAGCTCGACCACTCGGGCTCGGTCTCGAAGTTGGTGGCGAACAGGTTCGGGCTCATGATCGGCACCATCGGCGGGCCGACGTAGTAGCCGACGCGCAGGCGCATGTCCGCCTCGTCCGCATCGTTGATCGCGGTATAGGCGGCCGCGTCCATCGCCTTGACCGCCAGGTTGATGCCGACCTCGGCCCAGTAGCCCCTGATCAGATCGCCGAGCTCGGGATTCTCGGGCGGCCACGACGGGTGGTACAGAATGAACTGCAGCGCGTTGCCGTTGGGATCGAGGCGGTTGCCGTCGCGATCGCGGGCCGCCAGGCCGATCTCGTCGAGCATCGCGTTGGCCTTGTCCGGGTCGTATTCGATGAACTGCTTGAACATGTCGCGCTCGCCGTGGAAGGGCGGACCGGCGTTCGGGGAGAGCTGACTGGGGGTATACCGCCCGCCGAACAGCAGGCCGTTGATCTCGTCCCGGTTGATCGCGTGCGACAACGCCACTCGGAAGTCCTTGTTGGCGTAGAGCGCGGATTTCACCTCGTCAGCCGTGGTGTGGTTGAAGTACAGCGTGGAGTGGTTGCGCCACCAGGTGAAGGTCTTGACCTTGTAGCCGCCGCGCGATTCGTTCTGCTTCAGGAAGGTGAAGTTCTTGCCGGGATCCAGGAACGAGCCCAGGACGACGTCCTCCTCGCCCGCGACCACCTTGAGCAGCCACGCCTCCGTGTCGGAGATCAGCGGACGCTCGACGCGGTCGATGTAGGGAAGCTGATTGCCCTCGGGATCGATCTTGAAGTAGTACGGGTTGCGCACCGCGGTCTGCACCGGCGCGGTCTTGGGATCCTGGAACAGCCAGGGAGCCAGCGTGGGACAGGCCGGGTCGCTGACGCCCTGTGACGGGTGACCGACGCAGTCCTTGCTGTGATAGAGCTCGGGCCAGCTCGAGAACCCCTCCGACTTCACCAGGTCGTCCAGCTTCTCGCGGTCGGTATAGGTGGGGTGGAACTGGCTCATGTAGTGCTTCGGCGAGTACTGCGGCACGAAGTACATCCACCACGTCCCGATCATGTTCACGAACGGGCTGTTGGGCAGGCTGAACGTGAACGTCACCGTGTTGTCGTCCACCTTGCTGACGACCAGCAGCTCGTTGTTGCGGGTGAAGTAGCTGATCGGCTCCGGAGTCAGCTCCTTGTTGCTGATCAGGTCCTCGTACCAGAACAGGAGGTCGTCGACGCCGAACGGCGCGCCGTCGCTCCAGCGCATGCCGGGGCGCAGCGTGAAGGTGATGGTGGTGCCGTCCTGGGACACCTCGAACTCGCGGGCGACGTTCGGCAGCGTGCTGAGCAGATCGGGAGAGATGATCGTCAGCGGCTCCTTGGTCATGACCCAGGCCAGCCAGTCGGACGCATCCAGGTTGCGGACCTGCTGCAGCGCCCCGCCGTAGGTGCCGATCTCGGCGACCTCCAGCACGCGCGGCGTCTCGGGCAGGCGCTCCTCGACGGGTGGCAACTCTCCTGAGGCAACCAGGGCGGCCAGCATCGGCGCCTCCCCGTATTGGCCGCTGCGCACGGGCGCGGCCCCTGCTTCCGTCTGGCCGGTGGCCTGGTCGGCGGCCGCAACCAGGACCAGCGCCAGGGCGAGGGCAGTCACGTTCCTCATACTCTTCTCCTTGGATGAATGCGGAGCATGAGGGCCACGAACGGTCGCGCGAGCCGACTGCCCCGTTCGTTGCGATATCGTGGGGAGGCTGCCGGCACGGTGTCAAACCACGCCGGCCAGCTCGAGCTCCCTGGCGAAGTGGCAGGCGGCCAGATGAGGATCGCCTGAGTCCGCTCCGACCTCCACCAGCGGCGGCTCCTGCTCCCGGCAGATCGGCTGCGCGAAGCGGCAGCGCGGATGGAAGTAGCAGCCCGACGGCGGATTCGCGGGGTCGGCGATGTCGCCGCCGAGCAGGATGCGCTTGCCTCGGGAGCGGGGATCGGGCTTCGGCACCGCCGAGAAGAGCGCCTCCGTGTAGGGGTGCCTGGGCATGGCGAACAGCCGGCGCGTGCTGGTCAGCTCGACGATCTTGCCCACGTACATGACCGCGATCCGCTCGCTGAAATACTCGACCACCGCCAGGTTGTGGGCGATGAACAGGTAGGCGAAGTGGTGGTCCTGCTGCAGGTCCTGCAGCAACTCCAGGATCTGCGCCTGCACCGACACGTCCAGGGCGGACACCGGCTCGTCGGCGACGATGAACTTCGGCATCAGCGCCAGGGCGCGGGCGATCGCGATGCGCTGGCGCTGCCCGCCCGAGAACGCGTGCGGATAGCGCGTCATGTAGACCGGGTCTAGGCGCACCATGCGCAGCAGCTCGGCCACGCGCTCCTCCATCTCGCGCCGGCTGCCAAGCGTCCCGTGGATGACGAACGGCTCGGCGATCGTCTGCGCGATGGTCATGCGCGGATTGAGCGAGGAATAGGGATCCTGAAAGATCATGCCCATCTGGGTCATGACCTCCTTGAGCTCGCTCCGGCCCAGCTCGGGAACGTTGACCGCGGCATCGCCGCCGTCCGGATGGAAGAGCACCTGGCCGGAGGTGGGCTCCACCGCCCGCTGGATGCAGCGCCCGGTGGTCGTCTTTCCGCACCCGCTCTCACCCACCAGCGCCAGCGTCTCTCCGGCGTGCACGGTGAAGCTCACGTCGTCGACCGCCTTGACGACGCCGGTCACCTGCCGGCGGAGCCCGCGGGTGCGCTGGAAGTGCTTGACGAGGTTCCGGACCTCCAACAACGGCTGCCGGTCGCCCATCAAGCTCCGCCTCCGGCGGTGCCCGCCGCGTCGTCCGCTCCACCATACAGGTAGCACGCCGCCGAGTGTCCGGCCCCGACCTCCAGCAAGGGAGGCGCATCGCCGTCGCACACGCCGGGCATGCAGTCCGGACAGCGCGGATGGAACAGGCAGCCGTGCACGCGTTCGACGTGCGTGGGCACCGACCCCCGGATCGGCGTGATCTTCTGCGCCGCCCCCTCGCCGAGCTTCGGCACCGAGCCGAGCAGGCCGCGCGTGTACGGGTGCCGGGGCTGGTAGAAGATGTCGTCCACGGGGGCGGACTCCACCTCCTGGCCCAGGTACATGATCAGCACCGTGTCGGCCAGCTCGGCGATCACCGCAAGGTCGTGGGTGATGATGATCAGCGCCATCCCCAGTTCCTGCTGCAGGTCCTTGATCAGGTCCAGCACCTGCGCCTGGATCGTCACGTCCACGGCCGTGGTCGGCTCGTCGGCGATCAGCAGCCGCGGCCGGCACGACAGCGCCATGGCGATCATGGCGCGCTGGCGCATGCCGCCGGAGAGATTGAACGAGTAGGAGTCGATGGTCGCTGCCGGTTGCGGCATGCCCACCCGGTCCAGCATGTCGATCGCCTCGGCGCGCGCCTGCCGCTTGGTGACCTGCTGGTGCAGCATGATCGCTTCCATGATCTGGTTGCCGACGGTGTGCATGGCCGAGAACGAGGTCATCGGCTCCTGGAACACCATCGCGATCTCGGCGCCGCGGATCTCGCGTATGGCGCTGCCCTGGGGATCCAGGGTCACCAGGTCGACCCGGCCCTGGCTGGGCGAGTCGAACACGATGCTGCCGTCCACGATCGCGCCGTTCTTGGGCACGATGCGCAGGATCGACTGGGTGGTGACGCTCTTGCCGCAACCGCTCTCGCCGGCGATGCCCAGGGTCTCCCCCGGAGCCAGGTCGAAGCTCAGCCCGTCCACGGCCTTGACCGTGCCCTGCCGCGAGAAGAAGTGCGTCCTGAGCCCGCGCACGCTGAGCAGGACGGCGTCCGGGCCGGCGGTGAGGTCGGACATCAGACGTTGGCGTAGGGGTCGGCGGCGTCGCGCATGCCGTCGCCCAGGAAGTTGAAAGCAAGGATGGAGACGATCACGAACAGCGCCGGGATCAGCAGCCAGGGCGCGTCGGCCAGGACCCGGATGGCCTGCGCATCCTTCAGCAGCACCCCCCAGCTTATGGCCGGCGTCTGCAGCCCCAGGCCGATGAAGCTGAGCGCGGTCTCGCCCAGGATCATGCCGGGAACCGACAGGGTGAGTGAGGCGATGATGTAGCTGTACAGCGACGGCAGCAGGTGGCGCATGATGATGTAGCCGCGGCCCGCCACGTGGATCTGCGCCGCCACCACGAACTCCTCCTCGCGCACCGACAGGAACTTGCCGCGCACGACCCGCGCCAGGGACGTCCAGCCGACGAACGACAGGATGACCACGATCGCGAAGTAGACCTTGGTCACGCTCCAGTGGGGAGGAAGCGCCGCGCTCAGGCCCATCCACAGCGGCAGGGTCGGAATCGAGCGCAGAAACTCGATCAGCCGCTGGATGATCACGTCGGGCGCGCCGCCCAGGTAGCCGGAGACGCCACCCAGCACGATGCCCAGCACGAAGCTCAGCGCGATCCCGAGCAGTCCCACGGTCAGCGAGATGCGGCTGCCGTAGATGATCCGTGAAAGCAGGTCGCGGCCGAGCGCGTCCGCGCCGAACAGGTAGCCGCGCCCGCCGGCGAAGCCGAACAGGTGCACGTCGGTCTCGAACAACCCCCAGAACTCGTACGGGTCGCCGCGCACGAACAGCGCCAGCGGGTGGCGCTGTTCCGGGTCGATCGCGTACTCCTTGGCGTAGGTGACCTCGTTGATCGTCTGCGCGAGGCCGTACACGAACGGGCGCAGGTGAAACCGCCCGTCCACGTCAACGAACCGAAGGCGCTGCGGCGGTTGCAGCACGCGGTTCTGGTCGTACAGCCGGCCGTCGTAGGGGGCGATGAACTCGGCGAAGAACGCGCCGACATAGAAGAGACCCAGCACGCCCAGGGCGGCCACGGCCACCCGGTGCCGCAGGAACTTCCAGCGGATGAGCTGCCACTGCGAAGCGACGAACAGCCGCTCTTCGGAAGGTGCAGCCGTCGCGGCCGGGACCGCCGGTTGCGCCACCTCAGACCGCCTCGCGGATGCGTGGATCGAGCCACGCCAGGAGGACATCGGACAACAGTGTGCCGATCACCGTCAGGACGCTGAGCACGAAGATGATGCTGCCCGCCAGGAACATGTCCTGGGTAAGCAGCGCCGACAGCAGCACCGGCGCGATCGTCGGCAGGCCCAGCACGATCGAGGTCAAGAGCGCGCCGTTGACCATCTCCGGCAGGGTGTAGCCGATGGTGCTGACCACCGGGTTGAGCGCGGCGCGAAACGGGTACTTGTAGAGCAGGCGTCGCTCGGTCAGCCCCTTGGCGCGCGCCACCATCACGTACGGCCGGTGCAGCTCGTCGAGCATGTTGGCGCGCATGATGCGGATCAGGCTGGCGGTCCCGGCGGTGCCGACGATCAGGGCCGGGATCCACAGGTGCGAGAGCAGATCGACGAATTTTCCCATGCTCCACGAAGCGGTGAGATATTCCTTGGAGAACAGGCCCACCGCGGCCTTCCCCGTCCACAGGAAGAACAGCCACAGGAAGATCAGGGCGAACAGGAAATTGGGGACCGCCAGGCCGATGAAGCCGACGCTCGTGAACACGTAGTCCCGCACGGAATACTGGTTGATTGCCGACGTGTTGCCGATCGGAATGGCGATGAGGTAGACGACCAGCAGCGAGCTGAAGGCGATCAGGATCGTCCAGGGCAGCCGCTCGTACAGCAGGGTCTTCACCGACTGGTTCCACGCGAACGATCGTCCCAGGTCGCCGCGGGCCAGATTGGACACCCACTTCCAGTACTGGACGTACACCGGCTGGTTCAGCCCGTAGCGTTCGCGCAGGGCGTCGATCTGTCCCTGCTCGACGATCTGCCCGAACTGCCGAAGACCCGCCACGTAGGTGTCGACGAAGTCGCCGGCCGGCGCCTGGATAATCAGGAACGACAGGATCGACACGGCGATCAGCGTGGGGATCATGAGAAGCACCCGCCGGACGATGAACTTCAGCATGAACGCCCGGCTATAGTACCGCATCGCAAGGAGAACGGCAGAGACATGGCAACCGTCGCGTTCGTGACCGAGGAGGGCGCCGCGCACCAGGCGCCGTATCGCGAGGCGATCGACAGCATCGCCGCCATCGACCGGGCGCTGCTGATGGAACCCGCCGGCACGACGCTGGAGGAGTCCCGGCGCGCCTGCGGGGCCAAGGTGCAGGCCGCCGAGACCTCGGTGGACGCGCTGCTCCGCCACGGCACCCCGGACATGGCGATCGTGACCATGATCGGCGCCCACGCGCCGGCGGTGATCGAGCCGCTGCTGGAGGCGGGCGTGCACGTGATGGCGGAGAAGCCCTCCTGCGTGCATCCCGACCAGTTCGAGCGCCTGGTAGAGGTCGCCGAGCGGCGTGGTGTGTACCTGATGATGGCGTTCGCGCAGCGCCGCGACCCCGTGAAGGTCGACGCGCAGCGGATCATCGCCGAGGGCGGCATCGGATCGCTCTACGCGGTGCAGGCGTCGCAGGTGAGCGACCAGTCGCGCATCCCGGGCAAGGTGGCCACCGACGACTGGACCTTCCGCAAGGCGCTGGCCGGCGGCGGCCACCTCACCTGGCTCGGCATCCACGCCCTGGACCTGATCCGCTGGCTGACCGGCGGGGAGATCGAGGCGGTGCAGGCGATGGCGCCTGTGGTCGGAGGCCAGCCGATCGACGTGGAGGACCTGGCCCTGGTCAACTTCCGCTTCGCCGGCGGCGCGCACGGCTCGCTGTTCTCCGGCTACCTGATGGAGCAGAAGGCGGGACACGCCACCATCACCGTGTACGGCGACGCCGGCTGGCTGCGCATCAACGTCGCCGAGCAGGGACGGCTCGAATGGACCGCCACCGGCCAGCCCACCCGCGTGGTGAGCTACGGAGGCCGGGGCGGCGGCTACACGCCCTGGGTGAGATCCGCGCTTGCGGCGTGCATGGGCGAGGCGGAGCCGCCGGTCACCGCGCGCGACGGGCTGGCCGCGCTGCGCATCATCCACGCCGCCTACCGCTCGGCCGCCGAGGGGCGCACCATCGAACTGACGACGTGATCCGGCGCGAGGACTTCGCCGGCCTGACCGTCCACGAGCAGCACGCCTTCTTCGCAGAGCACGGCTTCCTGTGGATTCCGGACGCGGTGACACCCGAGCAGGTGGCGCGCATCGTCGAGGAGATTTGCGGCGATGATGCGCCCAACCGCCTGGAGTTCGACGAGCACTGGCCGGGAGGCACCCTCGCCGAGATCATCCCCTGCCCGCCGGTGATGGCCGCCCTGCGCGCCTGCTACGGCGACGACATCCGCTTCTTCAAGGGCGTGTTCGCCACCTGGGTCCAGCAGAGCGACGACAACCTGGCGCGCGGGCGGCAGATCCTGCACCGCGACTACACCGGCTTCGCGCCGCCTGCGGATCCGCGCAACACGCAGGCGGCGTGGTGCAACGTGGGCTTCTACTTCATCGACCTGGAGGTCGGCGAGGGGCCGCTGTGGGTCGTTCCCGGCAGCCACCGATTCGCCGACCTGCGGAACCGGAACTCCCTGGAGGAGCACGCCTCCGACGCGCACATGGTGCTGGCCAAGGCCGGCGACGCCGTGCTGTTTCACTGCCGGACCATTCACGCGGGGGGTGTCATGGGGTCCGGGCGTCCGCGGCCGAGCGCGTTCCTTTCCTATCGTCCCGGCTGGGCCGCGCCGCTCTCACCGGCCGAGGAGTGGCCGGAGGAGGTCATTCGCGGCGCACCGCCCGAGCTGCGGACGCTGCTCGCCGGCCAGAACGACGGCGTGCCGGTCGGCCCGGAGGGTATCCTGGTCGTCGCGCCGGCTGAAGGTGCCGGGGATTGACCGGCAACTCGCTACTCCGCTGAGCCGCCCGCTCACTCCCTGGGCTCATACCGATCGACGACCAGGGTCGGGATGGTGTAATGCGCAGTCACCACCCGATGCCCTTGGAGGTCGCGTGCGGCCGTGCCAGAGTAATCGAGCGATGACCGCGGCAGTCTCGGTGAGCGCCCAGGAACTGGCGCAGTGGCGGACAGACGGCTTCCTGGTGCTGCGCGGGCTGTGGAGTCGCGATGAGATCGACGCCTGCGCCGAGCGGTTCGCGGCCATCACTGCGGACGGTCAGCCGATTCCCGACCACTGGGACCCCGACCCCGACAGCGACGATCCGCTCCTGCGCTGCCCGCGCATCATGCACCCGCACCGCTTCGACGATCTGGCGCTGCGCATGCTGCTCGATCCCCGGATCGAGGCGGTGCTGGCGGCGCTGATGGACGAGGAGCCGATCGCCGCCCAGTCGATGTTCTACTTCAAGCCGCCCGGCTCCAAAGGCCAAGCGCTGCACCAGGACAACTACTACCTGCGGGTGCGGCCCGAGACCTGCATCGCGGCGTGGACGGCCGTGGACCGCTCCGTCCCCGAGAACGGCGGCCTGTACGTCTGCCCAGGCACGCACACGATGGAGGTGGCCTGTCCCGAGGTGGCCGACCCGGAGGAGAGCTTCACCACGCACTTCGTGCGCCCGCCTGCCGGCTTGGCGCCGGTCCCGGTCCGGCTCGACCCCGGCGACGTGCTGTTCTTCGGCGGCAGCATCGTGCACGGCTCGCGCCCCAACGCCTCCGGCCACGAGTGGCGGCGCAGCTTCATCTGCCACTATCTGCCGGTGAGCGCCCGCGAACTGTCCCGGTACTATCGCCCGACGCTTCGCTTCGACAGGCGCGAGTACGACTTCGGCGACGCCGACGGCGGCGGCCCATGCGGCACGGAGTTCCCCGACGGCCTCGTACCGGGCCGATGGGAGGAGGTGCGGCGGCTGGGATTGCGCCCCGTCGGGCAGGGCAGCATCCCGGACCGATAGGACGCGCCGAATCGTCCATCACTCGACGTCAACAAGTGTCCGTCATCGACTGGGTCCCACACTCCCGCTTCGCGCACAGTAACCCCGGCGTCCATCCGCTGACCATTAATATGGTCGTGCGTATTTCGCTCGATGCAGTGCGCCCGAAGACTGCGACATCTGCATGCAACCGACGTTGACCTGGATCGATCTGACGGCGAGCGACCGCGACAAGATGCGGCGGGTGCTTGACCTGTTCAGTGAGCAGGGCACGCTCGACGAGATGGGTCTCGGGAGTCTGCGCGACACGGTCTCGGACGCGCTGTTTCCTGGAACGTCGTACATCCAGACGCGGCTTCGGTACGTGCTCTTCATTCCGTGGATGTACCAGCAGCTAGAGGAGAAGCGGGTCAACTCCGCCGAGGTGGAACAGGTCGCGCGGAGCAAGGAGATCGACCTGATCCGACCGCTGGAGCGCAGCGATAACAATGAGGGCATCATCGGCATCGTCGCGCGCGGTGGGCTGGTTCGGCTGCCGAGCACGCTCTACTGGAGCGCGCTGACGCGGTGGGGCATTTTCAGGCATCCGCAGAGCCAGGGCTGGTACCACTCGCGCTTCGCGTCGCTGGCGGACCGTCACACCGGCGACGGGCGCGCTGACGACCCGGGCGTCGTCTGGAGCCGTGAGCCGAACTGGCATCCCAGGCTGCCCGCGGCCCCGCGCAGGTTCCCCTGGGAGGCGTCGTTCGCGTTGAGAGCCAAAGATGCGGACTTCCTCCGCGGCCGCCTGGAGGAACGATGCGCCGGCACCCTCCTGGCATGGCTGGCCCGAAACGGGTCGGTGGCGCCAGCCGAAGACTTCTGGGACGATCCGGATGCGCTTCGCGCGCCAAGCTGCATTACCCACATTGTGGAGTTGGCAAGGCGCTTCTCGCTCCACGTCGAGGGAATGCCGCTGCTCTACAACTTGCTCGTCGCGGAACGCCGCCGCGACGAACTGGAAACCGAAGAGGATGACTTGATCGAGGCCTATCGCGGGGCACTCGCGGAGTGGGCCGCACGGGAGGCCGCCGAGGACCAGCAATACAAGCCCGAAGCGCTCTGGGACCTGGTCGTCAGTGGCGGTAGAAGCCTCCGGCCTCCGCAACGCCGCTTCATCGAGAACTGGTCGCGCCGGATCCCTGAAGTGGATCCTGGAATGGTCGCGGATGACCGTGAATTGCGGACGCTGGTTACCCAGCGCGAGCTACGCCTCAAGGGTCCACGGGCGCGGCTCATGAACCCGAACCGCCTGCGGGACTGGGCTCCGGGCGTCGGCGTCGGTCGCATGGACTTCCGCTGGGTTCGCGTTCGGCAGTTCATGATGGACCTACACCAGGGACTTGCCGCCTGATGCTCCTTCCCGACTCGCGAACCGTCGCCTTTGAGCTGATCCGGCCACCAAGCGGCTACGGCCTGGACTTCGCGGTGCTGACCACTTACACGCTCGACTTGGAAGCGTTGCTCGCTTTGCCCGTCTCGCTGCTCTCTCATCCGGACGGGGGGTTGGAGGAACTGCTGGCCGATCCATTGCGGCTGCACCAGGCGATACGGGAAGCCGGCGACCGCGTCCATGTCTTCGTCGACGAGACGGGGATCGCGATTCCGCGGGGGGCGCGGCCGTTGTACTCGATGCTGGAGCCGAGCGTGCATGCCGTGCGCGCCCCGAACGGGGGCCGCTTTCATCCCAAAGTGTGGGTCGCGCGTTTCACTGCCGACTCGAGTGATGCGGAGGATGCAGCGTTACCAGACCTCTTGCGGGTGGCCATCCTGTCGCGAAACCTGACATTTGACCGCTCTTGGGACGTGGCGTTGGCGAGCGAGGCGTCGCCCCGCGGTGGCAAGCGCCGCGTCGCGGCGAGCCGGCCGCTGGGCGACTTCCTGTCAGTCCTACCTCACCTATCCGCAGCCATGACCCGGATGGATCCGGGCGTCGCCGAGCGTGTCCAGGCGCTGGCCGACCAAGTTGCGCGCGTAGCGTTCCCTGCCCCCGACGGGTTCGATTCGCCGATTGTGTTCCGCGCGCTCGGACTGTCACGACACCGCCGGACTTGGCAGCCACCGTCCAGCGGATACCGCACCCTCGCCATAGCGCCATTTGTCAATCCTACTGGGTTGGACGCGGTAAGCAGGCTGAGCGACAGTGAGCGGATACTCGTGAGCCGGCGAGAGGAACTCGACAAACTGTCGGAAGACGCACTGGACGACTGGAACGAGAGACTTGTCCTGGACGCCACCGCACAGGGAGAGTCGGAGGACGAGGCCGGCCTGGATGGTCCAGAGCCGGTGGTCGGCGCGCGCCCGGCCGGACTGCACGCGAAGATGTTCGCCGTGGAGCACGGTTTCGACGTCACTTGGTACCTGGGTTCGGCGAACCTGACCGCAGCGGCGTTCGCCGGCAGTAACGTCGAGGTGATGGCGTCGATGACGGGACGCAAGGGCCGCAAGGGCGGCGCCAGCGGTCACGGCATCGATCGTTTCCTCGACGGATTCCTGAAGCTGTGCGTACCGTATGAACGAACCGAACCGCAGCCGCTGGACGCCGGCGTGACCAGCGCGCAGGCGCGCCTTGAGGCGGCTCGCGACGCCCTCGTGAACGCCGATCTGCGCGTAACCTGCGCCCCCGAAGGTGATCTCTGGCGGCTGACAATCGCAGGTTCCGTAACGCTGCCCGACGACGTCGAGGCCGTCGCCTGGCCTATCTCCATTCCCGAGGGAGATGCCTTCCCAACCGACGCACCACCGAGCTGGAGGGTGCCGGTGGCGTGGCTGACGGCATTTGTCGCCTTCCGCCTGTACATGCCGGTGCGCGGGGTGGACGACATCCGCCTGACGCTGCGACTTCCCGCGGAAGGAATGCCAGCCGACCGCTTGCACCAAGTGCTCCGATCGCTGCTGGACAGCCCTGGAAAGTTCCTGCGATTCCTGCGCGCGCTGCTCAGCGGTCTCGACGCCACGACCGACTGGGCGACTGGCGAGGGAGACGATCCATCTCGCGCCGACTGGGGTATCGGAGGTGGTGGCGACACCCTGCTCGACGACCTGGTCCGCACCGCGGCCCGGCATCCTGACCGGCTCAAGCCGGTTCGCAGGTTGATCGACGATCTTCGAAAGTCCGATGAGGGGCGGAGGATCGTGCCAGACGATCTGTTCGAGATCTGGACGGCCATTGAAGAAGTACTCGCGGAACCACGCCGATGAAGCGACCATCCGTCGACGCCAATCTCGAGCGGCTCAAGCCGTTTCAACGGCGCACGGTGGATCACGCGTTCCACCGGCTGTTCGAGGCACAGGACAGCACCGGCCGCTTTCTGGTTGCCGACGAGGTGGGTCTCGGCAAAACGCTGGTCGCGCGCGGCATCATTGCCCGAACCATCGATCACCTGTGGGACGACGTCCCGCGGATCGACATCATCTACATCTGCAGCAACGGGAGTATAGCCCGCGCCAACCTGCCCAAGCTCCAAATTGGCGGCGCCGACGAACAATCCTTCGCACTCGCGACCCGCCTCACGATGCTGGCAACGCAACTGGCGCCCCGCGAAGGCCAGCCCGGCCTGGCTGGCAGCAGGCTGAACTTTATCAGCTTTACGCCCGGTACGTCGTTCAACATGGGAAACTCCAGCGGCCAGCGACAGGAACGTGAGGTGCTGTTCGCCCTGCTCGCACCGCTGATCGGTCACCGCACGGCGCTCATGAACCTCTTGCAGGGAAGGATCGCCAACAAGAATGACTGGCGGAAGGGCTTGGCAGGCGAAAGCCGTCCCATAGATGAGGACATCCGCAAACGGTTTGACGCCAGGTTCAACGAGCGCGCGGATCTTCCGGAGGAACTGCGCGAAGTCCTGGACACGTGGTTCCGCCGCTACCGGGAGGACTGGCCCGACCCGGCGCGGTCGCGGCGCGATCAGGTGATCAAAAAGCTGCGCAACCTGCTGGCCGACGTGTGTGTCGGAGCCCTCGAGCCCGACCTCGTCATCCTGGACGAGTTCCAGCGCTTCAAGTCGTTGCTCGATCCGCGTAACGCGGATCGCGATTCCGCGGTGGAGCTTGCGCAGGCGCTGTTCCGGGCCAGGGCCCCCGACGGCAAGCGCGTGCGCACACTGCTGCTCTCCGCAACGCCGTACAGGCTCTATACTGCCGATGCGGAGATCGATCGCGAAGATCACTACGAGGACTTCGTAGCCACGACGCGGTTCCTCTTCGGCGAGGATGATACTCGCGTCGACGCGGTCAAGCATCAGCTCCTTCGCTTTGGCGCGGCGCTGAAGCGCGCCGCCGGCGAACCGGGACAGACAGAGGAAGTCGAGGAGGCGAAGCTCGACGTGGAGGCTTCCCTGCGCAACGTGATGGCTCGCACGGAGCGCGTCGCGGCGAGCGAGGACAGGGACGCGATGGTGACGGAGAACCGGTTCCAGGCTAGGATCACCGCGACGGACGTGCGCCAGTACATCGCAGCCGCCGCGCTATTCCGCGCCGTTGGCGACCGCGATCCGATGCCGTTCTGGAAGTCGGCTCCCTACCTAGCGCACTTCATGCGCGGCTACAAGTTCAACGATCTGGTCGACGCCATCAGCGCACCGGACCAGGTTGTCGAAGCACTCAAGCAACAAGAATCGTCTTTCCTGACCGCCAGGACGCTGCAATCGTGGTCTCAGGTCGACCCCGGGCACGCCAAGCTGCGGGACCTCGCGGGCGAGCTGCTCGACGGGGGACTCTGGCGCCTGCTGTGGATGCCGCCGACGCTGCCGTACTGGCCGCTCGAAGGACCGTTCAAGGGTAAGGATGGAACGACGAAACGCCTTCTGTTCTCTGCCTGGAATGTCGTGCCTGACGTCGTGAGCGCGATCCTGAGCTACGAGGCGGAACGACGGATGATGGGACGCCGGATCGGTTCCTACAAGAGACCGGATGAAAAGCAGTCGCCGTTATTGAGGCTCACGCAGTCGAAGTCCGGCCTTCTGTCCCGTTACCGGCTCTTCCTCTTGATGCTGCCCTGCCTGCCTTTGGCGGATAGGGTGCATCCGCTTGAGGCGCCGGCCGGATGGGATCGGCGAGCCTGGGTACGGGACCGAGTCGAAGAACTCCTGTCGGACCCACGCCTCCCAGCACCGCAGGGCGGATCCATCGACGACCGTTGGGAGTGGTTGGCCCCGCTCCTGCTGGATCCGGAGCTGCGAACTTTCCTGCGTGCTTGGCGTGACGGTGACGGCGACCCGCAGTCGTCGTCCGACGACAAGCCTCTGCCGCAGCCAAATCCGGAAGTCTTCCGGGCGTACGTTGACGAAATGCTTGCTGTCGAGCCACGAGCGCTCGGCCGGCGCCCACCGGGTCTGGCGGACCTGCTGACAGAGGTCGCGCTCGGCTCGCCAGCGATTCTGGCGTCACGCTGTCTCAGGTCGCCGACGGAAACCAGCGACGACGTACGACGTCGGCTCGCGGTGAGGATCGCCGAAGCCTTCTGGCATCTGTTCAACCGGCCCGCCGTAATCGCGCTGCTTCGCCAGCTCGCGGCTGATCCTGGGGTCCGGAGCGATGAGGACGCCTATTGGCGGCTGGTGCTCCGCTACTGTCAGCAGGGCAACCTGCAGGCGGTCCTCGACGAACACTGGCACATGCTCTGGGACCAGGAGTCGTGGTCCGAAGACGCCAGCGCCGACGACATCGCCGGAAGATGCGTCAGAAAGCTCGTCCAGATAGTGAACCCGCTACGTGCTCGGGTCCACGCCGAGTTCTTCCAGGCTCAGAACGGATCCATCGAACGTGAGGCCATCCGTGTACGCACCGTGTTCGCCCTACGCTTCGGCCACATCCAGAGTGACGACGGCGAGTCCATCAGCCCGGATGTCGCCAGAGCCGCATTCAACAGTCCGTTCCGTCCCTTCGTGTTGGCCAGCACGTCGATCGGACAGGAAGGACTCGACTTCCACCCTTGGTGCCACCGGCTGATCCACTGGAACCTGCCAGGCAGTCCTGTAGACCTTGAGCAGCGAGAGGGCCGCGTCCATCGCTACAAAGGCCACGCGGTTCGCCGCAACGTCGCGGCTTCCCACGGTTTGGACGCGCTTCGGTCCTGGCGTGCCGGCGATGACATCTGGCGCCTGGTCTTTGACCTTGCTGAACAGGCCGCCCGCGACGCCGATGCCAGCGACCTCGTGCCGCACTGGATCGCCCCAGGCGAGTACAAGGTACAGCGCGATGTCCCGCAGCTTCCGTACACGACCGAAGTCGAGGCGTTCGACCGCCTCAAGCGTCAACTCGCCGCCTACCGCGTCGTGTTCGGTCAGCCTCGCCAGGAAGAGCTACTCACGCTACTAGATCAATCTGTTCTCGATACCGCTCAACTCAGGGACTGGGCGGTCGATCTTGCGCCGCCGGCCGACCAGACGTAGAAGAACCCTCATATATCCCAAATAGCGCTGGTCCGCTCAATCCTCCGTGACGACCAGCGCTGCCCCGGGCTGCCGTGACCAGCACCGCCACCGGCACGCGCCGAATGACTCCCCGTGCCTTCCAGAAGGATGAGCCCTGAAGCCACCCCCGGAGCGCAAATCCCTCGGCCTCGCCTACATGAAACCCCGGAGCACCGACTTGGCGTTCCGGGCTGCTCAGTCCAACAGACGCGGGTACGCGCCGCCGAGCGATCCTTCATGGAAGCGGATGGCGTCCTCCGCAAGCGCGCGCTTGAGCGCCGGCGGATCGCCACGAAACAGACCGGCGCGGGCATCCAGGACGCAGGTTCCGGCCTGCTGGTACGGCAGCTCGTCGATGATCGCCGCCGCCTGTTCCAGCGCCGTCCGCCACGTCACCGCCAGGGCGTGGGCGTCGGGCGGACTGCCCTCGAACGCCAATTGCGCGATCTCCGGCGCCGAATAATGTGTCGTCCGGCGCGCATGCTCCAGGAGGGAGCCGGGACCGAACCCGGGGTCCTTGCCGCAGACCGCCCACAGCAGGTACCCCAGCGGCTGCAGCCGCTCGTGGGAGCTGATCGCGTCGATCCAGTCGCGGACCTCGAGCCTGCCGACCAGGGCCAGCACCTTGTTCGTCGCCAAGTCGAACGGATGCAGCGTGAGCCCCAGATCCTCGTGCTCCATGAGCGGAAAGAACCGGAACGCGCTGTCGCGAGCCCACTCCATGCGCACCTCGTCACGGGCCTTGCTTACGACCGCCTCGATGAAGGCCGGGAGCTCGCGTACCGTCTCGATGCTGTAGCCATGCAACTCGAGGAGCCTCCGGTCGGCAGCGAACGAGGCGTGGACCGCCGCTTCCGCATCGTGAAACACGTCGATGTCGCGGGAGACACGCCCGCTGTCCAGGAGCAGGTTCAGCGCCACCCCGCCGGCCACGTAGCTGACGCCGGCTTCCTTGCGCTGGCCGGCTACGAGACGGCAGATCGCGCGTTGGAAGTCCGTGAGAGCCAATCCTGCAGTCCTCTGGCTTCAATGAACCCGCTGGTGTCAGCGCACGACGCGATCCGGCGCAGCACCATCGCCGCGACATCCCGTTCCTGCAGATCCAGGTCGGGCTTGAGATCCCACAGGCACTGCGCGCGATAGCGGCCCGCGAGCGCGTGCAGCCGCCGTTCGAACCCCTGCTGATCCACTACGCCTCAGTCGAAGGCCGGCAGCAGTGGCGCCTGCGCCTCGAACATGTCGTCGCAGACCTGCCAGATCTGGTCCAGAGTGAGGCTGGCGGCGGTGTGCGGGTCGAGCATGGCGGCGTGGTAGACCGCTTCGCGCCGGCGTGACTCGGCCGCCTCCACGGTGGCGAGCTGCACGGCGACGTTGCTGCCGACGATGCCGGCCAGCACGGTCGGCAGGCGGCCGAACGCCACCGGCGCCAGGCCGGCGCCGTCCACGTGGCAGGCGACCTCCACGCAGGCGTCCGCGGGCAGGTTGTCGATCAGCCCGTGGTTCAGCACGTTGCCGTGGATGGTGGCCGGCACGCCGGTCTCGATCGCCTCGATGATGGCCGACCCGTACTCGTGGCTGAGCGGCTTGGTGTCCACCTCGTGGTCGGGGTCGGAGAACTCGCGCTGCTGCTGCTCCCACTCGGCCACCTGGATGGTGCGGCGGCGGATCAGCTCGTCCAGCGGCACGCGGTAGCGGTCGACCATCCCGCCGCCGTGGTGGATGAAGTACGGCGTGTACTCGGCCTGGTGCTCGGAGCTCTCGGTGACGAAGTAGCCGGTGCGCTTGAGCATCTCGAAGCGCACGGTTCGGCCCAGCCCGTCCGGATCGTCGCGCAGGCGCTCGAACAGCACCGGGTACAGGTCGCGCTCGGCGGTGCGGAACTCCGTGTAGAAGGCCATGTGGTTGACCCCCGCGCACCGGAAGCGCACCGCTTCCTCGGCGACGCCGGCGATGGCGGCCAGCTTGGCGGCCGTGCCCTGCACGCTGTGGCACAGGCCGACCGCGGGGATGTCGGCGGCGCGCAGCAGCGCCAGCATGTTCATGGCCATCGGGTTGGTGTAGTTGAGCAGCAGGCAGCGCGGCGCGGCGACCGTGGTGATGCTCTCGACCAGGTCCATCATCACCGGATAGGTGCGCAGCGCGCGGAAGATGCCGCCGATGCCGAGTGTGTCGGCGATGGTCTGGCGCAGCCCGTGGCGGGCCGGTATGTGGAAGTCCTGGTTGATCGTCTCGCTGTCACCGATTTGCACGCAGCAGATCACGTAGTTGGCGTCCCGGATCGCCTCGCGCTGGTCCAGAGTGGTGCGGATGGCGGCCGGCTTGTCGAGCGCGCGGGCGGTCTTCTCGGCGGCGATGCCGGCGATGCGCAGGCGCTCGGCGTCGATGTCCATCAGGCGGAACTCGGGCGTCCCGATGCCGTCGCGCTGCAGGATGTCGCTGATGAGCTTCTGGGCGAAGACGACGCTGCCGGCGCCGATCAGGGCTATGTTGGGCATGGCGGCCGGAGTCTATCCGGGTTCGCCGGCCGCGTCCCGTCCCGGCACCATCAGGTCGAGGTCGGCGCCCTGGTCGGCCTGCAGGACGTGGCGGGCGTGGATGAGCGCCCAGCCGCGCTCCGGCAGCGGGGCCGGCCGCCACTCGCGGCGGCGGCTGGCAAGCTCCTCCGGCGCCACCTGCAGGTCGATCGTGCCCCGCGCGACCGACAGCCGGATCGGGTCGCCGTCGCGGACGAGCGCCAGCGGACCGCCGACCGCCGCCTCCGGCGCGCAGTGCAGGACGACCGTACCGTACGCCGTGCCGCTCATGCGGGCGTCCGACACGCGCACCATGTCCTTGACGCCCTGCTCGGAAAGCTTGCGGGGAATCGGCAGGGAGCCTGCCTCCGGCATGCCGGCCGCCACCGGACCGGCGTTGCGCAGCACCAGCACGTGCTCCGGGCCGGCCTCCAGGTCCGGATCGTCGATCCGCGCCGCCACGTCGGCCGGCGAGTCGAACACCACCGCCGGCCCCTCGTGCTCGCAGAGCTCGGGGCTGGCCGCCGCGCTCTTGATGATCGCGCCGTCCGGGGCGAGCGAGCCACACAGCACGGTGAGCGATCCGGCGCCGCCGAGCGGCTGCTCCAGCGTGCGGATCACCGACTGCCACGCGCCCGGCGGCGCCACGTCCGCCAGCCGTTCCCGCAGCGTGCGCCCCTCGACGTCGATCGGCTCCGGGTGCAGCAGCGGCTCCAGCACCTTCAGCACGGCCGGCAACCCGCCGGCCTCGTGGAAGTCCTCCATGTAGCGCGATCCGGAGGGCTTGCAGTCCACCAGCAGGGGCACCCGCGCGGACGCCGCCTGCAGATCGGCCATCGACAGCTCGACGCCGGCCCGCCGCGCGATGGCGGTCAGGTGGATGATCGTGTTGGTCGAGCCGCCCAGGGCGACCAGCACCGTGAGCGCGTTCTCGAACGCCTCCCTGGTGAGGATCCGGCCGGGTGCGATCGGCTCGCGCGCCAGCACCGCCGCCCGCCGGCCGGACGCCACCGCGTTGCGCAGCCGGTCAGCGCTCCCCGACGTGGGCGAGGCGCCGCCGGGGAGCATCAGTCCCATGGTCTCGGCGACGCAGGCGATGCTGGAGGCGGAGCCCATCACCATGCAGGTGCCGGGGGTCGAGCACAGTTGCTGCTGCACCTGGCGGAGCTCCTCCTCGCCTATCCTCCCCTCGCGGAAGCCCGCGTAGTAGCGGCGGCAATCGGTGCAGGCGCCGACCCGCTCGCCCCGCCAGGCGCCGGTGCGCATGGCGCCGGTCACGCACACCACGGCCGGCACGTTCGCGGAGGCCGCCGCCATGAGCTGCGCCGGCACCGTCTTGTCGCAGCCGCCCAGGAGCACCACGGCATCCATCGGCTGCGCCCGGATCATCTCCTCGGTCTCCATGGCCAGGAGGTTCCGGTAGAACATGGTCGTCGGCGAGAACAGGATCTCGTTCAGGGAGATCGTCGGGAACACCAGCGGCAGCCCGCCGGCCTGCAGCACGCCCCGCTTCACGGCATCCACCAGCGCCGGCATGTGCGCGTGGCAGGTGTTGTAGTCGCTCGACGTGTCGGCGATGCCGACCACCGGACGCTCCAGGTCGGCGCCGTCGAACCCCTGCGAGGCCAGGAACGCGCGGCGGATGAAGCGGCTGAAGGTGGGGTCGCCGTAGGTCGTGAGGTTGCGGTCGATGCCGGTCAGATGCTCGGCCATGGCTACCCTGCCGTGACCGTGACGCGGCCGATCGCCGGCCATCCGGAGGTCCCGGTGGCGCTCACTTCCAGCCGCAGCCGCCAACGCTCGGCCAGCAGCCCGGAGACCGTCACCCGGTTCTCCCCGTCATGGAGCTCCCGCCAGCCGGAGTCCAGGTCCGGCGTCCCGTCGCCGCCCCGGTCCGCTTCCACCATCACCCGCGCGCGCTCGCCGCCGAAGGTGTACTGCTCGACGTCCGCGACGGTGGAGTCCCGGTTCGCGTAGTAGGTGGCGGCCACGAAGGTGCCGTCCACGCGGCGCTTGAGGTCGCCGTAGCCGGTGTCGGTCCCCGGATGCATGGGGCCGTGCAGCAATTCCGGCCCGCGCCAGGTCCCTCCGCGGTCATGCGAGTGGTAGACGACCGGCTTGCGGGTGTAGCCGCCGCCGATGCTGTGCAGGCCGAAGCCCCACAGCCTCCCCTCGCCCGCCGCGAAGTCGAGCCGGTTGCCGTGCTGGAAGGCCGGATTGCTCTCCTGGTAGAGCCGCGCGCGCTGCCAGAGCCCGCCGGCCACGCCGCCGTCGATCCGGTCGCTGATGTCGACCGGCGGCGCGAACGACTCCCCCATGTCGGTGCTGACCGCCTGCCACGTGCAGCCCGGATCCCCGCGTTCGCGCCGGGCCGCGTCGCGCAGCACGGCCACGATCGTGCGGTCGCCGACGTACTCGATCGCCGGCTCGAACGTCGCCCGCCCGGCCGGATCGTTCTCCGGCGCCGGCGGAACGATCCAGCTCACGAACCGGTAGCTTCGCCCGTCGTCCCGCGAACGGGCCAGCAGCGTGCCGGATGTGGCGCGGTAGTGGAAGTACTGGAACGCGAAGTAGGCGTCGGCGGGATGCTCCGGGTCGACGAACCAGTCCTCGGTGCCGAGGGCCAGGTCCCCGTCGGCCCCGTCGACCCCCTCGACGCAGACGCGGTCCGCATCGGTCCGCCACGTCCTGCCGTCGTCGGTGGAGCGCATCTGCCTGGTGCCGGAGGTGTAGCCCGTCCGCCAGAGCTGCAGGACGAGGTCCCCGTTCGGCATCCGGTATAGCCCCGGCTCCGAGTGCGTGTGGCCGTCCTGGTACGGAAGGCCCCGGATCGGCGACCCGTCGAACCAGCGGTTCAGGCCACCCCAGGTCCTCCCCTCGTCCGTGGAGGTGATGAGGTGAATGGCGTCGCGGTCACCCCAGCTTATGTGGGAGACGCCGGAGCGGAGCGCCATGATCCAGCGCCGCTCGTCGACGATGGCGATCATGCACCGCCCGTACCAGGTGTGCGGGACGCCGTCCGCGTCCGTGAACGGGCGCTGCGATCCGTCGACGACCGTCTCGATCGTCTTGTTGTCGAACAGGTCGATCGCCGCCTCCACCCGGACCTCGGCTCGGTCCACGACTCCCGGCCAGCGATGCCACGCGCTCGTCCACGTGCGGGTGCGCCCCTGCCCGGACGGCTCGCCACGCAGGGGTGACTCGATCGACCAAGTGTGTCCGCTCACGGCATGATTCTACCAAAGGCCTTCGGACACGGATGAATTTCTCAGAACCCAGCTTCACGTTCGGCATCGAGGAGGAGTACCTCCTGATCGACCTCAGCACCCGCGATCTGGCCATCGATCCGCGGCCCGAGATGATGGAAGAGTGCCATTCGGCGCTCGGCAACTCGGTCGGCCCCGAGTTCCTGCGCTCCCAGATCGAGGTCGCCACCGGCGTCTGCCACGATCCGGGCGAGGCGCGCGCGCAACTCGCCGACCTGCGCGGCACCGTGGAGCGCGTCGTGGGCCGCTTCGACTGCGCGCTCATCGCCGCCTCCACCCACCCGTTCGGGCGCTGGCAGGACCAGAAGCACACCGCCGCCGCCCGCTACTCGCAGATCGCCGAAGACCTGCGGCTGGTCGCGCAGCGGCTGCTGACCTGCGGCATGCACGTGCACGTCGCCATCGAGGATCCCGAGCTGCGCATCGACCTGATGAACCAGGCCGTCTACTTCCTCCCCCACCTGTTGGCGCTGTCCACCTCCTCCCCCTTCTGGGACGGGGCGGACTCGGGCCTGATGTCCTACCGTCTCTCGGTCCTGGACGAGCTGCCCCGCTCCGGGCTGCCGGACCCTTTCCAGAGCGCCGGCGAGTACGACCGCACCGTCGCCAGCCTGGTGACCGCCGGCCTGATCGAGGACGCCACCAAGCTGTGGTGGGACATCCGCCCGAGCGTGCGCTTTCCCACGCTGGAGATGCGCATCACCGACGTGTGCACGCGGCTCGAGGACGCCTTGTGCCTGGCCGCGCTGTTCCGCTGCCTGTGCCGGCTGCTGTACCGCCTGCGGCGCAACAACCAGAGCTGGCGCATCTACTCGCGCCTGCTGGTCAATGAGAACCGCTGGCTGGCGCAGCGCTACGGGAGCGATCGCGGACTGGTCGACTTCGGCATAGGCGAGGTCGTCCCGTACCAGAAGCTGCTGGCCGAGCTGCTGGACCTGATCGACGAGGACGCCGCCCACTTCGGCTGCACCGCCGAGGTCGAGCGCGCCCGCGGCATTCTGGCCGACGGGACCAGCGCGCACCGACAGTTGGCGATCTGGAGGGAAGCGCAGGCCGCCGGCGCCGACTCCGCCGCCGCGCTCCGTTCGGTCGTCGACTGGCTGGCCGAGGAGACGGTCGCCGGCACCTGACCGGATACAGAATCCATGTTCAGGATTCCCCGCTGGCGTCACTTCCAATAGAATCTCCATTACGAAAATGTGAGAGGAATGACGCCATGAAACCGAATCTCGTCCCCTGCCTGATGGCCCTGTGCGTGCTCGGAGCCGGCCAGGCCGCTGCGATCGAATGGGAAGTGTGGCTCTCCGATCAGGCAAACAGCGCCGACATCAGCGCCGAGCGCCCCACCGGAACGTTCGGCAGCCGCATGCTCGTTTACGAGGGCCGCGACCTGATGCTGGCACCGCCCGGAACGTACGGTGAGGACGATCCGGCGTTCGGGCCGACCGTCATCGAGGCGCACCACGTCTTTCCCAACGCGCACGCCGAGCTCGGCGTGAACGTCGAGCGCCTGCACGGCATGCTGCCGCATCCGTCGCACCGCTACCTGAACGCGAACTTCTTCGGCCCGGGCACCGGCCTGGTCGGGATCATGGACGCGGAAGGACAGTGCACGGCGACGGGGGACGGCCACCGCATCTGCCCGCCGCTTCGAGGCTCCCCGGACGACGCGGCCAAGCTCGCCAAGGCCCTCTTTCGGACCACGGGGCCGGAAGGCTCGGCGCCGTCGAATCACATGACCTTCTGGAGCGCCGACGGCAGCAAGCTGATCGTCGGGAATCTCGGCGCGAAGCTGCTGGAGCGCATCGACTACGACCGGGAGACCGACACCTTCACCTTACCGGGTAGGAGGCGGGGTCACCCCCGCCGTCCCCCCACACCACCGTACGTACG
>JAPPKD010000296.1:36105-40320 GCA_028820215.1 Spirochaetaceae bacterium | reverse complement strand
CGACCCGTTGCCGAAATCTGCCGAACGAACTACCCTACGCCTGAACAGTTACAAAAAAAGCAAAAAAACGAAGCGCGGTGAAATCGTTGACCGCGGAATGCCCCGGCCGTATCCTCCGCTGCGTGTCCGGTGCATCCGCCATCCATCCGCTTGCCGCAGATCTCAACCGCGTCCTGGAGTCCACCGCGATAGGCCGCTCACTCTCCGGGCTGGGCCATCGCCTGTACTTCCCCAAGGGGGTCGTCGCCCAGTCCGCGGAGGCGGCCGAGCACGCCGACCGCTTCAACGCGACGGTCGGGCTGGCGGCCAGCGGCGGCGAGCCCATGCACCTTCCGGCGATCGCCGACCGTCTGCCCGGCCTGACCGCCGAGGAGGCGTTCGCGTACGCGCCCACCGCGGGGATACCCGCGCTTCGGGACCGCTGGGCGGAAGAGCTGCGTACCAAGAACCCTTCGCTGAGATCGGCGGTGTCGCGGCCGGTCGTGACGGCGGGCCTTACCGCGGGGATCGGCCTGGCGTCCGACCTGTTCGTGGATGCCGATGATCCGGTGCTGCTGCCGGACCTGGTCTGGGGCAATTACCGATTGATCATGGGCGAGCGGCGCGGAGCCCGCGTGCAGGGCTACCCGTTCTTCGCCGGGGATCGCATGGACCTGGACGCCGTGCAGCGGACTCTCGCCCGACACCAGGCGGCGGCCAAGGTCGTGGCGATGTTCAACTTCCCGCACAACCCGACCGGCTACTCACCGAGCCGTGCGGAAGCGGAACGCCTGACCGCGATCCTGGCCGCGGCGGCCGAGCGCGGCGTGCAGCTCGTGGTGCTGATCGACGACGCCTATCACGGTCTGTTCTACGAAGAGGAGACGCTCAAGGAGTCGCTGTTCGCCCGCCTCGCGGCCCTGCATCCGAACCTGCTGGCGATCAAGATCGACGGACCGACCAAGGAAGAGTACGTCTGGGGCTTCCGGATCGGCTTCGTCACCGTCGGCGCCGCCGGCCTGGGCGACGAGCACTACCGGGCGTTCGAGCAGAAAGCGATGGCGGCCATCCGCTCCACGGTGTCCAGCGCCAACCGGATGGCGCAGCACCTGGTGCTGGCCGCCCTGGACCACCCCGAGCACGCAAGGCAGCGTGACGCCAACCAGGAAGAGTTGCGACGCCGCTATCTGACCACGTTCCGCGAGGTCGGCAAGCGGTCGAGCGCGGCGATCCGGCCGCTGCCGTTCAACTCCGGCTACTTCATGTGCTTCCACTTGCCGGACGGGACCGCGGAGGACGTGCGGCGCTACCTCCTGCACGAGCGTGGCATCGGCACGATCTCGGTCGACGCCGAACACCTGAGGGTGGCGTTCGCGGGCGTCGATACCGCCGACCTGCCGGAGCTCTATGCCGAGATCTACGCCGCCGCCGAACGGTGCGCGGTGCAGGCCGAACCGCCGGAGGGTGTCACGGCGGCGAGCCGTTGATCCGCTCGCCCGCGGCGCGGGCGCTGATCGCCCTGGCCCTCGCCTGCTTCCTGGGGGCCTGCACGGGGTCGTCCAGGACGCTCGTCCACGTCGACACCGTCCACGCCGACGTTGCCGCCTACGCGGAGCGCTACAATCTCTCCCAGGATCGGTACCGGGTCGTGACCCGCTTCGCCGACGCTCCGGCCGAGTCGCTCGCGCACGGCGGCAGCGATGCCGACGTTCTGATCGGTCCGGGCCTTGCGGGCCGCGATCTGGCCGAAGCGCTGCTGCCCCTGGACGGCCTGTTTCGGTCCGGTCTGCTCCGCGCGTCCTCCTTCTTCCCGAGCCTGCTGGAGTCGGGCCGAGCCGACGGCGTCCTCCGCGCCCTGCCGCTGTCATTCCGCGTCCCGGTGATCGCCGTGCGCGCCGGCCGGGACGATCTTCCATCGTTCTCGGTCACGCCGGACGAGTTGGCGGCGCTCGGTCCGGCATCGAGCAGTTGGAGCGCGGAGCTGGTCTACCAGGCGGCCGTGCTCTACGGCGCCGACTTTCGGCGGTTGCCGGACGGCCGCCTGGGCCTGCGGCAGGGCGCGGTCGACCGGGCGGTCGATCAGGCGCGCCGGTGGTATGAAGCGGAGCCGGGCGGGCTGCCATCCGACACGCTGCCGCCCGTGCAGATGCTGCTGGACGGACGAATCGAGTTCTTCCTGACGGACCTGCATCGGTTCGTGGACATTTCTGCCGAACGCCGCGACCAGCTCGCCATGCGCTGGCTGGGGAGCGGGGAGGGGCTGCTGGCGGCCGACGACCTGACCTACGCGGCGATCCGTGCCCGGGCGCCCAACGCGCGCGGCGCACAGTCGTTCCTGCTCTGGCTGTTCGAGCCTGACACGCAGGCGGCGCTGCTCGAGCTCGGCCGGCGCGAGCACCTCACGGGGTTCGGCATCGCCGGTGGACTGCCGGCCCTCGTGGAGGCAGCACGGCACGACCTGGCCACGCATTATCCGGTGCTGGTCGGGCGCGTCCCGAGCGCGGCCGAGCTCCGCGCTCCGGCGGCGCTCGGCGCCGACTGGGCACGGCTGCGCGAGGCGGTGGTGCTGCCGTGGCTGTGGGCCGAAACCCGAGGTGCCGAACAGCCGGCATTGGCCGATGCGGTGGCCGCGTGGCGGCAACGGCGCGCGGACGGGCGGCGCAGGCGTCCCCCCGGCGCGCCGCGTTGACACGGGCAAGAACGGCCGGTAGGCTTACCGGCAATAACATAATCTGCCGGGGCATGGGTCCTCATGCCCGGCCAGGAGAGAGACAATATGGCCACCGTTGAACTCCAGAATCTGTCCAAGATCTACGAAGGCGGGGTGAAGGCGGTCGACAACGCCAACATCAGCGTCGAGGACAAGGAATTCCTCGTCCTCGTCGGACCATCCGGATGCGGCAAGACCACCACCCTGCGCTGCATCGCCGGACTCGAGGAGATCACCGACGGTGAGCTGTCCATCGACGGCAGGCGCATGAACGACGTCGCCCCCAAGGATCGCGACATCGCCATGGTGTTCCAGAACTACGCGCTCTACCCGCACATGTCGGTGTACGAGAACATGGCCTTCGGCCTGAAGATCAGGAAGTACCCGCGCAGCGAGATCGAGACCCGGGTGCGTGACGCGGCGCAGATCCTGGACATCGAGGAGTTGCTCGACCGCAAGCCCAAGGCACTGTCCGGCGGCCAGCGGCAGCGCGTGGCCGTCGGCCGCGCGATCGTCCGCAAGCCCAAGGTGTTCCTGTTCGACGAGCCGCTGTCCAACCTCGACGCCAAGCTGCGCGTGCAGATGCGGGCGGAACTCGCCTCGCTGCACACCCGCCTGCAGGCGACGATGGTCTACGTCACCCACGACCAGGTGGAGGCCATGACCATGGGCGACCGCATCGTGGTCATGCGCGACGGCGTGATCCAGCAGATCGGCACGCCGCTGGCGCTGTACAACACGCCGGTCAACCGGTTCGTCGCCGGCTTCATCGGCTCCCCGCCCATGAACATCATGAAGGTCAGCCTGAAGGAATCGGGCGGCGGGCTGGTGGTCGGCGACGCCGACTTCGAGCTCGAGGTCGCCCCCGCGCACCAGGATCGCCTGCGGTCACACGTCGGGCGCGACGTTCTGCTGGGAATCAGGCCGGAGGACCTCACCTACACGGACGACACGCGCGGCAGTAGCCTCTCGGCGTCGGTCGACGTCGTCGAGCCGCTGGGCGCCGAGACACACGTCTACGTGACGGTGGCTTCCAATCAGCTCATCGCCAAGGTAGCACCGGACGTCGACGTCCGGGTCGGAACGGAGATCACGCTGGCTCCGAACATGGAACGCGTTCACTACTTCGACATGGAGACCGAGGCGTCTCTCACTCAGGCTGCTGCGGCCACTGTCTAGCGGAAACAGAAGGGAAGGTTAGGGCGAACTCATGACCAAGCACCCGGTCACCAGGTGGTACCGCCTCGCGATCGCTGCCGTAGTACCGCTGGTGCTTACGGTCTGTTACACGCCGCCCGACGCAATCGATTCGATTTCCGACCTCGGCAATGTCGAAGTAGAGGTGCCGTCGACGACGGCGTTGGCAGCGGCTGAGCCTGAGCCGGCAGTCCAGCCGAAGATTGAAGCCTTGGTAGTTGCGCATCCGCTGCAGCCCGTTCTTGGTGGAAGCCGATTCGTTGCGCCGCAACCCGAGCCGATACCTGCGCCTGCGCCGACGCCGCCGCCGATCTATGTGCCGATAGACC
>JAPPKD010000296.1:0-36005 GCA_028820215.1 Spirochaetaceae bacterium | reverse complement strand
GAACCCACGCCACCGATCGACGACAGCCGACGCGCGATGGCGCAACCCGAGCCGACGCCGCCGGGGCCGCCTGTGTTCCTCGGGGCGCGGATTGATGAGGTGGAGCCAGCAGAGGCGCCCGCGGGGCCGTTCCCACGGCACCCGGAGCCGATACCTGCGCCTGCGCCGACGCCGCCGCCGATCTATGTGCCGATAGACCCCTTGGACTCCGAACCCACGCCACCGATCGACGACAGCCGACGCGCGATGGCGCAACCCGAGCCGATGCCGCCGCCTGCGCCGACGCCGCCGCCGATCTACGTGCCGATGGATCCATCGGACTTCGAACCCATGCCGCCGATCGACGACAAGGGAATGGACGATCTGCGTGAGCGTACCGTGCAGCCCGAGCCGCCACTGCCCCCGCCGCCCGTGATGGTCGCGGCAGTACCGTTGGATCTGACTTTGCCGTCGCCTGTCGGCGCCGCCGGACCGTCGGTCATCACGGGTCCGACGGATGCCGACTTCGACCGCGTGCGCGTGCTCATCGCGCGTGCCGAAGAGGTCGACGCCGACTTCTACGACCCGCAGAACCTGAACGCGGCCCGCGAGGCTCTGGCCCTTGCCGAACGCATTCGCGCGTCCGATCCGGTCGGATCGCACGTGGCGTTGACGGTGGCCGAAGCGCGGGCGAGGGAAGCGTTCGAGAATGCGGTGCGGCTGACCGGAGATCGGCTGCTCAGGCTGTTGGCGCAAAGCCTGGAGGAGCTGCGGGAGATCCAGGCGGATCTCTGGGTGCCGGTCTCCTTCCAGGAGATGGTCGACGCCGTGCAGCGCGTCGAAGAGCTGTTCGCATCGCCAGATCGGTTCCAGGCAGCAAATGACTTGGCGCTGGCGACCCTGGACGCCATGGACGCACTTCGCAATTCTCTGGACGATCGGCTTGAGTTGTTGTACGGCACACGGGCGGAGACGGAGCGCTGTCTTGCGGCCGTGCCGAATCTCGATACAAGCACCTGGACGGCTTCCATGCTTGCGAAGTCGCAGTCCCTGTACGAGCAGGCCAACGCGCTTTACCTGACCGGCCTGGAGGCCATGCAGAGCTATCGGCTGGAGGATGCCGAAGAGGCGTTCGCCGCCGCGCTCGAGGTGTGCCGACGGATACCGAGGCTCGTCGACGACGAGCTGATAGAGCGCGCCGAGGCGCTGATGAAGGCGGTGATGAAGGAGATCGAGGAAGCGTCGAAGCTGCACGTGATCACCGAAACGGGCGATGTGATCAGGCCGCAGCCGTGGAACGGCCAGCAGGTGCTGGACCAGATCCGCGCCCGCGGCGCGCAACGCGACGCGCTCCTCGACGGAATCGGTCGCGAGGGCCAGAACGACCTGCAAACGGCGCAGGGGCTCTGGATGGAAGGAGTGGACGAGTTCTACGACGATAAGTACGGACAGGCGATCAGCCTCTTCGAGGACGCGCGACGCTACCTGGAGCGCTACAAGTTCTACGTGGTGCTCGGCATCCATACCGTGCGGTTGATACCGGAGCGGCGCGAGAGCCTGTGGCGCATCGCGGAGTACCCGCAGTGGTACAGCGATCCGTTCCTGTGGCCGAGGATCTGGCGGCGCAACCGTGACCTGATCCAGAACCCCGACCTGATCTACCCGGGCTGGCAGTTGATCATCCCGGCCATCTGAGCCACGGAGGGGTTGCCAGGCTTTGCCTGGCACTGACAGAGCCCACGTTGGCGCGCGCGGCCGAATTGGCGCGCGCCAACGCGGCGCGAATCGACCTTGTCGAGTTGCGGGCCGACTTCCTGGACGACGGGGAGTTGGCCCGGCTCTCCAGGTTCCCGGCACTGGTCGGGATGCCGGCCATCCTCACCATCCGGCGAACCGCCGAAGGCGGCAGGTTCTCCGCGGACGAGCGATCACGCCGCCGCCTGATCGGTGCCGCCGCCGGCGCGTACCGTTACGTTGACCTGGAGTCCGATGTGGACCGCTCGTTCGATGAGTTGGTACCCGCGGGCACCAGGGTGATCCGGTCGCTGCACGACACCACCGGCGTTCCGGACCGGATCGAACGGGTGATGCGCGACCTTCCCCGCACGGGGAGAGAGATCGCCAAGGCGGCCGTGACGCCGCGCACGGGCAGCGACATGGTGGACCTGTTCGAGTGCGCGCGGCGGTTGGGAGCACCGTCCCCGGACACTCCTGAACGTATCCTGCTGGGCATGGGACGGTTCGGGCTCCCTACCCGGATTCTGGCGGCCCACCTGGGCAACTTCCTCACGTTTTGTTCGCGTGCAGGACGCTCCGCGGCTCCCGGCCACCTCGACCCGGAGACCATGGTCGAGCTCTACCGGTTTCCCTCCATCCATGCGGGCACGCGCGTCCTGGGAGTGATCGGCACGCCGCTGTCACATTCGCGTTCGCCGCAGATCCACAACCCGGCGCTCGCCACGTCAGGGATCGACGCCGTCTACGTGCCGATCGAGCTGGACGATCTGTCGGAGCTGGAGCGCCTGGCGCGGCTCCTGCCGCTTGACGGCTGTTCGGTGACCATTCCGCACAAGGGCGATGCCGCCCGCGTGTCGGACGCCGCGCCGATGGTGCGGCGGGTGGGCGCGTGCAACACGCTGGTGCGAAGCCGCACGGGGTGGCGGGGCGAGAACACCGACGTCCACGGCTTCCTGGCGCCGCTCCGCGAACGGTCGATCGTTCCCCGCCGCGCGACCGTGATCGGCGCCGGCGGCGCGGCACGGGCAGTCGCCTTCGCGCTGCGCTCGCTCGGCACCGAGGTGTTGATTCTCAATCGGACCGAGCAGCGCGCGCAGTCCCTGGCGCGAGACTGCGGCGGGACGGCGGGCGCTCTGGATGCGGCGGGGCTGGCGCGGGTGTCCGGGCACAGCGAGTTGATCGTCCAGACCACGAGCGTGGGGCTGCCCGACAATCCGGGCGATCCGCTGGCGGCGTACTCCTTTCGTGGACATGAGTTGGTCTATGACCTGGTCTACGGCGAGGGGCTGACGCCGATACTCGGGCGAGCTCGTGAGGCGGGATGCGCGGTTATCGACGGCGGCCGGATGCTGGCCGAGCAGGCGTACGAGCAGTTTCGCCTGTTCACCGGCCGTGCGTTTCCCGACAGCGCGAAGCTTCCGGAGGAGCCCTCCGCGAGCGCGGCGACTCGCGACCGCTGACCGACCGGTCGTTCCCGATGGTGGTAGGAGTCGCCGGCAAGCTCGGCTCCGGCAAGAGTTCCGTCGCGGGCTTCCTTGCGGATGCCGGCTGGCGCGTGATCGACGTCGACCTGTTGGGACACCGGGCGCTGGCCACGGAACGCGACCGCATCGTCGACGCGTTTGGCCGGGGCGTCCTGGATTCGGAGGGACGGATCGATCGCCGGCGCCTGGGGCCGCTGGTGTTCGCCAACGCGGATGCCAGGCGCCGCCTGGACGTGATCGTCCATCCCGTGATGGTGCGCAGCGTGAAGACCCTGGTGGCGGCCGATCCGGGCCCGATCGCCATCGACGCGGCACTGTTGAATCCCATGGGGCTCGACGCGCTCTGCGATCTCGTGCTGTGGGTGCACGCTCCGTTGCTGCTCCGCCTGTACCGCGCGCTGGTGGTCGACCGGAAACCGAGGGCCACCGTGCTCGGGGCCATGTGGGCCCAGCGCGGCCGGCGGCTCAAGCGTCCCGTGGCGGGCGTCGATACAGGTAGTGTCTCGCGGCGCACCATCTACAACGGGGCGACGCGAGGGATGCTCCGGCGCCAGATCGAGTTCATCCTCTAGCGCCGGCCCCCCATGGAGGAGGACGCATGGACAGGCAAGCGGCGGATACACAACGGATTCTCTGGGCGGTCGTGGCGGTCAGCCTTCTGGTCATCATCGTGCTGGCGGGCGGGCTCTACTTCCTCCGGCCGCGGGGCGCGGAGGCGACCGAGGTGGCGATGACCGACGCCGACGAGTCCACGTTCGATCCGTTCGAGTACGTACGAAGCGATCAGGAGACACCGGGACTGCAGGAGACGACGGAGTCCCCCCGGCAGGTAACCCTGGTGGTGGGCGATGTCCAGTCGCAGGCATCGAGCGAGTCCGCGATGACAGGCCAGGCTTCAACGCAGCAGACCTCGCAGACTGCGCCGACTCCTGCCGTGGTGACCCCGTCGCCGGGGTCCGGCTCGAGAGCTCCCGTCCCGGCAGTGACTCCCGCCGCACCCGCGCCGGCGCCGGCGCCCGCACCGCGGGCAACCGGCGACTTCCAGTACTGGATTCAGGTCGGCTCGTTTTCCTCCCGATCACGAGCCGACGACCTGCAGAACCTGTTGGCGGACCTGGGCTACGCCGGACTCATCACCGCCCACGACGCCGACGGCGTCACCATGCACCGGGTGCGGATCGGCCCGATAGGAACTCGTCCGGAAGCCGACCTGATGCTTGGAAAGCTGCGGACCACCAACGAAATGGACGGCTGGATCGCGCAGGTGAGAGGTTAGCGGCCTGGCAACCGTGCCGCACCGGCGTGCAGGCCGGGCGCAAGCATCGGATGAGAACGGATTTGCCAATCCGGATGGCGGCGGCTATGGTGTATCAATATGGCGCTGCTGCCGGTGATCGCGGAACGGCGTAGCTGTCTGCGCTTCGACGGGCGGGTTGTCGCCACCGCCAAGCTCGACCAGATCATCGAAGCGGGGCGTCGGGCGCCCTCGGCGAAGAACCGGCAGGAGTGGCGCTTCATCGTCATACGCAAGCCCGACCTCCGCGACAAGGTCGCGGCGGCGGCGTTCCGTGAGCAGAACGTCGGCACGGCCCCCGTGGTGATCGCCGCGTGCACGACGAACATCGACTACATGATGCCCAACGGGCAGTACTCGCACCCGATCGATCTGGCGGTCGCCGCCACGTTCATGGCGCTTCAGGCAGAGGAAGAAGGCCTGCAGAGCTGTTTTATCACGACGTTCGACGAGCAGGAGGTCAAGGACCTGCTGAGCGTGCCGCATCGCATGCGGGTGGTGCTGTTGCTGGTGCTGGGCTACGCGGCGGAAGCGACGCCGCGGCAGCCTCGCAAACCGCTCCAGCAGATCGTCTCCTACGACCACTGGTGAGAATCGGGCTCCACGCCAGCTCCGTTCCCACGCCGATGGCATGAGCGCCTACCTGCAGGCGCCGCGCGCGGGCGGCGGACTGCCATTCGGACGGGCCACCGCCCGCCGCCGGCTGCGCGAGGGGCTGCTCGATCTGTTCGCCCTGTGGGGATACCGGCTCGTGGAGACGCCGGTGTTCGACTATTTCGAAGCGTTCCGGCCCGTGCTCGACCCCGAGATGCTGGAGCGGGTATACCGGCTGATCGATCGCGACGGGGAGCTGCTGCTGGTCCGCTCCGACGTCACGCTGTTCGCGGCCCGACTGGCGGCACGCACCGTGCCCCGCGCCGCGCTGCCGCTGCGGCTGTGCTACGCGGATTCCGTCGTCCGGCACGAGGATGCCGAGAGCATCTCCCACAACGAGTCGTATCAGGTGGGCGCCGAGCTTATCGGCCGCTCCGGGGTGGACGCCGACACCGAGATCATCGCGCTGTGCCTGCGTGCCTTGGAGCACGCCGGCGTCCGCGGCGTGGCGTTGCATGTCGGATCGCGCGCCGTGTTCGACGGCTGCTACGCACAGGTGCCTGAAGACGCTCTCGTCGAGCTTCGTGGAGCGATCCGCGACCGGGAGTGGGCCGCGGTACGGAAGCGTTCGTCCGCGGCCGGCGTGACACATGCGGACGCGCTCGCGGAGCTGTTCGCGATGATCGGCGGCGTCCGGGAGATCGAGGACCGGGTCGTCGAGCTCGGAGACCGCCTGCCGGGCGCCGCACGCAAGGCGGTCGCCCACCTGGTGGCGGTGGCCGATGCGCTAGGCACGCTGGATCTTCCCCCCGTCCGACTGGATCTTTCGGAGTTGGGCGCCCAGTCCTACTACTCCGGGATCGTCATGTCGGCCTACGTCGCCGGCGCGGGCGGCCCGGTCGCCGTCGGTGGCCGCTACGACGGTCTGCTCGGGCGATTCGGAGGCGAGTGCCCGTCGACCGGGTTCGCGCTGCTGCTCGGACGCGTGGAGCGGCACGCGCGCCGCGTCGAGGTCGCGGTCGAGGAGCCCGTGGACCTGAGCGGCAGCCCGTTCACGGCCACCTACCGGCAGGCCGAGGCGTTGCGCGCGCGTGGACGCGCCGCGATCCAGTAGCCGTGCCGGACGCCGGCGGCGAGCCCGCCCTGAGCATCGCCCTGCCGAAGACCGACCGGCTGCTGGCGGCGGTTCTGGAACATTTCAAGGCGGTGGGCCACGAGCTGGCGTTCGGCCCGCGCGAGCTGATGGCCGAGGACAAGAGCGGACGAATGCGGGCGATGCTGGTGCGCAACCACGATCTGCCCATCTACGTCGATCACGGGATCGCCGGCCTGGGGATCTGCGGCAGCGACGTGATCGGCGAGGCGGACGGCCGCTTCCTGCGCCTGCACCGCTTCGACTTTCGTGGCGGCATGTTCTGCCTGGCCGCCGCGCGCGGCAGCACGCTGGAGCGGATCCTCGCCGATGCCAGCGAGTTGACGATCGCCACCTCGTATCCGCGGTTCGCCCGCGGCTACTTCAGCCGCCGGGGGATACCCACGCAGATCATCAGGCTGACCGGGTCGGTGGAGTTGGCGCCGGTCCTGGGGCTGGCTCCCTGCATCGTCGATATCGTCGAGACCGGGGCCACGCTGGCGGCCCAGGGGCTGGAGGTGATCGAGCGGATGGAGCCGACGGCGGTCTACTTGATCGCCAACCCCGCCTACTATAAGTTGCGGTTTCGCGCGGTCGACCGGCTGGTGAGCCGGTTGGCCGCGCGCTGATCCGATGGCCGCCCGGCAGTACTCCTTCGAACGCAGCACCAGGGAGACGGAGGTGGCGGTGCGCCTGGACCTGGACCCCACGGATGCGGGGAGCGTCCCGGTGGTCGAGGTGTCCACCGGGGTGCCGTTCTTCGATCACATGCTGCACGCAATGGGGTTTCACGGCGGCCTGGGCCTGCAGATCACGGCGTCCGGAGACCTGGAGGTGGATGCCCACCACGTCGTGGAGGACGTGGGCATCGTGCTGGGGGAATGCCTGTTCCGGGCGATGGATCAAGGCACCCCGCTCACCCGCTTCGGGCACGCGGTGGTGCCGATGGATGATGCCCTGGCTGAGGTGACCGTCGACGCCGGCGGCCGCTCCCACTGCCGGTTCGACGCGGCGTTTCCTCAGGAACGAGCGGGTGATTTCGATGTCTGGCTGCTGCGCGAGTTCTTCACGGCCCTGGCCGGGCGGGCGCGCATCAACGTCCATGCCGCGGCCAGGTACGGCGACAACTCCCACCACTTGGCCGAAGCGCTGTGCAAGGCGCTGGGCCGCGCCCTGGGCCAGGCATTCCGGACGGCTCCGGGGCGGGAGCCGCGCTCCACGAAGGGCCGGGTCGTCTAGACCTGGGAGGCGGGCTCCAACACCGCGCGGATGCGCCGCACGCCGCCCGATGACGACTGCTCCTTGACGATCCGGAACGCGCCGAGCTCGCCGGTACGGCTCGCGTGCGGCCCGCCGCACACCTCCTGGGAGTAGTCGCCGATCGAGTAGACCTTGACGTCCTCCTGGTACTTCTCGCCGAACAGGGCGATGGCGCCGCCGTCCAGAGCGTCCTGCAGCTTCATCACTTGCATGCTGATCGGCAGGTCATCGGCGATGCGGTCGTTGACGGTGGTCTGAACGCGCGCGACCTCCTCCTTGGACATCGGCGCGCTGTGCGAGAAGTCGAACCGCAGCCGCTCGGCGGTGATGTTGCTGCCCTTTTGCTGCACGTGCTCTCCCAGCTCGTCACGCAGTGCCTGATGCAGCAGGTGCGTGGCGGTGTGCAGGCGCTGCACGGTCTCGCTGGCGTCGGCCAGCCCTCCCTTGAAGGTCTTGTCGGCGCCGGCCTTGGACCGCTTCTGGTGCTCGGCGTACCGCCGGTCGAACCCGGCGCCGTCCACCGTCAGGCCATGCTCCTCTGCGAGCTCCTCGGTGATCTCCAGGGGGAATCCGTAGGTGTCGTAGAGACGGAACGCGACATCTCCCGGGATCACCCTGTCGTCGCGTGCGAGCAGACGTGGCAGCATCTTCTGCAACTCCGCCTCGCCCTTGGCCAGAGTGGCGGAGAAGCGCCGTTCCTCCTGGGACAGCTCGCTCAGGATCGTGCCGCCCTGCTCGGCAAGCCGCGGATAGGCGTCGCCGTAGTTGTCGATGACGCTCTCCGCTGTGGCGCGCAGCATCTCGCCGGGGATGTCCAGCTTGCGCCCGTGGCGGATCGCCCGGCGGATGATCCTGCGCAGCACGTAGCCCTGGCCCAGGTTGGAGGGGGTGATGGCGGCCTCGTCACCGAGCATGAACACGGCGGCGCGGACGTGATCGACCACGATGCGGATCGACCGGTCGCGCTCGGCATCCTCTCCGTATGCGACGGCGGCCTGCCCTGCGGCGGTGGCGACGATCGGCGCCATGACGTCGATGTCGTAGACGCTGGCCGCGCCCTGCAGAACGGCAGCGGTTCGCTCCACGCCCATGCCGGTGTCCACGCATTGCTGCTGCAGCGGGACGAAGCGCCCTTCGCTGGTCTTGTCGTACTGCATGAACACGTCGTTCCAGATCTCCAGGTGACGGTCGCCGTTGCCCGGCGTGCGGCCGTCGTCGCCGGCGTCGGGGTACAGGTCGATGTACATCTCCGTCGTCGGCCCGCAGGGGCCGGTCTGCCCCGCCGGTCCCCACCAGTTGTCCTCCCCGAGGAAGTGGATGTGATCCTCCGCGATGCCGAGCGAACGCCAGGCGGAGGCCGCCTCGTCGTCGCGGGGCACCATCTCGTTGCCGGCGAAGCAGGTGACGTGCAGGTGCTCGACCGGAAAGCCCAGCCAGCGGCTGTCGGTGAGGAACTCGTGGCTCAGCTCGATCGCACCCTGCTTGAAGTAGTCGCCGAGCGACCAGTTGCCGAGCATCTCGATCAGCGTCAGATGCGACAGGTCTCCGACCAGGTCGATGTCGATCGTGCGGATGCATTTCTGCACGTTGACGAGGCGCCGCCCGGAGGGGTGCGGAGCGCCCAGCACGTAGGGGACCAGCGGGTGCACGCCGGCCATCACGAACAGCGCCGTGGGGTCGTTCTCGGGGACCAGCGAGTGGTTGGGGATGCGCGCGTGGCCCTTGGACTCGAAGTAGGACAGATAGAGATCGCGGAGATCGTTGGCCGTCAAGGCTGGCTTTCGTATGGCGGACGTTGGCATGACGAAATGTGTTCAGGCGCCGGCCGTGGTGTCAAACCGCGGCGGCCGCGCTCAGGTGACGGGCTCAGGTGAGCGGCTCGACGAGGTCCTCGGCCTCCGGGGTGAGCAGGTCCGGGAACACGTAGACCATGCCGCCGCTCCTGCGCACGCGCAACTCCGCGTGCCCGCGGGAGACCAGGTCGTCGAGGCAGGCCTTGGCGTCGTCGAGGCTGTAGTCGCCGCCCACCGCGATCTCCGCCGGCGTCACGACCCCGCCGTGCGCCTTGGCCGCGCGCAGGATCACCGTCTCGATCGACTCCGCGGCGTCAGCTGTCTGCGCGAAGTCGGGCAGGCGGCCCGGAGCCGGTCCCGGCAGCCGCCGGGCGGTCTCCGCGTCCACCATCGTGGGGATCGTGAACAGGTCGATGATGTTGCCGATCCCGAACAGCCCCCAGGTGCACAGCCAGAGGATGCCGGTGCCGATCCGTCCCAGGTAGAAGCGGTGGATCCCGGAAACCCCGAACAGGCACAGCGCCCACAGCAGGTAGGCGGTGCCCCGCGAGTAGCTCATGCAGCGCTATCTCAAGGGTACAGCCGTTGCAGTGTGCGGGGAAACGCGATCGCTTCGCGCACGTGGGGGATGCCGGCGATCCAGGCGAGGGTGCGCTCCAGGCCGATGCCGAACCCGGAGTGCGGGACCGAGCCGAAGCGGCGCAGGTCCAGGTACCACTCGTAGGCGTCGAGGGGAAGGCCGTGCGCCCGGATGGCGGCGACCAGCGCGTCCAGGTCGTCCTCGCGCTGCGAGCCGCCGGCGATCTCGCCATAGCCTTCCGGGGCCAGCAGGTCCGAGCAGCGCACCCGGTCCGGGTCGGTGGGGTGGCCCTTCATGTAGAATGCCTTGGCCGCTCGCGGGTAGTCGGTGACGAACACGGGGCGGTCGAAGCTCAGGCTGACCGCCGTCTCCTCGTCCGCGCCCAGATCCTGCCCGAGTTGCATGTCGGCGCCGGCGGCCTGGGCGATGCTCACGGCTTCCGCGTAGTCGATGCGCGGGAACGGCGGGGCCAGCCGGGCGAGCGGCGCGGTGTCCCGCTCCAGCGTGGCGAGCTCGCTTGCGCACCGGGTCAGGACATGGTCCACCACAGCGAGCACCAGGTCCTCCTGGAGCTGCATGTTGGCGTCGCTGTCCGCGAAGGCGACCTCGGCCTCCAGCATCCAGAACTCGCTGAGATGGCGGCGGGTCTTGGACTTCTCCGCGCGGAACGTCGGGCCGAAGTTGTACACCTTGCCCAGCGACTGGCAGGCGGCCTCCAGGTAGAGCTGGCCGGTCTGCGCCAGGTGAGCCTCGCCCAGGTCGTAGTAGGGCAGGGTGAACAGCGACGACGCATTCTCACCGACGGCGCCGGTGAGGATCGGCGTGTCCACCAGCACGAAGGCGCGCCGGTGGAAGAAGTCGTGCATGGCGATGCGCAACTCGCTTCGCAGCCGCATCAGTGCCTCCTGACGGCGGGAGCGCAGCCACAGGTGGCGGTGCGCCAGCAGGAAATCGACGCCGTGCGCCTTCTTCGCGATCGGGTACTCGGCCGTCGGCGACTGCAGGACCTGCAGCGCGTGGAGCTGCAGTTCGTAGCCGCCGGGGGCGCGCGGCTCGGCCCGCACCGTGCCGCGCGCGAACACGCTGGACTCCAGGGGGAGCCGGGCGGCGCGGGCGAAGGAGTCGGGCTCCGTCTCGCCGTCGATGGCGGTGGCCTGCATGCGCCCGGTGCCGTCGCGGAGCTGCAGGAACAGGATTCGCCCCTTGGAGCGCGCGTTGTAGAGCCAGCCGGCCACCTCCACGGCGCCTCCGTCGTGGGCGCCCACGTCCCGGATCGCCACGCGCGGCGGCCCGGGTTCCGTCATGCCGGACCCATCATGCCGGACCCATCATGACAGCCCTTCCTGGATGCGGCCCAGCAACCGCTCGGCATGGTCGGCGTCGAAGGCGGCCGCGAGCAGGTGGCGAACGGCCGCCGGTCCGCCTGTCGCCGTGGAGCGAACGGAGGACGGGCGCACGCCGTACTCCTCCACAACCCGGCGGGCGTCGCGCTCGCTCACCGTGTCCAGGCGCGCGATCACGCCGCAGATACCGGTGACTTCCTGAGCGTCCAGGGCGCGCAGGACCCGGACGGCGTCGTCCGGGCCGATCAGCAGCAGGAAGACGCCGGCGCGCTCGTAACCGGCATCGCGCGCCTCGTCCTTGGCTCGATGGGCGAGCTCGCCGAGCGTCGGTGTGTGCGCCGCGGCACCCCCCGTCATGCCGATGCCACCGCGAACGCGGACACGTTGCGCTCGGTTCGGCTGAACTCGACGCCGATCAAGTGGATCGGCCGACCGAGGTCGCGGTACTTGTCGGCATAACCTCGTTCCTGCAACTGCGCCAGCGCTCTTCCGCCCGGTTGCGACTCGACCACCTTGAACTCGAACAGGTAGACCGCGCCGTGGAAGCGCACCGCCAGGTCCACGCGGCCGCGGCTGGTGCTGTCCTCCACGACCACCTCCAGCCCGGCCGCTGCGAAGTGCGAGTAGAACAGGCTGGCGTAGTAGCCCTCGTATGCAGCGATGGAGTTGTTCGTATGCCACTCGTAGGGGATGCCCGCGAAGAAACCCCGGAACAGCGCATCGATGCCGGCGAAGTCGTTGGCGGCCAGCAACTCACGCAGCCGCAGGCTGGTCATCAGGTGGTTCGCGTCCGAGGGTGTCATCGCCCGCAGCAGGTGTGCGTGCAGACCCTGCCGCACCTCTCGATTCGGATAGCCGAGCCGGTACAGCGGCTGGCCGCCCAGGTCCTCCTCGCCGACGATCGTCAGATACCCGGTCTGAAACAGCAGCGCCTCCGGTCCGATGTCGTCCACGTCGAACTTCGACAGCAGGTCGTCCGCGCCGAGCATGCCGTCCAGGGCCGGAGCGAACACCTGCTGCGTGAGCAGCGTGTCGATCAGGAACGACGGGGTGCCAGTCTCGAACCAGTGCGCCTTGAACCGGCGGCTGCGGAACAGCAGGAGAAGGCCGAACGGGTTGTAGACACGCTCGCCGCCGAGCCAGTTGTAGCCGTTGTACCACTCGCGGATGCGGTCCCGGTCCAGGCCGTCGAGCTCCGGCGCGAACACGGCGTCCAGATCCTCCTCGGTGTAGCCGCAGATGGACGAAAACGGGGCGTCGAGCGTGAGGTCGGTGAGATTGTTCAAGTCCGAGAACAGGCTCACCTTGGTGAACTTGCTCACGCCCGTGAAGAAGCTGAATCTGACGTGCGCGTCGGCGAACTTCACGGTCGAGTACAGCCCGCGCAGGAAGTCGCGGTTGGCGCGTGCCGTTTCCGGCGTTCCGAAGGCATCCAGGATTGGCTTGTCGTATTCGTCAACCAGCACGACGACGCGCTGCCCGGTGTGTCGATGCAGCGCGCGGATCAGATGACGGAACCGCTCCGGTGCCGTGTCATAGCGCCCCGGGACCCCGGCGTCCTCTTCGATCGCGTCCAGTTGCGCCATGGTCGCTCGGTGCACGTCCTCCGGCGACGTGTACACGCCCGCGCTGAAGTCGAGTCTCACCACGGGATGGCGCACCGACCAGGGCCAGTCGCGATGGACGGCAAGGCCGCGGAACAACGGTTCGTTGCCCTCGAACAGCTCCTTGAGCGTGTCCACGAACAGGCTCTTGCCGAAGCGCCGGGGGCGGGAGAGGAAGTAGTGCTTGCCCTCGTCCACCAGCCGCTTGGCGAAGGCGGTCTTGTCGACGTAGTAGCAGCCTTCCTCGCGAATCTCGCGAAAGGTCTGAATGCCGATGGGGAGCTTCCTCCGCATGACGATCTCCGACTGTATTCAGGGCCGTCGGCAGGGTCAAACGAAACTGGGGTTCGTTACGGCTCGCGGTACTGCGCGTCCAGCAGGTCGGCGACCGGCAGCGGGTCGCAGATGGACGGTGCGCAGCGTGTCCCGTCGCGGGTCAGGTTCAGCCCGTGGTCGCCCACCGACTGCGCCACCGTGGGACCGTCGGCGCGGTCCCGTGACGCGTCCAGGATTGCGCGCAGCATCGGCTGTACCTCCCGCAGCGCCTGCTCGAACAGATCGAAGATGCTGGCGGTCGACACGCAGGCGGGATCGCACGGGTGGCACCATCGCCGGTGCGATTCGTTGGCCCAGTCGACGCCGCGGTCGATGCTCACCGGATGGAAGATCGCCAGCCGCCGTCGTCCGCCCTGCTCGCGCCGCTCCATCTCCATCGCGCGCCGGCGGAACCCGGGGTTGCGGGGGTCGGTCATCGCGAAGAAGCGCAGGGCGTCCCGGTAGGCGTTGCCCACGCGGTCGTGATCGGTGGCCGGGTCGTGGGCGCGCGGGTACACCTCCGCGATGGCGGCGACCAGGCCGGCACGCAGGGTGGACGGCAGCTCCTCACCCAGATGGACGTCCGAAAAGACGTCGATCGCCCGCACGTCGCCGCGCAGCCGTTCGGCCAGCAGGACGTCCAGGACGCGCTCCAGAAAGGCGTGACAGCGCCGCAGGCGCCGCGTCGCCGGATCCCCCGGCACCTCCCAGCCGGCGTGGTATACGACGTAGGGGTGCCAGGAGCGGTCGAGCGCCGCGTGCGTGGCCATGCCGGCCGCAAACGCGGCGGTCTCCGCTTCCGGCGGGGCGTGTCGCAGGAAGGCGGCCACCAGGCTGCCGAAGCGGGCGCGGTGCATCAGCGGTCCGAAGCGAAACCCGTGCGGTCGTGTCCGCAGGGCATGGAAGAACAGATCCGGCCCCTGGGCGCCCAGACGCAGGGCGTTGCCGGCCGCGGAGAGCAGCCCCTCTCCGTCCGGGCCGAGACGCCGGACCGCGTGCTCGGCGAACAGGAGATGGGACACGTGGGCCGGCATGGTTACCGCTGGGCATGTGCGACCGGGCGACCGGGCCGACGGGGGGTGGCAGTGCCGAAACCGGACCGGCGGGCGGTTGACACCTCCCCCGATGTGCTGCTACGTTCTCTGGCGTGGTGATTCCCGACGATCGGCATGACCTTGGCATCACCTATAATTGCCGTCATCCTACGTCTTAGTTTCGTTTCCACGTGTCCCCTCCTCTAGGAACTCGTAACATCCTCCGTATTTCTTTTCCTCGATAAGCATCCTCTCATCCTCGTGGGCAGGGCCAAGCAACACAGAATCCAATCGAACCACGCGCACCATGTCCGGGGTGCCGCTCTCTAGCGCCGAAGCCGCAAACACTTCCGCCCTTCCGGGAGCCCACACAGCGCTTCCGTCACACATGTCAATGGTGGGGGCAAAAAAACCTCGCGCGGCCAAGTACGACAGAGGCGCATCGGGATAATACGACTCGCCTATGGGCACCGGAGTTTCCTCGTCCACCATGACACCTCCATACGGACTGCAACCCAAATCATGATCGCCGTCACGCAACAACTCGACTTCACGAACGTTGTTGGGATCGTCGGCTTTGCGCGCCGCAGCCGTAAAGGACTGTGCACGGTTGGCAGCCTTCACCGTTACGGTTATCTCGTCATCACCGCCGAACATCCTGACAGCGAGCGTAAAGAACCGAACTCCGCCGGGTACTCGAACCTCAGGCTCATTGGCCGCCACGTCGTTCGTCCAGCTCCGTGCCGGGCCACTCCGAAGGCATCAGAAACTCCTGCCGCAGGCGGATTCATCAGGCTCCGTCTCCGGTACGTCCGTGCACGAACTTACGACGGTCCCTCCTGACTCGATACACCTCGAATGCTGCACGTCACCGCATCGGTCCGTGTCAGGGTCTCGGCACCATACCTCCCCGTTGTCCAACCGATTGTTTCCCTCCGGTGGAACCAAGGAGCATATCTGCGCCGTCAGCAGGAATACCGACACCAGAACAGCCGCTGTCACGTAGATCGTTCGTTTCATTCGTCTCTCTCCTTGTGTCTGCCATGTTTCAGGTTATCCGGCCCGGTAGTTAGTCCCGACCGACTCCCGCTTATCTCATAGACGTTACCTCCCTCAGGTCGGCGAGGCCAGGGCTTCTGCACGGTCTATACGGGCCGCCCGTTCAGACCAGACCGTCAGTGCCGCCAGCACCGCGAACACCTGCGCCGCGTGCGCTCGTCCGTCTCTCATGCGCAACCCCCCGCACCGTGGGCGGAAGTTGTCGTGCCTGCGGTTGTCATGGCGGGTACCTCCGTGGCGCCGTTCCTTGCGGTCGTCGACTATAACGGCAATTGTCGTTGCTATACTGGTCCTGGCGGTTGCTCCGCACGGGACAGGACAGACAGCCAGTGCGGCGGCGGCGCCACCATACCGGGAATCAATCGACTGCTGCAATAACGCGGGTCGCATGTTCGTAGTCTATGAGCAGCGGCAGGAGACCGCCTGTGATCCGATCTACGTAGGCAAGGCAAGCGCTCGTGGCAGCAGTGTTACTGCCGCGATGGCTAATCGCGGCTACCCAGGTGGCGTAAAGTCGGGCTTCAAGACCTATGCTATCGTCTGGAAACAGCATTCGCCCGTCGACTACGGACCCGACTACGGACAAGTGGCGAGGCTAGCTTTCTGTGAGGAGAGGGATTACGCATACGAGCGCCTGGGCGAAGGGTTCACGCTTACGAATAGTATGGGAGGGTTCCGCTGTGACAGAGTTCTTGCTGGAAAGCCAGACCCGCATCCCGGAGTGCGCCCGCGAGGCGGCGACAGTGACGAGCCGTGCCCATGCGTTGATGACTTGGTGCCCATCCCGCCGCCCAGCCTGGCGCCGGACAGGAGCGGCAACAAGAAGAAGAAGGTAGGCAAGGTAGGCGTGTCCTTCACATGGAACCTGCCGTCATTCGGTGGCGGCAACGGCACGCTCAGGCATTCCCTGTCCGGCTTGCCGAGCGGTTTGTCGAGTGCTGGCACGCGCATATCGGGTCGGCCGAGTCGAGTCGGGACATGGACCGTGACCTATAGCGCTGTCGACAGTGACGGAGACCGTGCGAGCGTGGCAATCCTCATAGTTGTGACGGAAGACGACGACGACGGCGGCGGCGACGGCGGCGACAGCCCGCCCAGCAGCCCTTGTCATAGGGTGGAATGCCCGCACACTGGGACGTTGATTTGCGCGTCCGAATGTGAGCGCATCGGCTGCGAGCTCGACATGGTTCCTTGCTGAATGTGCTACACTCGGTTACGGAGGTCGTGGTGCAACTTCTGTCGTGCCGCGTCCACTACCGTGTGAAAAGGCGGCCGGCGTCTTTCGGGGTGCCGGCCGCCCCGATTTCTTAGCGCGGCGCGCCTATCGGGGGCGCTTCCTCTTCCCGCCACTTGGGCCGCGGAACGATGGATCGAGGTCGCTGGGGGAGCCGGACCCCGGCCCCGAACTCGGCGCCACGTATGACGGCGAGCACGGCCCGGAGGCGCGATGCCGCCGGCATCGCGCGCACTTGGTCACCCCGTGTCGGCAGCGGAGACCGGCGCCCGGAGCGGTCACAGGTACTTGGCGACCGCTCCGCGTTCGGCCGTCGCGCCGGCGGAGTAGTGCGCGACCATTCGCTCTGTCTTCCAGCCTCCGGCAAGCATCGTTTCCGCTGTGCTCGCGCCACGCGCGGTGAGTTCGGAGGCGAGTCCGACGCGGCCGGAGTGTCCCGTGATCCGACCTTCGATGCCGGCCGCTCTTGCCGCCGCGGTGAGGCGGCGCGCGATCGATTGACCGTTGAGCCCACCGAGCACGAGCGCATCCGCCGCCGGGCACATGCCGGACGCCCGGACGGTGAGCCGGTCGCGCAAGAGGCGGAGCGCCTGCGCGCATCCGTTCTTGAGGTACCGCACGTCGGCACGCTTGCCTTCCTGATCCGTCTTCGAGCGGCGGACCGTGACGAGCACCCCGTTGCCGTCGGTGGCGTCGGTCACGTCGGCCCAAGCGAGTTGCGCAGCTTCGGAGCGACGCAACCCGCCCTGGAACAGCAGGCTTACGATCACCTTGTCCGTTGCGCCACGCTCCGCCGCCTGTTCGTCGGACTCGGTACCGCGCCCGGTGCGGCGCGGGCGATCGGCAGTTGCAAGTACGGCCGCGCAATCGTCGGCCGTGAGACCCTGCGCTTGTCCACGACCGCGCCCGGCCGCCTGCCTGCGGAGACCCTTGAGCACGCGCCGCACGGGTTCGGTTGCCGTCGGATCGTCCACGTTGGCGTCGCGGTGGGAGGCGCCGATTGCTGCGCGCGCAGCGCTGAGCGTGGAAGCTGCGGCGCCCTGTTCGGCCCGCTCGGCGAGGTAGGCGGCGACCGCGTCCGGCGTGGCCGGCAGCGGCTGGTGCCCGTTGATGTCCGCCCATTCGCGCCATGCGCGGGCGCCGCTGCGGTACTGCGCCCGCGTGTTGGCGGACCGGCTGTCTTCGGTCGCCCGCTCGATGCGCGCGCGATCATCGGATGCGATGAGTCCGGCCGGCCGGGTCTCGGTGAGCGGTGCGACTGCGGTTGTCATGGCGGGTACCTCCGTGGCGCCGTTCCTTGCGGTCATCGACGGTTGTCGTGCGGGTGGTACCTATTGCCGGCGAGCTTCGCAGATGGTAGAACACGGCCCCGAAGCCGCTGTAGCTCAGTTGGTAGAGCAAGGGACTGAAAATCCCTGTGTCAACAGTTCGATTCTGTTCGGCGGCATCCTGTTCGAGAAATCGCTGTCGAGAAATCGGGCAACGCTTCAGTTGCGTTTCCAGGCGTACGGTCCGTTGAGGTAGCCGCTGCCGTCGTCGGGCGGTGCGGCGTACACGTACAGCAGCAGCTCGTCGGCAAGCATGCCTTCCGGGAGCGCGGACTCCAGATCGATGCGCTCGGCGAACGCCGCCGCCGCCACGCGAGTTCGGGCGCTCCCGTACAGCCAAACCTCGTACCACGCGAACGGACCGGTGACGGTCAGCTCGTTCGCATCGATCGCGACGTCGATCGCCTCCACGTGCCGCCGGGCCTCGGGACCGGTGCTGCCGGTGACCCGGAAGCTCTCCTCCGCGGTCTGACCGGCGATGTCCTGGACGATCACGCGATAGACGCCCGCCGGCAGTGGCTCGTCGGAGGGCATCGCCAGCGCCGTCGACCCGATCCAGGTGCCGGAGTCGGATCGATCGACCACCCACACCTCGGGCGTCAGCCTCCAGAAGAGTTGCGCGTCGTCGTTCATCACGTACAGAGCGTCCAGGTCGTCCAGGCCGTCGGCGTCGCTGACCCGGGCGAACAGGGTCAAGGTCTCGTAGGTGCGCCCCTGGCGCAGATCCGCGAACACCACGCGTTTCCAGAACAACTCGTGCGCCTCCGGAGCCGCGACCTCGCAGGCGGCCAGCAGGCAGAGCAGGCCGGCAACGCCGGCAGCACGGACGAGTCCGCCCCGTTCGCTACGGCCCGTGGGAGGCAAGCACATCGGCCAGCCCGGCCAGCAGCGACCGGTTCTCCGGCTCGGTCCCGACAGTGACGCGCAGCCAGCCGCCGAGCGTCGCCGGTCGGGTCCAGCAGCGCACCACCAGCCCGAGCTGCAGGAGGTCGTCGGCCACGGTGGATGCTCGCTCGCCGAGCCGGACCATGATGAAGTTGGTGTGTGTGGGCACGAAGGGCAGCCCCAGGGCGTCGAATCCGGCGGTGAGCTGCGCCTTGCCGTCGCGGTTCACCTGCAGGGTCCGCTGCAGGAATTCCCGGTCGTCGGCCGCCGCCAGGCCTGCCGCCTGCGCCGTCACCGACAGGTCGAACGGCGGGCGCACCCGGTGCAGGAGGTCGATCACGCGTGGATCGCCGCAGGCGAAGCCGAAGCGGATGCCGGCCAGGCCGTGGCTCTTGGAGAAGGTGCGGGTGACCAGCAGGTTGGTCACGCCGTCGCGCACCCGCCCCATCGTGTCGGGCCGCAGCGCGGGGTCGGCGAAGTCCGCGTACGCCTCGTCGTGGATGAGCAGCACGTCATCCGGCAGCGCGGCAACCAGATCGGCGAAGCGCCGCTCGTCGATCAGCGTCCCGGTGGGGTTGTTGGGATTGCAGAGGAACACCGCCTTGGTCGCCGGAGTGACCTTGTCCAGGATCGCGTCCACGTCGATCGCCATGCCGTCCATGGCCGACCGCACGACGCGCGCGCCCATGATCCGGGCGACGATCTCGTACATGCTGAAGGTCACTTCCGGCACGATCACCTCGTCGTCCGCGTGCAGGAACGCCATCGCAGCGGCAAGCAGCAGCGCGTCGGAGCCGTTGCCGGCGATCAGGCGCTCGGGCGTCAGGTGCAGGAGGGAGGCAAGCCGCTCGCGCACCTGCCGCGTGCTCGACTCCACGTAGCGGTGGGAGAGGTCGAGCGCGTCGCGGATGGCCGCGACCGCGGCCGGCGATGCGCCGAGCGGGTTCTCGTTGGAGGCCAGCTTGATCACGTCGTCCCGGCCCGACTCCTCCATCGCCTCTTCCAGGGACTTGCCGGGGACATACGGGGCGATGTCGAGCACGGACGGGTTGGCCCGCCGGTAGGGATCGAACGGCATGCGCTGACGCTATCCGATTCGCCTCCGCCGGTCATGTTGACAGGGCATGCAGAAATCTGCATGAATATTCCATGGCTGATCGAAGACTCAGATTGGCGGCGATCCGCAGGATCATCAGCCGGGGCGGGACCGCGCAGCAGGAAGAGTTGCTGGCAGCGCTGGCGCGCGACGGATTCGCCGTGACCCAGTCGACCCTGTCGCGTGATCTGCGCGACCTGCGGGTAGCGCGCGTGCCGGACGGCGAGCACGGCTATCGCTATGGCTTCGCCGACGCGGAACCGATGGCGGGTTCCCATTCCGGGCTGGTGAACGACATCAAGAACGGCTTGGTGGAGCTGGTCTTCTCCGGCAACCTGCTGGTCGTCCACACGCTTCCGGGACACGCCTCCAGTGTGGCGCGCGCCCTGGACAACCTGCCGATCGACGAGCTGGCAGGAACGATCGCCGGCGACGACACGGTGCTGGCGGTGCTGCGCGAGGGCGTCGACCGCGACCGGTGTCTGCGCGTCCTGGCCGCGGCGGTGCCGGGCGTGGCGGGGCTGTCCGCATGAAGGCGGCGGTGCTGGGCGCGACCGGCTATGCCGGGGCGACGCTGGCGCGCCTGCTGGCCGAGCACCCGGACGTGGGTACCCTGATCCTTGCCTCCGGCTCGCGTGCGGGTGCGCCGGTCGCGGAGGCGGTGCCGGAGCTGTCGCCGCGCGGGTTGCGGGCGGTTGACGGCGGCACGCTGGCATCGGTCGACGAGGCGGCCGCGGCCGGCGTCGACGTGGTGTTCGCCGCGCTGCCGCACCTGTCGTCCGCGCAGACCCTGGAGCCGTTTCTGGGCCGCACGGTGGTGGTGGACCTGTCGGCCGACTTCCGCATCGCCGACCCCGCGCGGTTCGCCGCCGCCTACGGTCAGCCGCCGGCACGCCCGGACCTGCTCGGCGATGCGGTCTATGGCCTTCCGGAGCGGTACCGGGAACGACTTCGCTCGGCCGACCTGATCGCCAGTCCCGGCTGCTTTCCGACGGCGGTGCTGCTGCCGCTTCTGCCGGTGCTGGCGGCGGGCCTGGTGAGCGACCCGGTGGTCGCCTGCGCGGTCACCGGGCTGTCCGGCGCCGGCCGCAAGGCGGACGCCGAGTGGACCTTCTGCGACCGCAGCGAGACCGCGACTGCCTACAACCCCGGCACCAGCCACCGCCACGTGCCCGAGATGGTGCAGGAGATGGAGGCGGTGCGCCCCGGAGCGTCGCTGTGGTTCACCCCGCACACGGCGCCGATGAAGCGCGGCATCGCCGCCACCATCACCGCTCCCGCGGCGGCCGGTGCCGACACGGAAGCGGTCGGCGCGACGCTGCGGGCGGCCTACGGTGACGCGCCGTTCGTGCGGCTGCTCGACGACCGCCTGCCGGCGACCGGCTCGGTGTGGGGATCCAATCGCTGCGACATCGCGTGGCGGGTTGACGGCGGCGCGGTGCTGCTGTTTGCGGCGCTCGACAACCTGGTCAAGGGCGCCGCAGGCCAGGCGGTGCAGGCGATGAACCTGCGCATGGGGCTGCCGGAAGAGCGGGGCCTGCCCATGCACGGGACGCCATGACCGGCAGGGGCACGTCCGCGCGGACAGCGGTGATCAAGCTCGGCGGGCGGGCGCTGGAGGAAGCGGCGCTGCGCGGCGTGTTCGTCGCGGAGTTGGCCTCGCTGGCAGGTGGTGGGCATGCCGGTGCCGGGCAGGCCGGTACGTGGCGCGTGATCGTCGTGCACGGCGGCGGGGCTGAGGTGACCGCGATGAGCCGCCGCCTGGGACACGAACCGCGCTTCCACGAGGGCATCCGCCTGACCACCGCGGACGAGATGGAAGTGGTCGACATGGTGCTGGCCGGCAGCGCCAACAAGCGGCTGGTACGCGCGCTGAGCGCCGCCGGCGTGAGCGCGGTCGGCATCTGCGGATCGGACGGGCCGACCCTGGCCGCGCAGCCGGAGGCGGTGCCGCCGGGCACCCGTACCGGGCGCATCGACAGCGTCGACACCCTCCTGCTCGCCACGCTGACGGACGCGGGGTTCGTGCCGGTGGTCAGCCCGGTCTGCGACGACGGCGCCGGCGGCGGGATCAACGTCAACGCGGACACCGTCGCGTTCCGGGTGGCGACCGCGCTCGACGCCGACGCCCTGCTGTTCATCTCCGACATCGACGGCGTGCTCAAGGAGGGGACCGTGGTGCGGCGCCTCGATCCGGCGAGCGCGGATGCCGAGATCGAGGCGGGGACCATCACCGACGGCATGATCCCGAAGATCAGGTCATCGGTCGCCGCGGTCACCGCGGGTGTCGGCCGCGTGCACATCGGCGACTATGGTGCCGCTGGGGCGTTGCGGGCGCTGCTGGACGGCGCGCGCGGCACCGTGATCGCGGCTGCCGCGGACGGAGCGCCGTCGCGCTGAACCGATCGAGTCGCCCTGAATGATATAGCCCTGAACGAATTGCAACACCAATCGAATCAACGACCAGAGGAGAACCTGACCATGCAGATCAAGGACGCGATCGTCACCGATCATCCCTTTCCCAACGCATTCTCGCCGGAGATGCTGCTGTTGGAGCACGGCTCCGGGTGCCGGGTCACCGACGCTGCGGGCAAGAGCTACCTGGACCTGGGGGCCGGCATCGCCGTGAACGCGCTCGGCTACGGGCGTGAAGACCTGGCGGACGTCGCCGCCGCGCAGATGCGCAAGCTCGTGCACGTCTCCAACCTGTACACCACCGGCCCGGCGCTGGAGCTCGCCGGCAAGCTGACCGGCGACCGCTTCGCGGCGGTGCAGTACATGAACAGCGGCGCGGAGGCCAACGAGTCGGCGCTCAAGTTCGCGCGCATGTACGCCCATCGCGGCGAGAAGAACGTCGAGCGCCACAAGATCCTGGCGTTCACCGGTGGGTTCCACGGGCGCACCTACGGCGCGCTGGCCTGCACGGCGACGCCCAAGTACCAGGAACCGTTCCGGCCCATGCTGCCCGGCGTCGAGGTCGCGCCCTACAATGACGTGGAAGCGCTGCGAAAGACGCTCGACGGGACCTTCGCCGGCGTCATCGTCGAGGTGGTGCAGGGCGAGGGCGGGCTGCAGTCCATGACGCCGGAGTTCGCGGCGGCGCTGGGCGCCTGCCGCGACGAGCACGACCTCATCCTGATCGCCGACGAGGTGCAGACCGGCCTGGGACGCACCGGACACCTGCTCGCCTCCGACAGCGCCGGTCTGAAGCCGGACATCGTCACCCTGGCCAAGCCGCTGGCCGGCGGCCTGCCGCTGTCGGCGGTGCTGCTGCCCGCGGCGGTGAACGACCGGCTCCATTTCGGCGAGCACGGCACCACCTTCGGCGGCGGGCCGGTGACCTGCGCACTGGCCTCGCACGTGTTCGATATCCTCACCGATCCGGCGTTCCTGGCCGGCGTCCGCGAGCGCGGCGAGCAGCTCCGGCAGGGGCTGGAGTCGCTGCGGGAGGCGCACGGGCTGGGGCCGGTGGTGGGCGCCGGGCTGCTGCGCGGCGTGCACGTGCCGGGCAAGGCCGGCGAGCAGCCCCGGGTCCAGGCGCTGTCGACCGCGCTGCGCACCGCGGGCGTGCTGGTCCTCCGCTCGGGCGATGACGTGATGCGCATCGCGCCGCCGCTGGTGATCTCGGCCGACGAGATCGCCGAGGGGCTGCGCTGCATGGACACGGCGCTGGCGGGCCTGTAGGAGAACGGGGAGCAGCACATGGCAACGAACGAAGCGAAGCGCCGGGACGTCGAGAGAATCGCCCTGGCCTACTCGGGGGGGCTGGACACCTCGATCATCATCCCGTGGCTCAAGGAGCGCTATCCGGGCGTGGAGGTGGTGGCCGTCTGCGCGGACGTCGGGCAGTCCGACGACCTGTCGCGACTGGAGGAGCGGGCAGCGGCGTCCGGCGCCGCCAAGCTCATCCTGCGCGACGTGCGCCGCGAGTTCGTCGAGGAGTACCTGTTCCCGATGCTCCGCGCCGGCGCGGTGTACGAGGGCAAGTACCTGCTCGGCACCTCGGCGGCCCGGCCGCTGCAAGCCAAGGTTCAGGTCGAGGCCGCCCGCTCCGAAGGGGCCGACGCGGTCTCCCACGGCTGCACCGGCAAGGGCAACGACCAGGTACGGTTCGAGCTGGCCTACCGGGCGCTGGCGCCCGACCTGCAGATCATCGCGCCGTGGCGCCTGTGGGACATCCGCTCGCGCGAGGACGCCATAGAGTACGCGGAGAGCCGCGGCATCGACCTGGCCGGAATCTCACGGGTCAACATCTATTCGCGCGACGACAACGTCTGGCACCTCAGCCACGAAGGCGGGGACCTGGAGGACGCCGGGCGGCGACCGCAGGAGACGCTGTTCCAGCGCTCGGTGTCGCCGGCGGAGGCGCCCGACCGCGAGCAGGAGGTCACGGTCGAGTTCGAACGGGGCATCCCGGTGGCCGTGGACGGCGTCCGGCACGGCCCGGTGGAGCTGGTGCTCAGGCTCAACGAGCTGGGCGCCGCGAACGGCATCGGCCGGGCGGACATCGTCGAGACGCGCGTGGTCGGCATGAAGAGCCGCGGCGTGTACGAGACCCCGGGCGGCACGATCCTGTACGCGGCGCTGCGCGAGCTGGAGATGCTCACGCTGGAGGCGGACGCCCTGCGCAGCAAGCAGCAGTTGGCCATGACCTACGCCGACGCCGTGTACGGCGGCCACTGGTTCTCGACGTTGCGCGAGTCGCTGGACGCGTTCATGCAGCGGGTCTGCGCTCGGGTCACCGGCGCGGTGACCGTGAGCCTGTACAAGGGAGGCATCACCGTGGCGGGCCGTCGCTCGCCGTACTCGCTCTATGACGAGGGACTGGCGTCGTTCAGCGCCGGCTCTTACGACCACCAGGACGCGAGCGGCTTCATCCAGCTCTACGGCCTGTCGACCCGCACCGCGGCGATGGTGGACGGGGGGACGGACGGGGACGGCTGACGCAGGCTGCCGGCGCGGCGCCGGCGGCCGAGCGGCGCGGTGCTCGTGGACTCGGGCGTGCGGCGGGCGGTACACTTCAACCAGGAAGCGTCCCGTGGGGCCGCTTCCGTTTCGGGCTGTGGCGCAGTTGGTAGCGTACACGTCTGGGGGGCGTGGGGTCGGCGGTTCAAGTCCGCCCAGCCCGATGAGACGCGGGGAGCCGCTTCGCAAAGGAGAAAGGTTGGGTTCATGGGAACCATCAAGTCGTCGTGGGAGATCGCCTTGGAGCGGACGAAGGATGTCGTCCCCGACAAGGAGAATCTGGAGCAGAACCGGTTCAGCACCGAGGGCAGGAAGCTCGTGTCGCGCTATTTCGGCGATCCGGAGGTCGACCTGCAGGAGTTGCTGGAGCCGTTCGAAGGCAAGCAGGCCGGCTGGGTCCGCGACGGGGTGCGCGATGCCTTGCTCAGCAACCTCACCCTCCCCACGGACGAGTTCGCGCTGAAGCGCAGCCGCCGCGCCGGCGAAGGATTCGGCGCGCTCAGCACCAATGACCGCAAGCTGCGCATGCTGCTGGGCCAGCTCGAGCAGTTCTTCCAGGAGTACCTGGGAGAGCGCAACCGCATGAGGCAGGAGGTCGATCGCGCCTACGAGCCGCGCCGCCAGCAGAAGGAGGCGGAGATGGAGAAGAAGACCGGCCAGCGGGTGCAGATCAACCCCCAGAACGACCCGGAGTACGTGGGGCTGATGCGCCAGCAGCTCATGATGGTGGACGACCGCTACGGCCAGGTCCTGCAGGGCGTACGGGACGAGCTCATCTCCATGTCGGAGTGACCGGACCCGTCGCCGAACCGGCACCGTACCGTGGCCGATGCTGAGCTGATCGGGGAGGCTCTGGACCGCATCGACAAGGCCCACCGGCAGGATCCGGCGGGCCGGGCGCTCGAGTACGCGCGGCGCATGACGCGCTGGCTGGAGCGCCTGGCGCCGCATCCGTCGGCGGCGCTGGCCATCGCCGTCCGCGCCCAGCACCTGCGGCGCTGGGAAATCCCGCGCGCCGGCTACCCGGAGGGCCGTTCCGGCTACCTGCGCTGGCGGCGCGCCTGCGCCCGGCACCACGCCGACAAGGTGGGGCTCATCCTGGACGATCTGTGTGCGCCCGCCGCGCTGATCGAGCGGGTGGCGGCGCTGGTCCGCAAGGAGGGACTGGGGCGCGATGCGGAGACGCAGGCGCTCGAGGATGCGGCGTGCCTGTCGTTCCTGGAGGCGGAGCTGGCCGGGTTCGCGGAAGGGCGCGATCCGGACACGTTGCAGCGGGTGCTCGGCCGGACTTGGGAGAAGATGTCCCCGCGAGCGCGAGAGCTCGCTGCATCCCTGGACGTGCGTCCACCGCTCGACGAGGTGATCGGCCGCCTGCGGCCGCCGTCCGGTCAGTAGCGAACGGCGGTGCTCACCTCGATCAGGTGTGCCTGCTCGTCCGCGCCCCGTACCCAGTCGCGGTTGCTCACCTGCTCGTAGGTGTAGGCAAGCGCGACGTTCAGCTCCACGGGCTCCAGGTCGACGCGCAGATCGATGCCGGCACGTGCCTGCAGGAGGTGCTCCAGCACGTCCTGCTTGAGGAAGGTCGAGGGACCGGTGAACACGAACGTGCCGTCGATCAGGCCGTGATCCCAGACCGAGCCGCCGGCAGGGCCGCCGTGGCGCACCCGGCGCAGCGACAGGTCGACCCCAAGCCACGCCACGGGGAACGCCCGGGCGCGAACGAGAATCTCGTCGGAATTGGGGTGCAGCAGGGTGCCCAGGTGGCGCCCGTCGTTCGTGTACTGCAGGTAGTCGAGCGCCGATGGATGGTGTGCGTACATGTACGGCGTGACCATCCGGTAGCGGGCGGCCAGCACCGTCAGGATCGGCAGGGCCGGGGCGACGCTCGCCTCCAGCTCGACGGCCATCTTGTTCTGGTCGGAGTCGAAGTCGAAGCGCCGCAGCTTCGTCAGGTTCACGTCGTCGACGAACAGCACGGCGCTCGCCGATGCTCCGTACGGCAGCCGCACGCGGGCTGCCGCGCCGACGAAGGCGTTGTCGTAGTCGTCGAGCTGCATCTGCGTATACAGGACGGGAAACACCGGCAGCAGGTAGGTCGGCGACAGCCGCCCGCCGAATATCACCGACTGCAACGCGGTCAGCTCCAGCCAGTCCGTGGGATAGAAGCTCAGCGATTGCGCCACCAGGTACTTGCTCGGATGAAAGCCGTTGTCCTTTCTGGCGCGCGTGCGCAGGGAGTAGCGTTCCCGTTCGGAGCCGCAGAAGCCGCGTTCCTTCGTGGCGGCGCTGCAGATTCCGTACGTGGCGATCAGGTCCAGGAACATTGCCGAATAGGCGACCCAGGGCGCGCGGTAGGTTCCGGCCAGGTACCCGGCCGGCGGCGCGGCGGCGGACACGACCGGGCTGTCCTCTCCGTGCCCGAAGGAGCTCCGGCCGAAGCCGGCCTGCACGAACCAGGTGCCGGGCGCGGTTCCCAGGTCGCTCGCGCCGAAGAAGCCGGTGCCGGCCAGCTCCACCTGCACGTCGAACTCTTCCCCCAGGATGGTGGTTCCGTCGCCCGGTGCGCCCGGGTCGTAGGGATCGAGCGTGAGCTCGGCCGCGATGGGGACGGGCGTGACCGAGGTGGCCAGCGTGCGGACGGCGAATCCGACGCCGGTCTGATCGCTGACCGGCAACTCGAGCCCCGCCCCGAGCCGGACCGCGAGTTGAGCCGACGACGCGTCGGCGGCGGCTTCTCCGCCGGAGGTGATCGGGGCCTTCGATCTGCGCGCGACCTGCGCGCGTCCCTGCACCGGCAGCGCCCCGAAATAGCGTTCCAGCAGGCGCCGGGCGATCTGCCGGTCCGTCTCATGTTCGGACGCCGCCACCCGCTGCAGGGCGCCGCGCACGAGCGGCGCCGGCAGCGGCCGCAGCGGCGGCAGCCAGTCGATCAGCCCCCGCTGCTCCCAGGAGCGCAGGTGGCCGTAGACCGGGTCGTTCGGGGAGACCAGCGTCTGGGCGCCGGCGCAGAGCGGCAGGCCGATCAGCGCTGCCAGCAGCGCGGCGCGAGAGCGGCGGATCACGCGCGCACTATACCGTGCCGCTCGTCGTGATCCGCGGCGCTCACGCGGCGCCGAAGCGTTCGGCCACGGCGCGCATCGCCCGATCGGCGATCTGCAGGCTCTCGTCGATGTCGGCCCCGGTGTGGGCGGCGCTCAGGAACCAGTTGTGGTGCGGGTGGAAATAGGCGCCGCGCCGGGTCGCTTCCGCGCAGAAGAGCTGGCTGCGGTGGAAGTCGGTCTCGTTGGCGAAGCGGACGAACGGCATGGCCGGCAGGCCGGTGACGGCCAGACGCTGCCCGTGCCGGGCGGCCGCGGCGTGCAGGCCGGCGATGAGCCGCTCGCCCAGGGCGGTGACCCGCTCGATCACGCCGTCCTCCTCGATGCGCCGCAGGCAGGCCAGCGCGGCGGCCATCGGGTAGGCGTGCATCCAGAAGGTGCCGGTGCAGAACACGCGGCTGGCCGCCCCCTTTACGCCGTCGCGGCCCAGGCACGCCGCGATCGGATAGCCGTTGGCGATCGCCTTCGAGTAGCAGCACAGGTCCGGCTGGTAGCCGAAGCGCACGTGCGATCCCCGCAGGTCCGCGCGGAAGCCGACGCGGATGTCGTCGCTGATCACCAGTGCGCCGCGATCGTGGGCGAGCGCGCACAGACCGTCCAGGAACCCGGCGGCCGGCAGCTCGGAGTCTGCGAAGGCAGGGTGGTGGTAGGGCGTCACCATCACCGCCGCGATGTCGTCGGGATAGCGGTGGAACAGGCCGGCGACGCTGTCCAGGTCGTTCCAGCGGAAGCGATGGACATGGGCCAGGTCCTCCTCGAGCAGGCCGGCGTGCCCGGGCACCGCCCACGGGTGGGCGCCGTGGTAGGCGCCGTGGGCGGCCAGCACCTTGCGGCGCCCGGTGTGGGCGCGAGCGGTCTGCAGCGCGTAGGTGGTCATGTCCGAGCCGTTGACCCCGAACAGCGCCCAGTCCATGCCGGCGATGCGGGCGGTCAGCTCCTCGGCCAGCTCCACCATCTCCGGGCAGGGCGTGTTGAAGCCGAAGCCCCGCCGCATGGCGGCTGCGGCGGCATCGTCGACGGCGCGGTCGCGGTAGCCGAGCAGGTTGCCGCCGAAGCCGCACAGGAAGTCGATGTACTCGTTGCTGTCGACGTCCCGGAAGCGGCAGCCTGCGCCGCTCTCGGCGTAGTAGGGAAAGGAGCCCGGCACTACCAGCGCCGGGCTCTTCGTGCCGTAGATGCCGCGCGGGATGACCTCGACGGCGCGGGTCAGGAGCTCCCTGCTGCGCGTGAAGCGGAACGGTGCGGCCATCATCCCGCCAGCAGCATCTGCACGTCGCCGACCACCTGGAAGACGGCATCCGCAAGCAGGGTCTGCCCGCGCAGCTCGATACTGCCAAGACCGATCGCTGCGGCCGGTTCCAGGCGGCCTGCCAGCAGGTCGTGTCCACACGACACGGACGCGAAGCCCAGGGTGAGGTTGGGGGCGGCATCGGGTTCGGGCTCGATGGCCAGCCGATCGCCGCGCTTGCGGGCCGCGACGTCCGCCATGCCCGGCGCGCGCAGCGCGATCGTGCCGTCGGGGGCCTCCTGCAGGGTGCGGCGCGCCCTGGAGTCCACGCTTGCCAGCACGGCGACCGCGCGTACCAGCGCGTCCAGCCGCATCCGCAGCGCGAGGGTGAGGGCCTCACCACTCCTGTCGCCGGGTTCGGGCTCGCTCAGGCTGAGGTAGTGGCTCAGCCGGCTGGTCAGCGTCGGGAGAGCGCGCAGCAGCCCGACTCGCCACACGCCGAAGAGCGGGATCGGTACGCCGCTGCCGGTGAAGGAGCGGACCAGCGCACGGTCGGTGGGGAACCAGAGGCTGAGCCCCGGAGCCGTGCGGCGCACCGGCTCGAAGCTCACCGCGCCGTCGCGGAAACGCAACAGCGCGGCGGGGCCGCCGGCCTGCGCGAACTGGATGCTGGTGCGCCAGCCCCGCACCAGCGCATGCGATTCGGCATCGCCGGCGCACAGCGCCGGGATCTGCGCCAGCACGCCGTGCAGGAAGATGCGCGCCCGGATCGCGTCGGGGGTCACGACGAACCTTAGGATACCGCACGCGCGGGGTCTCTCGGGGGCCGCCCGCGCGTCCGCTGAGCGATGCGGCCGGTCCGGCGGAACCACTCGAACGACGCACGGATCGCCCGCTCGATGCCGGCGACGTCGTCCGGCACATAGCCCAGATCGCGCGCCGCCTTGGCCGACGAGTAGTGGAACGACTCGCACGCGGCGCGGGCGAGCGGCAGGCTCAATCCCGGGTCGCGGCCCGTGAGACGGCCGGCGGCCGATCCCGCCGCACCCGCGGAGCAGATGAGCCATGCCGGCAGCGGCACCGGCCGCGTACGGCTTGCGGTCACGCCGCAGATCAGCTCGAACAGCGTCCGGTAGCTGAGGTTGGCGCCGCCGAGCACGTAGCACTCACCAGGGGTGGCGTGCCGCAGCGCCCGCTCCACGCCGCGGCAGACCGTGCCGATGCCGGCGACGTTCCGTCCCCGCCCTGCCGGATAGGGGTAGATTGCCGGCGACCGGGCCAGTTGCTGGATCAGGCGGCCGGGGCCGGGAACGCGGTCGTGGGCGCCGAACAGGAAGGTCGGGTTGACCACGATCGCCGGCGGATCGGCCCGCAGCGCGACCTGCTGCGCCTGTTGCTTGCTGACGATATAGCCCAGGCCGTAGCGCCGGCCGCGGAACGGCATGCGTTCGTCGGTCTGTCCGCCGTGCGGGGCGGGCCCGAACGAGTTTGCGCTGCCCACGTGCACGATGCGGCCCACCCGTTCGGCGCGCGCGGCCTCCAGGACGGAGCGCGTGCCGTCCACGTTGACCCGGAAGCAAGAGGGGCTGTGCGCCGGCCACACCGCGGTGTCGGCGGCTGCGTGCACGACCGCCTGCACGCCGGACATCGCCGCCCGCAAGGCGTGGACGTCGAACAGATCGCCGCTCACCGGCAGAGCGCCCAGGCCGGCAAGCTCCCGTGCAGCCGCGGCGCGCCGGCACAGCGCCCGCACCGTCCAGCCGGACTCGACCAGCAGGGGTACCAGGTTGCGACCCAGGAAGCCGGTGGCCCCCGTGACCAGGACCGCGCCCCAAGTTCGTCGCCTGCGGCTCCGTCCTTGGCCCATCCCTACCTTGCGCTCCGGAGTCTGTCGGACCTGCCGCTGGCGCGGCTCATCCGACAGACGCCTCCGCGACACGAGGCTCCCGGCTTCGCCGGCCTGCGGCTCCGTCTTGGCCCATCGCCACCTTCCGCTTCGGAGTCTGTGGGATTGCCGCTCGCGCGCCAATCCGACAGACTCACGGGCGCGACCATGGCCGAGAGATTCAATCCCGAGGGCAAGGTCGCGCTGATCACCGGTGGCGCCGGCGGCATCGGCTTCGCGCTGGCGCGTCGCTTCGGAGCGGCCGGATGCCGAGTGGCGTTGCTCGACGTCGACGAAGTGGGGTTGGCGGAACGCTCGGCCGCGCTCGCCGAGGCGGGGGTGGAGCATCTGGTCCGCCGTTGCGACGTCACCGACCGCGCCGACGTAGGCGCGGCCGTGACCGAGGTCTGCAGCCGCTTCGGCGGCGTCGACCTGCTGTTCAACAACGCGGGCATGAGCCACCGGAGCGCATTTCGGGACACCGCCGCGGTCGTGTATGAGCGCGTGATCGCGGTCAACCTGTTCGGATCGCTCTACTGCGCGCAGGCCGCGTTGCCATCGCTGCTGCGACGGAAGGGCATGATCGTCGTCACCTCCAGCATCGCGGGATTCGCTCCCCTGCTCGGCCGCACCGGGTACTGCGCGTCCAAGTATGCCCTGCACGGCATGTTCGAGACCGCGCGGGCGGAGCTGATCGGCACCGGGGTGAGCGTGCTCATCGTCTGCCCCAGCTTCGTCGACACCAATATCGTCGCCAACGCGCTGGACGCCTCGGGCAACCGCACGGAGCGCCCGCGTGTCGAGATGGGCAAGGCCGCGAGCCCGGACTACGTGGCCGAACGCATCCTGGCCGCCGTGGTGCGGAGGAGGCGGTTCCTGGTGCTGTCGGGGACCGGCCGCGGGGCGTTGCTGCTGTCGCGGCTCGCGCCCGGGGTGTACGAGCGCTTCATCCGCCACCGATTCGCCGACGAGCTCTGAGGTCGCCGGCCGGCGCCGCGGTTCGAGTCCGCACGTGGCGGAGAAAGAGCTCCCACTTGATCACCGACTCGCGCGGCATTACGACCTCGAACACGCGGCGCCGGGAGGAGAAGTTGAGGCGGCGCTTGAGATCGACCGCCTCGGCCCTGATGTCCGCCATCGGGATCGACCACGGGTTGATGCCGCTGACGCGGAGCGCGTCTGCCGTGAGGACCAGGTGGCCGCGGCCGACGAGCAGCGGGTCCGGATCGGTGACGTCGTAGAGCCGCACCGGCTCACTCTTCAGCAGCTCACCGGCGGGCAGCGCGCCGTCCGCCGGCAGCCACGGCTCGGGAAAGCGGCTGCGGATGCTGTCAGCGGCCGCGCGCAGGGTCATCGGCCGCCCCCCGCTCGCGGGATGGAGCCGCGACTCGGTATCCACACGCCATGCTGCGCCGCAGTCCCGGCAGGACGCGATGTCGCCGCGTTCTTCGATCGCGTCCAGCCGCAGGCAGGCCGGACAGGCGAACAGCACGTTGCCGATCCCCGCGGCCAGCCGCCGCCCGCGCACCGGCCAGGCCGGCCCAGCCTCGGCGTCCACGCTGATGCGCTCCTCGATGTAGCGGCGGATCGACTCCAGGGAGTCGCCGGGCGTGAAGCGGCGCGGCGGGTCCGCCTCGACGTGCACGCGGCCGCGCCGCAGCGTGGCCGCCCAGCGCGGCGACTGCCGCCAACCGTTATACACGCGGACCGTCACCACCGGCAGGTCCATCACCCGCACCAGCTTCTCGACGCCGGGCAGGATCGGCAGCGGCCGGCCGTCCCAGGTTCGCTCCCCTTCCGGGAACAGCCCGATGGAGCCACCCAGGTCACGCCAGCGGCGCAGTCGGAGTATCGCGCGGGGATCGGCGGTGAACTTGCGTTTCGGCACCGCGCCGAAGAACTGATTGATCCATCCCATCCCCCCTCCCGAGAACGCCAACTCGGTCGACAGGAAATGGACCGCGCGGCCGACCGCCAGCGACAGGAACATCGGGTCCAGGAGGGAGGAGTGGTTGGACACGACCAGCGCCGGCTCGCGAAGCAACTCGCGGGGGCCGAATGTGGTGCGCACGACCGGCCGGAACGCGTAGCGGACCAGCAGTCCCAGCCATTTGACCCGCGCCTCGATGCGGCGGCGGTTGCGCGGCGTGGGTTGCAGGGGAGTCAGGCGCCGGCGGATCCGCACGGGCTCACCGTACGCGCGGAGCGTACTTCTGCAGGTAGGCTTCGATGCGGCCGCGCAACTCCGCGTCGATCACGGTGCGTCCGTCGACCGGTTGCCGCGACAGCACGTCGACGATCTGGCCGATGGTGGCGATCGCCGCCGTGGGCAGATCGAACTCGCCTGACAGCTCCTGGAGCGCGCTGCGGTCGCCGGCTCCCCGTTCTTGGCGGTCGACGGCCACCAGCAGCCCCGCGGGCCGAATCCCCGCCTCCTGCTGCAGGAGCTCCATCGCGTGCCGCTTGGATGCGCCGTCGGTGACCACGTCGTCGACGATCACCACCCGGTCGCCTGCGGCCGGGAGCCGTCCGACCAGCAATCCGCCCTCGCCGTGATCCTTGCGCTCCTTGCGGTCGAAGCAGAAGCCGACCGGCTGCGCGCGGTCCCGGCTCAGCGCCATCGCCGCCGCCGCCGCCAGCGTGATGCCCTTGTAGGCCGGACCGAACAGCAGCGTCGCGTCTGGAAACCGGTCGGCGATGGCAGCGGCGTAGTAACCGCCCAGCTCACTCAGGGCCGCCCCGTCCGCGCACCCGCCGGTGTTGAAGAAGTACGGCGACGAACGTCCCGACTTGGTGGTGAACCTGCCGAAGCGCAGCAGGCCGGCGCGTACCGCAAACCGGGCGAAGCGTTCCTGATAGTCCGGCCCCCGCGCCACGCGCCCGATCATAGCAGCTTCCAGAACGCAGGTTACAATCCGGGCCCGGATCGGCCTCCGGCGTGTTGGGGCGAGCCGCAGGGAGGGCTCAGCTTCCTGCAGTGCTTCCGGGCGAAGTACGATGGCGGCCATGAAATCCGCGTTCTGTATCGTCTTCAGCGCCCTCCTGGCAACGGGCGCCCACTCCAGCCCGCAGTTGGAGGCCGGACCGCTCGGCGCGGTGGAGGTCGGCGAGGGCGAGGCGGTCCACATCCGTTCGTTGCTGTCGCTCACCGGCGCGCCATCGCTGGGGGCTTCCTTGCGTCACGGCGTGGAGTTGGCCGTGCGGGACGTTGGCGACGTCCACGGCCACCCGATCGCGCTCGGAGATCCGCTGGACGGCGAATGTTCGCCCGACGGCGGACGCGAGGGCGCGGAGCGGATCGCCGCAGACCCTCGGGTGGTCGGCGTGGTCGGGACCTCGTGCTCGGCCGCCGCGGTGGCGGCGTCACCGGTGATCGGCAAGGCCGGCCTGGTGATGGTTTCGCCATCGAACACCTCGCCGGTGCTCACATCCGATCTGCGCGGGAACCCCGGCTCCGATTACCACACCGGCTACTTCCGGGTTTCCAACAACGACCTCCACGGAGCCGTCGCGGTCGCCGGCTTCGCCTACGGTGAGCTGGGGCTGCGGCGCATGGCATCCGTGCACGATGGCGATCCGTACACGACCGCCCTGATCGGCGCGTTCGCCGATGCGTTCCGCGCCCGGGGTGGAGAGGTCGTTGCCGAAGCCGGCATCGAGAAGGGCGACAGGGACATGACCGCGGTATTGGCGACGTTTGCGGCGGCCGCACCCGACGGCGTCTTCTTCCCGCTGTTCGTGGGTGAGGGCTCCGCGTTTGCGGGACAGGCGCGGGAGTTCGACGGACTGCAGGACGTGACGCTGATCACCGGCGCCGCGATGCTCGTGTCGCAGTTCCTCGGCTCGCCCCAGTCCGAGGGGATCTACATCGTCGGGCCGGAATCGTCGCGCGGTTCGAGCGTCAATGCGGCGACCGGCAAGGACGCCGCAACGGTGCTCGCCGCCTTCCAGGCGACCTACGGCGAGTCTCCCGCCTCACCCTATTGGGCGTACGCCTACGATGCAGCGACGCTGCTCCTCACCGCCATCGAGTCCGCGGCGGTGGCGGAGGGCGGGACGCTCCACCTGGATCGCGCCGCGCTCCGGGAGGCGATGGGAGCGATGGCCGGATTTCAGGGCATCACCGGCGTGCTCTCCTGCGACGCGTTCGGCGACTGCGGCACGGGACGCATCAACATCTACCACCATGCGGACTCAACCAATACCGACGCCGCGCAGCTTGCGGTGGTCTACCGGTTCAACCCCTGAGAGGGCTCGTGCACGTGCAAACATCCGACTGCACCTGTCGCCCTCTGCGGCGTCGAGTAGGTAGGATGAGCGGCAGATGATCTCCCGCTTGGCGATCAGGAACTTCCGCAGTCTCAAGGACATCGAACTGCAGCCGGGCCGATTGACGGTGCTCATCGGCCCGAACGGGTCGGGAAAGTCCAACGTGATCGACGCGCTGAGGTACGTGGAAGCGTTCGCATGGAGAGGCAGGAGTCTGACCGACGAAGTCCAGAGACGGGGTGGTTGGGAGGAGTTGATCTGGGGCGGTCAGGCCGACTCCCAACTGAGCATCGAGGTCGATTGGAAGAAGCAATCGGATCAGCCAGTGTCATACGCGACCACGATCCGCGGAACGGAAGACGGTGGCGCTGTTCCCATGGCCGAGTCCGTGGCCGTTAACCCCGGCTTATTCGGTGCGCCGTGAGAAGGCGTCATTCCCTAGCGGGTGCGAGTCCCGTCCGGCAAACTGTCGCTCCAGCCGGTAGCAATCGGAGCGGACGAAGGAGGTAACGAGATCGTCTGAAGCACTTCGATGGAACGGGCCGCCGAGGGCGGTTTAGCAAGCATGCAGGCCGCAACGCGAGTGAACGCTGAGCAGGCCTCGAAACGGGTAACGCGGAAGCCGAGCCGCCCGAATAACGGCGAAGGCTGCCACCGACTGGGAAGCGAGCGACACGTGCACCGGTCGGTTCCGCCGGGGTAGTGGCGGGGGCATGCATGCATAGGGGAGTGAAGGCAACACGGGAAGTCCCGACGGGTGCATTCCGTCAGCGTGACAGGTCAGGCAGCCATTCGTTCGTTCTCCTGAG
>JAPPKD010000035.1 GCA_028820215.1 Spirochaetaceae bacterium | reverse complement strand
GTTCATGCGGCTCCCGTCATGGAAGAGAGCGTTCGGGCGTTCGTAGCGCTTTAACTGAGCGTCGCTCCTTGAGGCCGGCGACGATCGTCTCCTGGACCATCCGATCGCAGGCCTCGTTGAACTCGACGCGTTCGTGGCCGCGCGCGCCGGAACTGCACCCGGTGGCCGCGCGCCTCCAGCGCACGTCAGCAGCTCCTGCCGGAATTCGCGGTTCTTGACCGGCGGCCGAGCCTTGGTCCGCCTCGACGACGAAACACGCTGCGTCTCGACGTTCTCCTCCTACTGTCCGGCCGGCGCTTTCTTCGACCAGAACTCGCTATATCTCCAAGCCTTCCGTTCCCGAATCGGGTTTTCGGGATCGGCACGAATCCACTACACGTCTGGACATCGACGAGACCACCAAACGAGCCCCTTCGCGCACCTTGCGGCTCGATCGCGGTCGCCTGGATTGGATAGCTGGGAGCACGAAGAACGTGCCACACTGCGACAAGACAGTCTCGCTTATCTCCCTCGGAGGCCGCTGACTGACAACCAGGCCACCACAAAAGCGTGTGAGGTTCGCGTGTTAGTTGGACGCAGCCTCGGTCAAATCACTCCGGCTGGTTGCTGGCAATCACCAAGCAGGTACTGACTTGAGGGGCTGGCCCCGCCCGATCTGGCATACAGCCAGGCCATCGCCTGCTTCAGTCCGTGAAGTCGATCCGGACCTCGCGCAGCCGCGGAGAGCGGCAGCCGTAGAGCGACGTGAACGTCGCCCGGTACTGAACGAAGCGCGTCGAGGGCCACAGGTCGGGAATCGCTGTACCCGGCCGGCCGAACATCGTGCCCTGGCCGCCCGGGCCCATCCACGACGCCTGTTCCAGGTCCTCTTCCCGCTCCGCGCACCGCACCTCGAGCTGCAGCGCGGTCGTGTCCGGCACTTCGGCCTCCCAAGCGATCCGGGCGGGTCGCCGGCCCCCGGCCTCGTGCGGCGGCGACGTGTAGCGCTCGATCGGCGCGCGCGTGTAGGCATTCCCCGGCAGGCGCGCGTTCAGCCGGTGCGGCCCCATGCCGGGCAGGGGCGTGGTGCGGTCGTTCGAGAGTCCCTCCGGGCCGTTCCAGAAGATCTGCGAGTCGACGACGTGCCCGACGTCGTTGCGGTGGCACGCCACGAACAGGTCGGTCCAGCCGTTGCGGTCAAGGTCGATCGGCAGCGCCTCGAATCCCGCGTCGGCGTGCAGCTCCAGCGGGTGCTCCAGGTCGAAGCGATCTCCCTGGTTCCAGAAGATCTGGATGGGCACGACCCGCGTCAGGTCGGTCGAGTAGGCGGGGACGATCAGGTCCAGCAGGCCGTTGTTGTTGAGGTCGGCGACCGACATCTGCCCGGGCGAGAACCCGCCCTTGTAGTCCTGGGCATTGTGCCAGCCGTAGCCGTCGGGGCCGCCGTAGAAGATGGTCAGGGTGTCGGGCTTGCGATGATAGTGGCCGGAGCTCGACACCACCAGGTCCAGCCAGCCGTTGCCGTTGAGGTCGGCCGCCGTGTTGACGCCCCCCTTCCAGTCCTTCCACATGGGGATTCGCTGCGTGCGATCCAGGGAATACCCGTCCGGTCCGCCCAGGTAGATCAGCACGTAGCCGCGCTTGTCGCCGACCAGCACGTCCAGGTACCCGTTGCGGGTGAGGTCGGCTAGGTAGCCGGTGGCGCCGCAGAACGTCGGGAAGATGTCGTAGCGGTCGGCGCTGAAGCCGTCCGCCGAGCCCCAGAATATGCGCGAGGAGTTGGCGAACGTCTCCGGCTTGTCGTCGTACGTGTGGCTGAGCGCCAGGATGTCCAGGTAGCCGTCGCGGTTGAAGTCGGCGACCTGGACGCACGGCAGGAAGCATGGCAGGTCGTAGTGCCGGTCCGGGCTGAACCCGTCGGGACCGCCGGGGAACACGCGCACCCCGGTCATCTTCCCGAACACCAGGTCATTCCAGCCGTCCAGGTCGAGGTCGGCGATGGCGCAGTCGCCGCACTCGCCGCCCACCGGCAACTCCTGGCGGCGGTGAACGCCGTAGTCGGTGCCGGGTCCGCCGAAGTAGATGTAGGAGGGAAGCGTCGGGCTGGTCTTGGCGTGCCCGGTCATGGTGTTGCAGAACACGATCACCGGCGTGCCGTCGCCGTCCAGGTCGCCGGCGGTGACCCCCTCCGCCCCCATCGTGGCCACCCGGCTGCAGCGGTCGGGAGAGTAGCCGTCAGGCCCGTTCCAGAAGATCGCCGAGCGCGTGTTGAAGGTCTCGTCTTCCTGGTACTTGCTGGCGATCACCTCCGGGCGGCCGTCGCCGTCCAGGTCCGCCACGTGCGCCCAGTGGGCGAACTTCAGCGGCAGGAATTGCCGCACCTCGGTCAGATCGTCCGCGCTGCGGATCTCGATCCCGCGCAGCGTGGCGACGATCAGCTCGTCCCGGCCGTCGCCGTCGACGTCTCCGGCGGTGGCGTAGAGATCACCGTGATGGAACTCGCCACTGAGCCCCTCCGTCTCGACCACCAGGCGGTTGTCCGGGCTGAAACGGCCCTCGTCGTTCCAGTAGATCTGCACCGTGTTGTTGCCGCAGAACAGGATCTCCTGCCGGCCGTCGCCGTTGAAGTCGGCCAGGAAGACCTGGGTCGCGGTGTCGGTCGGCAACCCCTGCGGCGTCGGGTCGAAGCCGTCCTCCGTGCCCCAGTAGAGGTAGGAGTCGATCCGGTACTCGAACTCGTGCCGGTAGTTGGCCACCACCAGGTCGACGTGACCGTCGCCGTTCAGGTCGGCGGCAGCCACCGACCGCGCGCCGATGCCGGTCAGCCCGTACTCCCGGCCCGCGTCCTGGAAGCGCCGGTCCGCGCCCTGCAGGTAGACGTGCAGCGGCAGCGGGCGGCCCGGGTTGTGGTGGTCGACCCAGGCGGACGGAAAGACCAGGTCCAGGCGCCCGTCGCCGTTCACGTCGACGGCGGCCACGTCGTACGCGCCGACCGTCGGCAGGTCGGTCCGCTCGCCGGTGAGCCCGCCGGGACCGCCCCAGTAGATGTGGCAGAGCAACTCGCACGACACGCCGTTGGTCGAGTTGACGATCACCAGGTCCTGGTAGCCGTCGCCGTCGAGGTCGACGATGCGGCACATGTCTCCGCTGTCCGTCGGCAGCTCGCGCCGCTCCCAGTCCGAGCCGTCGCCGGGGCCGGGCTTGTAGATCCACGTCGGGCCCCTCTCGTTGTAGCCCTGGGCGTTCGGCAGCACGATGTCGACGTAGCCGTCGTTGTCGACGTCGGTGCGGTGGATGGTCTCGATGATCCCCTGCGCGTTGACGTACAGGTTGCTGCCGCCGTCCTCGAAGCTGCCCGCGGCGAACACCTCGAACCCTCGGTGCACCCAGGACGCTTCGCTCATGGTTCCCCGTTCTCTCTGCTCCGCACCCTACCCTACCTGCCGATACCTACGTGACCGGGAACAGCTTGCATGGCACTGCCTTCTGCGTCATGGTCGATCGGTTCTCATCCTGACCGTCGCGCGACCACGCAAGGAGGAGCGAGATGAGACTGCAGGTGCCGGGCTCCGAGTCGATCGTCAACGTAGGTACTCGGAAGCAGCTCTTCATCAATGACTACATCATCGAAACGACGCGCTGGGTCACGCCCCGCCAGACCGAGGCGGCGCGCTGGATCCAGCCTCCGGCCCACGCCCGTACCGACCTGGACGGATGGAGCGAGGGCACGGATCGCATCCAGGGCGACGTCCCCGGTCACCTGCTGCGGGCGACCGCCTTCGTCCGGCGCACCATCCATCAGCCGCAGCGTTTCGCCGGCAATCCGATCATGAAGCCGATCTACCCGTGGGAGGGGGAGTCCGCGCCGTGGCCGGCCAACATCACGTGGGACGAGGAAGATGGGGTCTGGAAGATGTGGTACAACGGCCTGACGGTCGTCGACGTGCCCGTACGGAGGCACTACTACCGCTTCCTGTATGCCACCTCCCGCGACGGCATCGACTGGGACCGGCCGACGCTCGGCCTGGTCAGGGACCCCGCGGGCAACGACACCAACATCATCTACCAGGGCAAGGGCCAGTACGTCCTCAAGGAGGTCGGGGCCGCTCCGTCCCGGCGCTACAAGATGGTGTACTCCACCGCCGACGGCGGGGTGCAGCACCCGATGGTCCAGTACTCGCCCGACGGCCTGCGCTGGGAGCCGGCGCCCGGTCCCTACGACCACAACCGCGGCGACGAGAACCTGGCGATCCTGCACGACCCCGTGAATCACAAGTACCTGGGCTTCTGCCGCCCGGTGTATCCGCGTCCCACGCTCGTCCACCGCACCGAGCGTTCGATTCTGCGCATGCAGAGTAACGACCTCATTCACTGGTCCACGCCGGTCCATATCATCGACCGGGACAGCCTCGACGACCTGGACATCGACTTCGAGGCGATGGCCCCGATGTTCTACGAGAACCTGTACCTGGGCTTCCTGCGGGTCAGCCACACGGCGCCCAACTTCATGGAGAGCTGGCTGGCCCACAGCCGGGACGGCTTCCACTGGCAGCGCGTGCGGACGGCCTCATTCTTCGAACCCGGGCCGGCCGACGATTGGGATGGGAAGTCGATCACGGTGAGCCGGGCGCCGATGCGGGTCGGCGACGAGCTCCGGGTCTACTACACCGGCGTCGACACGCAGGAGAACACGGCGGTCGGGCTGGCGACGCTGCGCCTGGACGGTTTCGCCTCCATCGAGTCCCCGGCGAACGACCGTCACCCGAAGAACAATCCTCCTACCCTGACGACCAAGCCCCTGTTCTCCCCCGGGAACCGGCTGACCGTGAACGCGTACGCCGTCGACGGGTCGATCAGCGCGGAGCTGATCAGCGTCGACGGCCACGTCATCCCGGGGTATTCGGCGGGGGACTGCGACACGTTCAGCGGCGACAGCCTCGCCCACACCTTCACCTGGAACGGCAATCCCGACGTGAGCCGGTGCCTGCCCATGCGGATCCGTTTCTACCTGGAACGGGCCCGCCTGTACGCACTGCAGTTGCCGCAGGCATAGAGCGGCAGCACTGAGGAAGGTGGGCGACCGGCCAAGGCAGGTGCCCTGACCGGCCGCCGCGCGCACGAAAGACCGAAGCCTTCAGGAATGGGGCGCTAGCCCGCATAGCTCACCAAGGGGGATAGACACGGGGTGGTATTTGTGGTA
>JAPPKD010000025.1 GCA_028820215.1 Spirochaetaceae bacterium | reverse complement strand
GCGCGAAGCCGCGCTCGGCCTTGCCGGCGCCGAGGCTGGCGCGGAACTGGCGCGCCACCGCGGGCAGCACGACCCGGTCCTGCGGCCGCTTGGGGCCGGCCAGGGCGGGTTGGACGGACGCGATGTCCAACTCCAGCAACTCGGTGAATTCCGGTTCCGGGGCGTCGGCGGCGCGGAACAACCCCTGCGTCCTGCAGTATGCCTCCACCAGGTTGCAGGCCGCCGCAGAGCGTCCCGACAGGCGCAGGTAGCGCAGCGTCTCGTCGTCGACCGGGAAGAACCCGATGGTGGCGCCGTATTCGGGGGCCATGTTGGCGATGGTGGCGCGGTCGGGCAGGCTCATCGAGGCCAGGCCGGGACCGGTGAACTCCACGAACTTGCCCACCACGCCGTGCGTGCGCAGCATCTCCACCACCGCCAGGGTGACGTCGGTAGCGGTGGTGCCCGGCCGGCGGCTGCCGGTGAGGCGCACGCCGACCACGTCCGGCGCCAGCATGTCGTACGGCTGGCCGAGCAGGGCCGCCTCCGCCTCGATGCCTCCGACCCCCCAGCCGAGCACGCCGAGACCGTTGATCATGGTGGTGTGCGAATCGGTGCCCACCAGGGTATCGGGATAGACCAGGGGCGCCGCACTGCCGGCGTGGTGCGGGTCGATCATCACCACGCTGGCCAGGTACTCGAGGTTCACCTGGTGGACGATGCCGGTGGCCGGCGGCACCACCCGGAAGTTGGCGAACGCACTCTGTCCCCAGTGCAGGAACTCGAACCGCTCGCGATTGCGCCGGAACTCGATTGCCGCATTGCGCGACAGCGCATCCGCGGAACCGAAGTGGTCCACCTGTACGGAATGGTCGATGACCAGGTCCATCGGAGCCCGCGGATTGACCGCGGACGGGTCGCCGCCGAGCCGCGCCACGGCCGCGCGCATGGCGCCCAGGTCGACCACCGCGGGGACGCCGGTCAGGTCCTGCATGATTACCCGTGCCGGCCGGTACGGCAGGCTCGGGCGCCGCTCGGCGCGCGGCTGCCAGGCGGCCAGCTCCCGCACCTGCCCGCCGGTCACGGCACCATCGGCGCAACCGCGCAACAGCGACTCCAGCAGGATGCGTAGCGAGTACGGCAGCCGGTCCAGGTCGCCGGCACCGTGCGCTGCCAGCGCGGCGAGGCGGTAGTAGGTGTAGCGGTCGCGGTCGACGCGCAGTTCATCGCGCGCAGCAAAGGGATCTGCCATGATCGGCGGCGGTACCTCCGGTCCACAAAGTATGCGCCCGCACCGCCCCACGTCCAGCCGCCACGGGGCGCACGGCTCCGCGGCGGCCCGCGGCCCGACGCCGGTCCCGGCTCCGCCGCGCCGATAATGGAAGCGTGAAGACGATGGCCAGGGCAGCGGTCGCGGCGCTGGCGGTGGCGGTGCTGAACGCCTGTACCACCGGCGACGTGCGGTACGCGCCGCCGGCCATGGCCGGGCACTCGCTCAGCGAGCGCCAGCGGGCGCTGGTCCGGTCGGCGCACGACCTGGTCGGCGTGGACCGGCTGTACGTCGGCGGCACCGAATACCGGGACGACTGCACCGGTGCCGTGCTGGCCGTCTACGCCGCGGCCGGCATCAACCTGGGCGCACGGTTCCACCAGTACCAGGGCAACGGCGTCGAGCGTCTCCATCGGATGATGCGCGATCACCACCTCTACTTCCGGGCCGCGCCCGACGCCCGCCCCGAGCCCGGCGACATCGTGTTCTTCGACAACACCTGGGACCGCAACGGCAACCGCCGCTGGGACGACGACCTCACCCACATGGGGCTGGTGGTGGCGGTGGACCGCGCCGGCACCATCAGCTACCTGCACAACCACGTCCGCCGCGGTGTCATCATCGAGCAGATGAACCTGCGCCATCCCGACGCGCGCCGCCTGAACGCGCCCATGCGCATGCGCGGCTCGCCGCGCGACGGCAGCGGCCGCTGGCTCGCGAGCCACCTGGTGCGCGGCTTCGGCAGCGCGTACCGGCTGCCGACTTGACCGCGGCGGCGGACCGGCCCACCATGGAAGGCATGTCGGGTATGAGCCGAGCATTGGTAGCCGCCGTGTGCGGCGTCGCATTCATGCTGTCCGCCGGCGCGAACCTGTTCGCGGATTCGCCGGACTGGGTGCTGGACGCAATCGAGCAAGCCACGCGCGATCCGGGTGAGCTGTACTACTTCCACGGCGTGCAAAGCGAATGCCCGATCGTCGACGCACATGCGGAAGGCGTGATCGACGCCATCCTGACCGGCGCCAGGATCCAGCCACGGCACCTCAGCCAGTCGAGTTCGCTGTTCGATCAGCTCTACCTCGATCTCTCGGTTTCCTGCCTCGACCGGCGCGACGGCAGCTTCGTGTACGCGATCGACGCCTATTTCGCCGTCCACTCTCCGCTCGGCGGCCAGCGCATGCTGATCGCCCGCCGCTTCGGCCGCATCGGTCTCGGCGACCGAACGTCCATCCTGCAGGCAATCCAGCAGTCGGTGGAAGACGCCGCCGGCGCCTTCCTCACCGCCAACGACCGCGGTTAGTCGTCGCCGCCGCTCACCTGACCAGTGCCCGCAGCACCTCACGGTCGTCGTGCATGATCTGTTCGGCCAACTCCATCTGGCGCGCGAGTCGGGATCGAAAATGGAGTAGTGTGTGTGCCCATGTCGCTATTGCTCGTTGCTGCTCGTCACTGTCACCGCGGCGGTCCCCCCGATTTCGGCTGCGTGGCGAGCGGTTATCATGGCCATCCCGGTTGCGGCCGCCGTGACCGTGGCGGTCGCACCCGTTGCACCCCCGTCGTCCGCACCTTGGACGGTCGCTACGTCCGAATCGCTCGTCGTCCAGTAGACCGTGAGTCCTTCTATCGCGTGTCCGTTCGCGTCCTTGATCGTGGCACTCAGCGTGTCGGTCTCATCAACCTCCAGGCTCACCGAGCTTGGTGAGACTTCCAGCGTCGTCGCTTTCTGGTAGGCGGTCACCTGCAGCCGAGCTGACTTTGCGTCGGTCGAGAACAAGTCAACGCTCATTCTCCCGGACTGGGTCACCGTGACCTCCAGACCGTCATCCACCTTCTTGAGCGTGCAACACGGCCCCGGGAAGGGAGAGAAGCTGATCCAACCGTATGACGCTTCGGTGTCCTCGTCGCCGTTCTCGTCCAGGACCCGGACGGTCACCGTCTCGGAGTCGCCCACCGCCTCGAACGTCAGCGTGCGCGGCGAAATGTCCACGCGCCTCTGCTGGGCCACGACATCCACCTTCACCGACACCGAGCAGTTGTTGGTCGTGTCGGATTCGCCCGCCACCGCGTCCACGCACGCACCGTAGTAGTACGCGCCGGTCGTCGCCGGTGCGGTCAGCGAGATCGACTCCGCGCTGCTTCCATACGCCGACAGCGCGTCCACCGCGTCCGTCCCCACCTCGGTATCGGAGGTCGTGATGGTCGAGTCCGCCGACCGGTAGTAGCGCAGCGTCGTCGCCGCAGATGGTGCACGGGTGCCGTTCAACACGTCCGCCGACAGCGTGAACGTCTCCCCCGTCACCGGGTCCGTCAAGTCTACCCTCAGATTCGACATCAGCAGGTCCGGCTTCCACGCCTGGACGTTCACCTGCACCGCGGACGAGCAGTTGTTCGTCGTATCCGACTCGTCCGTCACGGTCTCCACGCACGCGCCGTAGTAGTATGCGCCCAACGAAGACGGCGCCGTCAGCAAAATCCACTGGGCGCTGTCGCCCGAAGCGGCAAGCGTCTCAACCGCATCCGTTCCCACCGACGTGTCGGAGGTCGTGATGGTCGCATCCGTGGACTGGTAGTACCCCAGCGTCGTCCACGGCGACTCCCCGGCACCCGTGTTGATCACCATCGCCGACAGGATGAGCGTCGATCCCGGGTGGTGGGGCGCGCCACCGGCCTTCAGCGCCACTATCAAGTCGGGGTATTGCGGTTTCGGTACCGTCACCGTCGCCGCAGACGAGCAGTTGTTCGTCTTGTCCGACTCGCCCGCCACCGCGTCCACACACGCTCCGTAGTGGTAAGCCCCCGGCCACGCAGGCGCCGTCAGGTCCACCGACCCTCCGGCGCTCCCGGATGCGGCAAGCCTCACGATCGCACTCGTCCCCACCTGGGTGCCCGCCGTCGTGATGGTCGCGTTCACCGATTGGAAGAAGCGCAGCGTCGTCGCCGGCGCCGCTCCGTCACCGTCGTTCCTGGCCGTCGCCGACAGCGTGAACGATGCGCCGGCGGCGGGACCGCTGTCGCTCACGGAAGGCGATGTTACCACCAAGTCGGGAGTCCCCTGCGACTCGCGCGCCTGAGCCCGCACCGTGACCTGCACCGATGTCGAGCAGTTGTTCGTCAGGTCCGATTCGTTCGCCAACGGGTCGACACACGCCCCGTAGTAGTAGGTACCGGGTGTCGAAGGAGCGGTCAGTTCCACCGAGCGGCCCGCACTCCCGGCACCGGCCAGCCCCGTGACCTGGTCCGTCGCCACCTCGGTGTCCGCCGTTTTGATCGTAGCGTCGGTCGACCGGTAGTAGCGCAGCGTCGCCACATCGGCAAATCCACCTTCAGTGTTTCGCACCGCGGCCGACAGCGTGAACGTTGCGCCCGCAGCCGGAGCGCTGTCGCTGACCGATGCCGCCAGCACCACCAGGTCCGGGTCGTCGTCATCGTCCTGCCGCTCCCGAACGGTGATTCGCTCCGATGCCGAGCAGTTGTTCGTCAGGTTTGACTCGTTCGCCACCGCGTCCACGCACGCCCCGTAGTAATACGTCCCCGGCGTTGACGGCGCCGATACCTCCGCCGACTCTCCGCCGGCTTCCGACGCGGCGATCTCCGCAACCGCGTCCGTGCCGACCTCCGTGTCAGCTTTCGTGATCCTCGCGTCCGTCGAGCGGTAGTAGCGCAGTGTGGTGGCCTCCGCCGCAGCACCACCGGCATTCCGGACCGTCGCTGCAATCGTGAACAACCCGCCGGCAACCGGAGCGCTGTCGCTTACCGCGAGATCCACCTCTAGCGTGAGTTTCCTAGTTAGCTCGGGTGCCTGACGGTCTGAGTGGATAAGTGATTTGAGGATAGCAAGTTACTCGCTATCCTTCCGGGCCGAGGCTTGTATACACTGACTGTGGTGCTGTCAGGGATGGGCGTGTCGGTATACGTCAAGTAGGCGGCACAGTTTG
>JAPPKD010000211.1 GCA_028820215.1 Spirochaetaceae bacterium | reverse complement strand
TAGTTCGGCGCGGATGTCTGAGCTGGGGTTGGGCCGCGATGCCGGGTCTGCGAATATTAGGGTGGCTCGGCCGGCTGAGGCGGCTACTCCGGCGCCGAAGCGGAGTGCATCGGCCGGCCGCGCCATCCCGCGGCCACCAGGCGGGAGGCCTGGCAGCGAGACGGCGGCCGCTGCAGCTACGTCGACCCGCGGAGCGGGCGCGGCTGCGCCTCCCGCCACCTGCTCCAGATCGATCACCGGGTGCCGCACGCACTGGGCGGAAGCGCGGCGCCGAACAATGTGTGCCTCCTGTGCCTCGCCCATCACCGGCATCGCCACCAGGGGTGCTCGTCACCGGCAGAGGCCGCCGAGCAAGGACCGCTCAGATCAGATCTGCTTGACGGGAAGCGCGTCCGACCAGGACCTCACGCTCCGAGCTGCCGGACGTCGACGAAGCGACCGGTGGCGGCCGACTCCCTGGCGGCCAGCGAGGTGTAGACGCTCCTCAGGCCGCATGCCAGGTCGGCGCGCGGGGGCGTGCCGTCGCGGGCCAGCGCCAGGAAGTCGCCGATCAGGTTGGCGTCGCCGCCGTGGTGCCCGTGCTCGCCTTCATCGAGGTGGCCCTGCTCGCTGAAGCGGTCGTGGTGGCGCACCGCCCGGTAATCGGAGGTGTACCAGTCGAACTCGATCGTCCCCTGGTAACCGGAGACCACGGCGCCGCGCCGGTGCGCGTCGCGCCGGGTGAAGAACACCTGCGTGTAGGTGCCGTGCGCGCCGGAGGCGAAGCGCAGCATTGCGGTGGAGCAGTCCTCATTGGTGCCCTCGTCGGTGCGCGTGTCGGACGAGAACAGGCACAGGTGGTCGTCCGCCGTCCGCAGGCCGTTGCGGCGCCGGTTCTCCGGGCTCTCCGGACAGGTGGCGGTCTCGTCGCACTCCGAGCAGCGCAGCCCGGGCGGCTTGTCGCCGCCGAACACCCGGCCGTAGTTGCCCATCGCCGCCACCTGCACGATCGGCGATCCCATCAGCATCGCGAGGTAGTCGAAGTCGTGGGTCGCCTTCTGCAGGAACAGGCCGCCGGTGATGGTGTAGTCGCGGTAGCCCTGCTCCCAGTAGACGGTGCCGTAGCTCACGTAGTTGGTCGCGGCGACGTGCTCGGGCGAGCCCACCGCGCCTGCGCGGATGCGGCCGGCGATCATCTCCGCCAGAGACGACACGCGCAGCGGGAAGCTGACCACCGCCCGCTCGTACCGCCCGGCGTAGGCCGCCTCCAGCCGCCGCGCCTGCTCCATCGAGATGGACACCGGCTTCTCCAGGAACAGCGGCAGGTCCAGGTCCACGGCCTCGATCGCGTACTCGGTGTGAAGGTGGCAGCGCGTGCCGACCAGCAGCGCCGTCGGCCGCGCCCCGCGGTGGAGCTCCCCGACCGAACCGTAGAACGGGGCGCCGGCGAACCGCTCCGGCAGCCGCGACCGCACCCCGTCCTCATCCGGGTCGAGCACGCCCACCAGCTCCACCGCCTGGTCGAGCTCCGCGACCTCCTGCACCAGGCGTCCGGCCCTGCCGCCGCACCCGATCACCGCCAGCCGTACCATGTCTCTCATCGTCATCCCTCTCCGTGCGCGGACCGGCGGCCGGTAGGAAACGGCACCGCGATGCGCGGCGCCTCGATCCCCGGGAACATCCGGTCGCGCAGCCACGTCCAGGCCCGCCACGCCCCCTGCAGGCCCAGCCCGCCGATGCGGACCAGGTTGTAGAGCCCCTCCAGCGGCGTCAGGCTCGAGCCCGCGAAGTAGGTGCCGCCCACGTCGCGGACGACCCGGTCGGGGCCCACTTCCAGCCGCTTCTCGCCCAGGCTGTAGATGCCGGGTGGGGCACCCGCCGCCGACATCGCGTCCGTGGTCGCGACCAGCCGGCTCGGCCCCAGGGCGGCCGTGAGCCGGCCGAGCAGCGCCGGCGGCAAGTGGATGCCGTCCGGGACGACCGAGGCTGACAGGTCCGGGCAGGCCAGGGCGCGGTTGATCACGTTGTCGTGGCGGTGCACCTGCGCCGCGCAGCCGTTGCCGAGGTGCGTCCAGAGCCGCAACCCGGCGCGCACCGCCTCCGCCAGGTCGGCGCCGCCGACGTCGCTGTGGCCGACGCACACCGTCACGCCGTCGGCCGCGGCCCGCCGGATCAACTCCACGGATCCGGGCAGTTCCGGCGCCACCGTCAGCATCACCACGCGGCCCCCGGCGGCCCGCTGCAGCCGCTCGTAGACGGCCGGATCGGGATCGAGCATGCAGGCTGGATCGTGGGCTCCGCGGAACCCCTCGACCGGGCTCAGGAACGGACCCTCCACGTGGAAGCCGGGCACGGCGTCCCGCACCCGAGGGCTGCGCAGGGCCGCCGCCAGCGCGGCGAGCTGCGCCTCCATCCGGTCCACGGGGCCGGTGGTCACCGTGGGCAGCAGGTGCGAGCAGCCCGCGTCCCACAACGCCGCGACCGCGTGCTCGACGGCGTCGACGGTCAGGTCGGCGGTGTGGAAGTCGACGCCGGCGAACCCGTTGACCTGCGGATCGAACAGCGCCGGCCCGCTTACCAGCGCCAAGCCGGCCGGCATCTCACGCGTATATGCGGCGCGCCCGGCCGTCAGCGGCTCGCCCGACAATGCGTCGAAAACCACGGCTTCCATGCTGCCGGCATGGTACTATGCGCGCAGTTCCGGCCCCAACGCGGGCCGCCATCAACCGAACCCCCGAACGGAGGCAACCACGTGAAGCTCGTCTTCTTCGACGACTACCGACTCGGCGTGCTGCGCGACGACGGCGTCGTCGACGTCTCAGGCGCCGTCGCCGATCTGCACCACCACTCCGCCCAGGCCCACAGCGCCCAGGCGCTGCTCAACCAGGTCATCGCGGGCTGGGACGACTGCCGCGACGCCATCGCGTCCGCCGCCGCATCCGGCAGCGCGCGGCCGGTCGACCAGGTCACGCTGCGCCCGCCCGTGCCGCGCCCCGGACAGCTCGTCTGCCTGGCCGGCAACTACATCGAGCCCGACCACCCGGAGAAGGAAACCTTCAACGCCTTCCTCAAGTCGCCCACCTCGGTCATGACCACCGGCGACACCGTGGAGCTGGCGGACGCCGACGCCACGGTGTTCCACTTCGAGCCTGAGTTCGCGCTGGTCATGGGCAAGCCCGCCGCCAAGCTGGCCCCGGAGGACGCCCTGGGCAGGATCTTCGGCTACACCCAGTTCATGGACGTCTCCGCGCGCGGCCTGCCCGGCGGCTTCTTCCTGGGCAAGAGCTGGCACACCTTCGGCCCGATGGGCCCGGTGCTGGTGACCGCCGACGAGATCCCCGACCCCAACGCGCTCGGCATGCGCCTGTGGGTGAACGACAACCTCAAGCACGACGTCAACACCGGCGAGATGGCCCGCCACGTGCCCGAGCTGCTGGCCGAGGTCACCGCCGTCGTCGCCCTGGAGCCCGGTGACGTGGTCTCCACCGGCACCCACCACTACGCGCTGTCGCCCATCCAGGACGGCGACGTGGTGCGCATGTCCATCGAGGGGCTGGGGCCGGAGCTGTCGGTCGACGTCACCGATCCGCGCAAGCGCACCTGGGACCGATAGCGCAGCGGCGTTTCGTTGACAGCCACTCGCGATTGCGCTACCGCTACCGAATGCCATCGAGCATCAAGGAGAATTCGATGAGGAAGGCTTTTCGCACATCGATCGCACTGGCCCTCGCGGGCCTGCTCGCCGGCGTGTACGCGCACGCCCAGACCATGGACTACAGCGAGGCGCCCATGCTGGCCGAGATGGTCGCCGCGGGCGATCTGCCACCGGTCGCGGAGCGCGTCTCCGACGAGCCGCTGGTCCGGGACGTGCTGGGCGAGATCGGCCAGTACGGCGGCACGCTGCGCCGCTGGGCCCCCGACGCCATCGGCGGCTGGATCCAGTTGAACTACTACCGCGGCCTGGGTGATGCGGGCGGCTTCGGCTTCATCATCCCCTACGACCTGGCGGGATACCTCGACGACGGCGTGCACTTCGGCGGCCTGGACCCGCTCTACGCCAAGGAGTACCAGTTCAACGACGACTACACCGAGCTCACCGTCTGGCACCGGCGGGGCGCCAAGTGGTCCGACGGCCATCCGCTGACGGCCGACGACATCATCTGGTCCATGGAGAACGTCGGCCACGACGTCAACATCCACCCGAACGGCAGTTGGTGGACGCACTCCGGCGGCGAGCCCATCAAGGTGGAGAAGATCGACGACTACACGGTCAAGTACATCTCCGTGGTCCCCAACCCGGACATGACCCTGAACGTGTCCGGGCCGTGGGCGCTGTACCCCAAGCACTACGCCGAGCAGTTCCACCCCAAGTTCAACTCCGACTCGACCTACGAGGACTTCAAGAACAACACCGAGCTTCGCTTCATGGAAGATCCCGGCGCCATGCCGCAGATCGGTCCCTGGGTCGTCACGCAGCTCGATGACGTCGACGGGTCCCGCGCCGTGCGCAACCCGTACTATCCCGTGGTCGACACCGCGGGCAACCAGCTCCCGTACATCGACAACATCCACATCAGGATCCTGGCCGACCAGCAGACGGCCGCGCTGGCGGTCATCCAGGGACAGATCGACGTCCAGGGCCGCGGCATGCAGGGCTTCCAGAACTACCAGGTCATGAAGGAAGGCGAGGCCGCAGGCGACTACCAGGTCCTGGCCTGGAAGGGCGGCGCGTTCCAGGGCTACCTGAAGCTGGCCCTGGAGCCCTCCGACGAGAACCTGGCCAAGCTCATGCACCAGGTCGACTTCCGGCGCGCGCTATCGATGGCCATCAACCGGGAAGAGATCAACGAGGCGCTGTACTTCGGGCTGGCGCAGCCGTCCGGGACGATGGTCGGCCGCGACTCTCCGTTCTACGACAGCCGCATGGAGGCGTACGCCGGGTTCGACCCCGACGAGGCGAAGCGGATCTTCGCCGAGCTCGGACTCAAGGACACCGACGGCGACGGCATCCTGCAGCATCCCGACGGCCAGAACGTCACCATCATCATCGACACGCCGACCGACCGGTTCGTCAACACCCCGCAGACGGAGATGGTGGTCCGGCAGTGGCGGGACGTGGGACTCGACGCCATCATGAACGCCGTCAAGCGCTCGGTCATCTTCGAGAAGATGCGCGCCTACGACATGCAGGTGGTCATGCACTGGGGACCGTCCCTGCAGGTGTCCCTGCCGTGGGTGTTCCGTTCGGGCGGCTACAACCCGGAGACGCAGACGCTCGGCACCAAGTACTCGAACCCGCCGCCGGAGTTCCTGGCCGCCTGGGAGCTGGAGCAGCAGGTGATCTCCGCCATCGACCCGGAGTCATACTCGGCCCTGACCAAGGAGTTGTGGATCATGGAGGCCGAGGAGGTGACGAGCTGGATCGCGATCACCTCCGACTTCCCGGTGATCATCATCCGCCACAACCGCATCGGCAACCTGCCGGACGTGGCGACCGCCCAGAAGATGGAGTACTCGGCCTATCCCGACCAGTTCTACATCAAGTACGAGGCGCAATAAGGGAGAACGGTGAGGAATGGAGTCTGTCGAGATCGGCGCGTCAGCGGCTATCCGACAGACTCCATGACCTCAGGCGGGGCTGGGCCAGAACCGGAGCTGAAGGCGACGATGTTGGGGCGGCGTGACGGGCCGCACGTGATCCCGATCACCGACGGTCCGGCCGCCCTCGACTGAACCCGATGGGGACCGGACAGCCGCCGACCGTCGGCGCCATCGAGCTCGGCCGGCACGTCTTCCGGGAGGTCGTCAGGCCGGCGATGGAGCGGGTCTGTCCCCGCCACCTGGAAGCCGCCGCCTGCGGCCGCTTCGGGATGGGGAGCGAGTGCCTGGGCATGGACGACGCGGTCAGCCGCGACCACCACTGGGGTCCCAAGGTCGACATCCTGCTGCCCGACGGCCTGTTCCGGGAGACCGACCCCGCTATCTGGTCGCAGGTGGCCGCACGGTTCCCGGCCTCTTTCCAAGGCTTCCGGCTGGAAGCCGGCTACGTCGGCGGACCCGGCCTGGCCCCCGAGGGCATAGGATCCTTCCTGAGTCGGACCATCGGCCGCACCACCCCTCCCGGGAGCGACACCGACTGGCTCGACATCCCGGAGGAGGACATCGTGCACGTGGTCAACGGCGAGGTCTGGCACGACCCGTCAGGCGGGTTCAGTCGCATCCGCGCCGTGTTCGAAGGCTATTACCCCGACGCCGTCTGGAAGCGGCGCATCGCCCACTGGTGCCGCTACGCCAGTGGCATGGGCCTCTACTGGATGCAGCGCGCCCGCCTGCGGGACAACCTCGTCTTCCTGCACACCTCGTTCGCGAACACGCTGAAGCGCACCATCGAGCTGGCGTTCCTGCTGAACCGGACCTACTTCCCCTACGACAAGTGGCTGTACCCGTTGTTCCGCCGCCTGGATCACCCGGCCCCCGCGATGGTCCCCCTGATCGACGAAGCGACCGCGGACGGCGCCACCTGGGAGCGCCGCTTCGAGATCATGGAGACCCTGCACGAGCTGCTGGACCAGCGCATGGTCGAGTTGGGCCTGGTGCGCCCGCATCCCCGCTTCAAGCCGCACGCCACCTCCGGGTACCGTCTGCTGGAGTGGTGCTACCGCGACCTGTTGCACGCGATCCCGCGCGAGCTGTTCACGCACGTCCCCGTGTGGGACCAGAAGTACTTCGAGGCGTTCACCACCGGCTACGTCGCCGATCTCACCGACGACGTGTGGCAAGACATGCTGCACCTTGAGGAATCCGACGACACGCGCTCATGAGGAGGATCACATGGCCGACTTCGCGCTGGGCTCGCTGAAACCACGCGGGACGCGCCGCGTCGTCTACTGCAGCGACCCGTCCAACACCACGCGCTTCATGACCGAGGGCCGCGCGACGCCGGACGATCTGCGCGGGGTCGTGCGCAACTACGCCGAGGCGCAGGCGATCGACACCGTGGTGCAGGAGGTCTTCAGCCAGGGGTGGAGCCACTGGTGGCGCGGCGAGTCGTGCGAGTGGGACGCCCGCCCGCACCACCAGCGGCTGGTGCCGATGATGGACGACGGCGTGATGCCGATCCAGGTCTACGCCGAGGAGTGCCACCGGCACGGCATCGAAATGATCGCCGGCTTTCGGATGAACGACCGCCACGGCCACAACGCCGGCTGGTTCGAGCGGCTGGGTCAGGAGAAGCCGCACTGGATCCTCAAGGGGTACGCCCCCTCGTCGCCACGCACCACCGACCCGCGCAGCTACGAGCTGGGCTGCGCGCTCAACTACGCCGAGGAGGAGGTGCGCGACTTCCTGTTCGCGGTCATGGAGGAGGTCGCCACCCGCTTCGACGTGGACGGCATCGAGTTCAACTTCACCCGCCTGCCGGCGTGCTTCCCCCTGGGCGAAGCGGAGCAAAGCCACGCGATCCTCACCGGCTTCGTCCGGCGGGTCCGCGCGATGCTGGACGCGGTCGGGGCCAGGCGGGGCCGCCGGCTCCTGCTGGGCGTGCGCGTGCTCCAGCACCTGGACGGGTGCCTGCGGGCGGGGTACGACATCCCCGTCTGGATCGGCGACCGGCTGATCGACTACGTCGTCCCCGGCGACATCGGCTTCACCGATCCCAATCCCCGCTTCGAGGAGTTCGTGCGGCTGGCCCGCGACACGGACTGCTACGTGTATCCGCAGGTACAGGAGTGGCTGGGCTACAACCACCGCGATCTGACGCAGACGCCCGAGCACTACTGCGCGACGGTGCGCAACTTCTACGGCGCGGGCGCCGACGGGGTTTCCACACAGAACGTCTTCGACATCTCGCGCTTCCCGATGCTGCGGACGCTGCGCGACCCGGAACGGGTCGACGCGCACGACCGCCACTACGCCTTCTATCCGATCTGGGGGTCGAACGCCGGCCGGCGGGCAGGATACAAGGGCGACTTCCCCTACCACGCGGAAGAGATCATCCTGCCGCGGGACGCGCCGGGCACGCGCGGCCAGATCCGCTTCCGGCTGTGTGAGCACCTGCCGGAGGACTCTCCCGCGGAGCTGCTCTGCCGGCCCGCGATCGTGCCCGGCGACGAGATCGAATTCGATCTCAACGGCCAGCGGGTTCCGCCGGAGTCGGTCCGCTGCGAGTGGCCGGACTCGGAGGGTGAGCTCCCGGTGTGCCGCTTCGCCCTGGGCTCCCCCCCGGCGGTGTACGGGGACAACCACCTGGGCATGCGGCTCGTCGCGGGAGCCCCCGGCGCACGGGACCACGTGGTCCTGCACGAGGTCGAGGTGCTGGTGAAGGGGAGGCCGTGAGCGAGGCGGCGATCCAGACGGCGATCGCGGAGGCAGCGTCGATCCGGAGCGTGCGGGCGCTCATGTGGCGCCGCTTCAGCAAGAACCGGTTGGCGGTCGTCAGCGGCGTGATCCTGGTCGTCCTCTATGCCATCGCCCTGTTCGCCCCGTTCTTCAGCGCCTATCACCACGACGCGTTCCACGTCACCTTCAAGTTCGCCCCCCCGCAGAAGGTCCATTTCAGGGACGAGGAGGGCAGGCTCTCGCGTCCGTTCGTCTACGCCCGCGAACGGAGCATCGACATGACGACCCTGGCGATCTCCTACCGGGAGGTGAAGACGACGAAGTACCCGATCCGCTTCTTCGTGGCCTCGGAGCCCTACAAGCTGGTCGGCTTCATCCCGATGAGCGTGCGGCTGTACGGCGTGGACTCCGGAGCGACGCTGTTCCTGTGGGGGACGGACACCCTGGGCCGGGACATCCTGTCGCGGGTCTGGACCGGCGCGCAGGTCAGCCTGTCGGTCCCGCTGGTGGGCACCCTCATCACCATTGTCCTGGGATCGATCCTGGGGGTGGCCTCCGCCTACTTCGGCAGGATGGTGGACAACGCCATACAGCGGATCATCGAGCTGTTGATCTCCTTTCCGCAGATACCGCTGTGGATCGCCCTTTCGGCCGCCATCCCCGTCACCTGGCCCTCGGGGTTCGTCTATCTCGGCGTGGTGGTCATCCTGTCGCTCATCGGCTGGGGCAGCCTGGCGCGCGTGGTGCGCGGCAAGGTGCTGGCCTACCGCCAGGAGGAGTACGTGATGGCGGCCCGTGTGGTCGGCTCCAGCCACTGGCGGATCATCAACAAGCACCTCCTGCCCGGCTCGCTCAGCCACATCATCGTCACCGCCACGCTGGCGGTGCCCGGCACGATCCTTGGCGAGAGCAGCCTGAGCTTCCTGGGCATCGGCATCGTGCCGCCGCTGACGAGCTGGGGGGTCATGCTGCAGGACGCACAGAACGTGCAGGCGCTGGTCCACCACCTGTGGCTGGCCATTCCCGGACTCATGATCATCCTGGTCGTGCTCTGCTTCAACTTCTTCGGCGACGGATTGCGCGATGCCGCCGATCCGTTCGCCACCTGACGCCATGGCGAAAGACCCTTCCGGAAGCCGGAAGCTCCTCGAAGTCAGGGACCTGCGCACGTGGTTCCACACCGACGACGGCATCGTGCGCGCCGTCGACGGCGTGAGCTTCGACATCGGCACCAACCGCACCGTCGGCATCGTCGGCGAAAGCGGCTGCGGCAAGAGCGTGACCGCCGCAACCATCCTGCGCCTGGTGCCGAGCCCGCCGGGACGCATCGAGGGAGGATCGATCGCCCTGCACCGGGAGCACGAGGTCGTCGACCTGGCGCGCGTCCCGCCCAAGGGCCGCAAGATCCGGGAGATCAGGGGCAAGGAGATCGCGATGGTCTTCCAGGAGCCGATGCGCACCCTGAGCCCCATCTACACCATCGGCTACCAGATCACCGAAAGCGTGCTCATCCACCTGGACATGGACAAGACGCAGGCCAGGGAGTACGCCGCGGAGATGCTGCGCCGCGTCGGCATGCCCGACCCCGCGCAGCGGGTGAACGAGTACCCCTACCAGTTGAGCGGCGGCATGCGGCAGCGGGCCATGATCGCCATGGCGCTGTCCTGCAGGCCCCGGCTGCTCATCGCCGACGAGCCGACCACCGCCCTGGACGTGACCATCGAGGCACAGATCCTCCGGCTCCTCCGGGACCTGCAGGCCGAGTACCACATGTCGATCCTGTTCATCACCCACGACCTGGGCGTCATCGCGCAGATGGCCGACGACGTGATCGTCATGTACCTGGGCCGGATCATGGAGCAGGCGCCGGTGGCGGAGCTGTTCGCCAATCCCCGGCATCCCTACACGCAGGCGCTGTTCCGGTCGGTGCCGTCCATGGCCACCGCTCCCAAGTCCAAGCTGGAGGCGATCACGGGCTCGGTGCCCGACCCCATGACCGTCATCGAGGGCTGCCCGTTCGCGCCGCGCTGCGCGCACGCCACCGACCAGTGCCGGACCCAGCCGGAGGTCACGCCGGTCGGCCCGGACCACACCGTAGCCTGCTGGCTGTACCCGGAGGGCGGCGATGCCGCCTGACCCGCGGGCCGCCCGCCCGTTGCTGGAGGTGGCGGGCCTGAAGAAGCACTTCCCGATCGAGAAGGGGTTGCTGCGGCGCACGGTCGGCCACGTCCGGGCCGTGGACGGCGTCGACTTCTCGATCGCGGCGGGAGAGACGCTGGGGCTGGTCGGCGAGAGCGGCTGCGGCAAGACCACCACGGGGCGGGTGATCGTCGGCCTGCACGAGCTCACCGACGGCCGCGTCGTCTTCCGGAAGGACGGCAGGGTGCTGGACCTCCGCGCCCTCACGCGCGAGGAGATGCACGAGTACCACCGGCAGGTGCAGATCGTCTTCCAGGACCCGTTCTCGTCGCTCAGCCCGCGGATGCGGGTCTCCGAGATCGTCGGCGAGCCGCTGATCGTGCAGAAGATCGCCAAGGGTCAGGCGATGCGGGGCGAGGTGCAGCGCCTGCTGTCGCTGGTCGGGCTCAGGCCGCAGCACGCGGACCGGTTTCCGCACGAGTTCTCCGGCGGCCAGCGACAGCGCATCGGCCTGGCCCGCGCACTGGCGCTCGCGCCCTCGCTGGTGGTCGCCGACGAGCCGGTCTCCGCCCTCGACATGTCCGTGCAGGCGCAGATCCTGAACCTCATGATCGACCTGCAGCGCGAGCTGGGACTGAGCTACCTGTTCATCGCCCACGACCTGAACGTCGTGCACTACGTGAGCGACCGCGTGGCGGTCATGTACCTGGGGCGCATCGTCGAGACCGGCGGCGCCGCGGAGGTGTTCCGCAACCCCCGGCATCCCTACACGGAGGCGCTGCTGGCCTCCTCCCCGTCCATCGATCCCCACGAGAAGCCGGCGGAGGTCGCCCTGGAGGGTGACGTCCCCAGTCCCGTCAATCCGCCGCCGGGCTGCCACTTCCACCCGCGCTGCCCGTACGCGGAGGATCGCTGCAGGATGGAGGCGACCCCGCTGGTGGAGGTCGCACCCGGCCACCGCTCCGCCTGCCTGCGCACCGGCGAGCTGGAGCTTGCGGGAAGGACGCCCGCATGAAGGTCTTTCTGCTGCGGCGCTTCCTGTCGATGATCGTCGCCTACTTCCTGCTGTCGCTGATCATCTTCATCACCATCCAGATCGCTCCCGGCGACTACCTGACCAACATGCTGGCGGAGTTGCAGGAGCAGCGCTCGGGCATCCGGACGGAGGCCGCCATGCAGATGGTGGAGAACTTCGCCGTCCACTTCGGCCTCGACAAGCCCAAGTGGCAGCAATACCTGATCTGGATCCGCAACTTCACCATGGGCGACATGGGCATCTCGTTCACCTACCAGCGGCCCGTCGCCGACCTGCTCGGCAGCCGCCTGCTGCTGAGCTTCATCATCTCCTTCGCCTCCCTGATCTTCACCTGGGGCGTCGGCATACCGATCGGCATCTACGTGGCGCTCCACAAGAACACCATCCGCGACTACGTCGCCACCTTCGTCGGCTTCGTGGGCCTGTCCATCCCCAATTTCTTCCTTGCGCTGGCGCTCATGGTGCTCGCCCTTTTCACCTTCGGGATGCCCGTGGGGAGCATGTTCTCACCGGCGTATCAGGACGCCCCCTGGAGCGTCATGAGGGTGCTGGACTTCATCAAGAACCTGTGGATTCCGATCGTCGTGATCGGCACGGCGGGCACCGCCGGCACCATCCGGGTGATGCGCGCCAACCTGCTCGACGTGCTAGGCGAGCCCTACGTCACCACGGCGCGCTCCAAGGGCGTCAAGGAGCGGATCGTCACCCGCCGCCACGCCGTGCGGATCGCCTTCAACCCGTTCGTGAGCAGCCTGGGCATGACCCTGCCGGCCCTGCTTTCGGGCGAGGCGATCACCTCCATCGTCCTCAACCTGCCGACCGCCGGCCCCCTGCTGCTGGACGCCGTGCTGGGCGAGGACATTTTCATGGCCGCCAGCATCCTGCAGTTCTACGCGATCTTCCTTCTGTTCGGGAACCTGCTGGCCGACATCGCCCTGGCCATGCTCGACCCCCGCATCCGCTACGACTAGCGGCGCGCACCCGCGCGTTGACGCACCCCGGACCATCGGCTACGATTTCAGGGTTGTGAGACTGAAGACCCTGCTGATCGGGATCGGAACCCTGGTCGTGGCAGCCGCCGTGGCGGTGGTGTTCGTGACCAGCGCGACCGCCGCTACCGTGCCGGAGCCCCCGGCGGTCGAGGCCCAGTCCTCCAAGGACTACGGCCTTGGCGAGAATTGCCCGCTGAGCGGCCACGGCAACACGATTTAGCACCGTAGCGCCCGAACTGCCGGCTACGTTGGAGGAGACCCCCGCGCGGGCGGGGGTCTTTGCGTCTCACGCACGATTTGCCTGACCCGATGAACCGCACCCACCATGCTGACCGGCGGCATGCTGACTCGCGGCATGCCGATCCGCTGCAGCGGTTCCATCCCGCGGTCGCCGCCTGGTTTCGCGACGCGTTCGCCGCCCCCACGGAGATCCAGCAGCGCGCCTGGGCCCAGATCGCCGGCGGGCGACACACCCTCATCGCCGCTCCCACCGGTTCGGGAAAGACGCTCGCCGCCTTTCTGTCCGCGATCGACGGTCTGGTGCGCCGCTCGGTCGACGGAACGCTGACCGAAGCAACCTCGGTCCTGTACGTCTCGCCCCTGAAGGCGCTGAGCAACGACATCCACCGCAACCTGGAGCAGCCGCTGGCCGGCATCCACGCCCGGCTCCATCCGGAGGGTTCTGACGAGGAGCAGGGATCCGGACCGATTCGTTCGCTGGTGCGTACCGGCGACACGCCGTCCGCGGCGCGCGCGGCGATGACCCGCCGCCCTCCGCACATCCTGGTGACCACGCCGGAGTCGCTGTACCTGTTGCTCACCTCCGACGGCGGCCGCCGGATGCTGCGCACCGTGGAGACCGTGATCGTCGACGAGATCCACGCCGTGGTCGGCTCCAAGCGCGGCTCCCACCTCGCCCTCAGCCTGGAGCGGCTGCAGGCGCTGACCGAGGCGCCTCCCCGCCGCATCGGCCTGTCGGCGACGCAGAAGCCGATCGAACGGGTGGCCGAGTACCTGGTGCCGTCGGGCGATCCGTGCGCGATCGTGGACATCGGCCACCGCCGCCGCATGGACACGGCGCTGGAGCTGCCGGACTCGCCCCTGGCTGCGGTCATGTCCAACGATGTGTGGGAGGAGATCTACGCCCGCCTGTGCGAGCTGATCGCCGCGCACCGCACCACGCTGATCTTCGTCAACACGCGGCGCATGGCCGAGCGCGCCGCGCACGAGCTGAGCGAGCGCCTGGGCCCGGACGCGGTGGCCGCCCACCACGGCAGCCTGTCCAAGGAGACGCGCCTGGACGCGGAGCGGCGGCTCAAGCAGGGATCGCTGCGCGCCCTGGTCGCCACCGCGTCGCTGGAGCTGGGCATCGACATCGGCTCCGTCGACCTGGTGTGTCAGCTCGGCTCGCCGCGCTCGATCATGGCCTTTCTGCAGCGCGTCGGCCGCTCCGGCCACGCCGTGGGAGCCACGCCCAAGGGCCGCCTGTTCCCGCTCAGCCGCGACGACCTGGTGGAAGGGTGCGCGCTGCTGGCGGCCGCGGCGCGCGGTGACCTGGACGAGATTCCGATCCCCGAGGCCCCGCTCGACATCCTGGCGCAGCAGATCGTCGCCGAGTGCGCGGCGCGCGAGTGGTCCGCCGACGAGCTGTACCGGGTGGTGTGCGGGTCGTATCCGTACCGTGGCCTGGCCCGCGACCGCTTCGACACGGTGGTCCGCATGCTGGCCGAGGGCTTCACCACCCGCCGCGGGCGGCGCGGCGCCTACCTTCACCTGGACGCGGTCAACGGCCGGCTTCGCGCGCGGCGCGGCGCCCGCCTGGTGGCGCTGACCGGCGGCGGCGCCATCCCCGACACCTTCGACTACGAGGTCCGCGCCGAGCCGGACGAGACCATGGTGGGCACCATCCACGAGGACTTCGCTATCGAGAGCATGGCCGGCGACGTATTCCAGCTCGGCAACACGTCCTGGCGCATCCTGCAGGTGACCGGCAGCACCGTGCGCGTCGCCCATGCCGGCGACCAGCGTCCCACCATCCCCTTCTGGCTGGGCGAGGCGCCGGGCCGCACCCCGGAGCTGTCGGCCTCGGTGTCCGAGCTGCGCGCAGGAGCGGAGGCAGCGATCCGCGAAGCGGAGGAGCGCGGCGACCCGGCGGTGCCGGCCGCGACCGCGTGGCTGCAGTCGCTGCCGGGGATGCCGGCGAGCGGGGCCGAGCAGGCCGCCGAGTATCTCACCGCGGGCCGCAACGCCCTGCACGTCATGCCGACCGCGCGCACGCTGGTGATGGAGCGGTTCTTCGACGAGGCCGGCGACATGCACCTGGTCGTCCACTCCCCGCACGGCTCGCGGCTCAACCGCGGCTGGGGGCTGGCGCTGCGCAAGCGGTTCTGCCGCACCTTCAACTTCGAGCTGCAGGCGGCGGCCACCGACGACGCGATCGTGCTGTCGCTCGGCCCCACGCACAGCTTCCGCATGGAGGAGGTGTGGAGCTACCTGCATCCGAAGACGGTCCGTGAGGTGCTGGTGCAGGCGTTGCTCGACGCGCCGATGTTCCAGGTCCGCTGGCGCTGGAACGCCTCGCGCGCGCTGGCCGTGCCCCGCTGGCGGGGCGGGCACCGGACGCCGCCCTACCTGCAGCGCATGCAGGCGGAGGACCTAGTGGCGCTGGTGTTCCCGGACCAGCTCGCCTGCGCCGAGAACCTGACCGGCGAGCGCGAGGTGCCCGACCACCCGCTGGTGGCGCAGACCATCGACGACTGCCTGACCGAGGCGATGGACATCGAGGCGCTGCAGACGCTGATCGGCGCGGTCCGGTCCGGCGAACTGACGCTGGTCTGCCGCGATCTCTCGGAGCCGTCCCCGTTCGCGCAGGAGATCCTCAACGCCCGTCCGTACGCCTTCCTGGACGACGCGCCGCTGGAGGAGCGGCGCACGCAGGCGGTGCGCAACCGCCGCTGGCTGGACCCGCAGGAGGCGCGCGAGCTGGGCGCGCTGGACTCCGCGGCGATCGCCCGCGTGCGCAACGAGGCGTGGCCTCGGGTCGAGGACGCCGACGACCTGCACGACGCCCTGGTTCTGCTGGGCTATCTGACCGACGCCGAGGGCCGGCGCGGCGACGGCACCCGCGGCTGGGTCGAGCCGTTCGAGGAGCTGGTCGCTGCGGGCCGGGCCACGCGGCAGAGCTCCGCGGCCGGCCCGTTGTGGGTAGCCGCCGAGCGGTTGCCGGAGTGGCAGGCGCTGGCACCGGAGGCCGGGCGCACCCCGGAGCTGACCCTCAACGCCCGTTACCTGCGCAGCTATGAAGCCGACGAGGCATTGCGCGAGCTGCTGCGCGGCCGCCTGGAAGCGCTCGGCCCGGTGACGGAGGCCGAGCTCGCCGCCTCCATCGGACAGCCGCCGCGAGCGGTGGCGGCGGCGCTCACCGCCCTGGAGACCGAGGGCTTCGTGATGCAGGGCAGCTTCACGGGGGCGGCGGACGAGGACGGCGAGGTCGAGTGGTGCGAACGTCGGCTGCTGGCGCGCATCAACCGCTACACGCTGGACCGCCTGCGGCGGGAGATCGAGCCGGTCTCCAAGGCCGACTACGTGCGCTTCCTGATGCGCTGGCAGCACGTCGGGCCGGCGCACCGGATGACGGGACCGGACGGCCTGGCCGAGGTGCTGGCAGTGATGGACGGCGTCGAGTTGCCGGCGGCCGCCTGGGAGCGGGCGGTCCTGCCGCTGCGCGTGCGTGACTACGACCCGGCGTGGCTGGACGCCCTGTGCCTGTCGGGCCAAGTGGTGTGGGCGCGCTTCCCGGATGACACCGCGGGCGGGCCGGTCAAGGCGACCCGCATCGCGCTGCTCGACCGCGACCGCCGGCCGGTGTGGCAGCGGCTGGCCGCGGGCGCGGCACCCGATCCGTCGACCGCCACGGCGCGGGCCGTGCACTCCCTGCTCCGGGAAGCGGGCGCTTCCTTCTTCGACGACATCGTCGCCGGCACGCGGCTGCTGCGCACGCAAGTGGAGGGAGCGCTCGCCGAGCTGGTTGCGGCCGGCCTGGTGACCTGCGACGGCTTCGCCGGGCTGCGCGCGCTGATCGGACCGGCCTCGCCCGCCGGCCGCTCCGCGAACGGCGCCCGGCGCCGCTTCGGGGACCGCCGCCCCGGCGGCGTCTATCGCCGGCAGCAGTCGTCCCTGGAGACCGCCGGCCGCTGGTCGCTGGCGCGGACGGTTGCGCCTGCCGCGGACGGGGATGACGACGAGCAGGCGCGCGAGACCGCCGCCCGCGCGCTGCTCAGGCGGTACGGCGTGGTATTCCGCCGCCTCACCGACCGGGAGCCGCACCTGCCGCCGTGGCGGGAGCTGGTGCGCACCCTGCGCCGGCTGGAGACGCGGGGCGAGATCCGCGGCGGCCACTTCGTGTCTGGCGTCGGCGGCGAGCAGTTCGCGCTGCCGGAGGCCGTCGGCGCCCTGCGCGAGGTGCGGCGCGGCGAAGCGGGCGACGAGGTCACCGTCCTGAGCGCGGTCGATCCCGTGAACGCACTGGGAGTGACCACGCCATCGGGCGCCAAGGTGGCCGCGCGCACCGGGAACCGGGTCGCCTACCGGGCCGGGAGGCCGATCGCCGTCCTCGACGGCGGCCGCGTGATCTACTGCGAGCGTCTGTCCCCGGAGGACGGCTGGGCCGTGCAGAAGCGCCTGCTGAGCGCGGCGCTCACCGGGCCGGCCGGTCCGGATGGCCGCCGCACCACCATGCCGAGCCCGAGCCCATCACCGTTCGGTGCCGGTGACCATGCGCACGCTCAGGCTGCGGACGCCCCTGATCCCGTCGACGCTTGACGACCCGCGCCGCACGAGGCATGGTTTCGGCCAGACAGAAGTCACGGGGAGCTCGGTAGCGCCGAGCTGAGAGGAGGGCGCAGCAGCCCTCGACTCGCACCACCTGATCCGGGTAATGCCGGCGGAGGGATGGATCTCTCAGACGCGATTCACGTCGCGGAACCCCGATGATGGAGGAGGTTTCGCATGAATCGCACCGCATTCGGCGGGCGGCTCGCCCGCCTGATCGCAACCGGAGTCCTCGTCGTCGCTCCCCTCGCGGCATTCGCGGGCCCGGACGCCGAGACGTCCGAGTGGCGCCGCACCGTGACCGTGATGACGCACGACTCGTTCGCCGCCTCGGAAGAGGTCCTGGCCGCGTTCGAGAGCCGGCACGGCGTGCGCGTCCGCATCCTGGAGGCAGGCGACACCGGCACCGCCCTGAACAAGGCGATCCTGGCGCGCGGCAAGCCCCTGGCCGACGTGATCTACGGGATCGACAACACCTTCCTGAGCCGCGCGCTGGACGAGGACATCCTGGAGCCGTACCGCTCCCGGATGCTGGCGTCCGTGCCCGAGGAGTTCCAGATCGATCCGTCGTACCGGGCCCTGCCGGTGGACTACGGCGACGTCTGCCTGAATTACCACGTGGCGTCGTTCGGAGAGGACGGACCGCCGCCACCGAAGGACCTGGACGACCTGATCGACCCGGCGTACCGCGGGCTCACCGTGGTCCAGAACCCGGCCACTTCCTCGCCCGGACTGTCCTTCCTGATGGCTACCGTGGCCCGCTACGGCGATCCCGGCTACCTGGACTACTGGCGGTCGCTGGTGGCCAACGACGTGCTGGTGGTCAATGACTGGGAGACCGCCTACTTCACGGAGTTCACGGGCTCCGCCGGACAGGGTCCGCGCCCGATCGTCGTCTCCTACGGTTCCAGTCCGCCGTTCGAAGTGCTGTACGCGGAATCGCCGATGGACGAACCTCCGACCGCCGCGGTCACCGGACCACTGTCGTGCTTCCGGCAGATCGAGTTCGTCGGCATCCTGGCCGGCGCCGAGAACCGCGACCTGGCCGAGCTCTGGGTGGACTTCATGCTGTCGCGGACGTTCCAGGAGGACCTGCCGCTGAACATGTTCGTGTTCCCGGTCAATCGCGACGCCGTGCTGCAGAAGGAGTTCCTGGACCATCTTGCCGTCCCTGACGAGCCGGCGCTACTCGATCCCGCGCAGATCGCCGAGCATCGCGAGCGCTGGATCCGCGAGTGGACCGAGGCCGTGCTGCGCTGAACGATTCCATGCTCCGGAGCGGCGCTCCGCTTCGGCGAGCGGCCCTGCTCTGGGCCGGGCCGCTCGCCTTCCTGGCGCTGTTCTACGCCTGGCCGATGGCCGGGATCGTCGCGGCCAGCTTCGGCCGCGAGGCCGACGGCCTGCTGCGCGCGCTGACGGCGCCAGCGACCGGGCGGGTGGTGCTGTTCACGCTCGGGCAGGCGGCGGCCTCCACGGCGCTGACGCTCCTGGTCGGGCTGCCCGGCGCATGGCTGGTGGCGCGCTACCGGTTCGCCGGCAAGACGCTGTTCCGGGCGCTGACGGCGATCCCGTTCGTGCTGCCCACCCTGGTGGTGGCGGCCGCCTTCGACGCACTGCTCGGCTCGCGCGGCTGGATCAACGCGGCGCTGGAGTCGGCAGGCATGCCGCCGCTGCGCTTCACGCGTACGCTCGGCGCCATCCTGGTCGCGCACGTGTTCTACAACACCTCGATCGTGCTGCGGCTGGTGGGCGATTACTGGTCGCGCATCGACCGTCGCCTGTGGGATGCGGCCCGCACCCTGGGCGCCGGCGCCGCGCAGCGATGGCTGCGCGTCAGCCTGCCGTTGCTAGCCACCCCCGTTGCGGCGGCGGCGGTGCTGGTGTTCATCTTCTGCTTCACCTCGTTCGGGGTGATCCTGATCCTGGGCGGGCCGCGCTTCGCGACCATCGAGGTGGAGATCTACTACCAGGCCATCAGCCTGTTCGACCTGCCGGTGGCCGCTTCGCTCTCCCTCGTGCAGATCGCGATCACGCTGGCGCTCGGCATCGCCTACACGCGGTTGATGCGGCGCGTGACCCGACCTCTGCCCCTGCGTGCGCCGCGCGAGAACGAACGCTCCCTGAGCGGCAGCCGGGCGCGCGCCGTGGCGGCGGCCGTGTTGCTGGGCATCGCCTTCTTCCAGCTCGCGCCGCTGGCTGCGCTGGCCACGCGCTCGGTCTCGGGCGCGGAGGGGCCGACGCTGGCGTTCTACCGGCAACTGGGCGTTGAGAGCCGGCAGGGCGCCTTTCACGGCAGTGCGCTCACCGCGGTGCGCAACTCGCTGGCCTTCGCGGCGGCGGCCACGGTGATCGCACTCGCCGTCGGGACGCCGGCCGCCTGGGCGCTCGGCCGGCACGGCGCAGCGCGCTCCTCGCGGCTGTTCGACCCCCTGCTGATGCTGCCACTGGGCACCTCGGCGGTCACGCTGGGGCTGGGCTTCATCGTCGCTCTGAACAGGCCGCCGCTGGACCTGCGCGCCTCGCCACTGCTGATCCCGATCGCGCATGCGCTGGTGGCGCTGCCGTTCGTGGTGCGCAGCCTGGCGCCGGCGCTTGCCACCGTCGAGCCGCGCCTGATCCAGGCCGCGCGCGCGCTGGGCGCCGACCGCGCTCAGGTGGCGCGCCGCGTGGAGCTGCCCATCGTCGCGCGGGCGATGGGCGTGGCGGCGGCATTCGCGTTCTCGATCTCACTGGGCGAGTTCGGGGCCACGGCGATCGTCGCACGCGGCGATCTGCCGACCATCCCGCTGGCGATCTTCCGGCTGCTCGGCCGGCCGGGCGCCCTCAACCTGGGCCAGGCCCTGGCGCTGGCGACCATCCTCATGCTGGTCACCGCGGTGGTGGTCACCGCGATCGAGCGGCTGCGGGTGGCGCGCGTGTCGAGCTTCTGAGGCACGCGATGACGGTCGATCTGGAGCTGCGCGGCGTGAGCAAGCGCTACGGCGAGACGCTGGCCCTCGACGGCGTCGACCTTCAGGTGCGCCGCGGCGAAACGCTCGCGCTGCTCGGCCCGAGCGGCTGCGGCAAGAGCACGCTGCTGGCACTGGTCGCCGGGCTGGAGCCGCACGAGGGCGCGATCGTGTGGCACGGACGGGAGCTGAGCCACACGCCGGCCGAGGCGCGGGGGTTCGGGATGGTGTTCCAGGACTACGCCCTGTTCCCGCACCTGAACGTGTTCGAGAACGTCGCCTTCGGCCTGCGCCTCCGCCGCACGCCGGCCGCGCGCCTGCGCGAGCGGGTGGCCGACGTGCTGGCGCTGGTCGGCCTGGAGCACCTGCGCGACCGGGACGTCACCACCCTGTCCGGAGGAGAGCGGCAGCGCGTGGCGCTGGCGCGCGCGCTGGCGCCGGACCCCCGCCTGCTCATGCTGGACGAACCGCTGGCCGCCCTGGACCGCAACCTGCGCGACCGGCTGGCGGAGGACCTGGGCGCGATCCTGGAGGAACTGGACCTGCCGGCGATTTACGTCACCCACGACGTGGAGGAGGCACTGGCGGTCGCCGATCGCGTCGCGGTCATGCAGCCGCGCCGCATCGCCCGCATCGGCACGCCGCAGGAGATCTACCGGGAACCGGGCAGCGAGTACGTGGCCCGTTTCCTGGGCCTGGACAACCTGGTCGCCGCCCGCCTGGATCAGGCCGGCGGCCGCCCCGTGCTGCGCACGGCGATCGGCGAGCTGCCGGCGGAGGTGCTGCCGGCTCCCGCGGCTGCCGGCGTGTCGGATCTGAAGCTGCTGCTCCGCCCCACCGGCATCACCATCGGGAAGGATTCGCCAGGGCGGGCGGTCTCCAGCGCCGACCGCTGGGTCCTGCAGGGCGAGCTGGTCGGCCGCTCCTTCCGTGGCGCCGCGCAGCGCCTGCAGGTCACCGTGGCCGGGATCGAGTTTCGCTTCCGTGTGCCCGCCGACCAGCCCCTGCCACCGGCCGGCGGTCCGGTGACCGTCAGCATCGACCCCCGACGCGGAGCGTGCCTGATCCGAGCGACGGCGACTCCGGCCGGCGATTCCTAGCTCCGCTCGGCTCATGCCGGACACGGGAACGACTGCGGCCCATCGAGGCACACATGGGGCGGTTGTCGGCTGTCGACTCCGTCCGCATATTGATCCCTATGGTGCCCGGGACCAGCGAGGTCGGTGCGATGTTCGACCGCATCGCTCCGACCTACGATCGTCTCAACCGCCTGCTGTCGCTGCGCTCGGACGTGCGCTGGCGCGACTGCGTCGCCCGCGCGCTGGCCGCCCGCCGCATCCGCAGCGTCCTGGACGTGGCAACCGGCACCGGCGACCTGCTGCTGGCGATCGACCGGCGCCTGCCTCGCCTGACCCGTACCGTGGGCGTCGACCTGGCCCCGGACATGCTCCACATCGCCCGCGACAAGCTGGCGCGGGCCGGCTGCGCCGCGAAGCTCACGCTGGGCGACGCCCACCGCCTGCCGTTCGAGGAGCATTCCTTCGATGCGGTCACGGTCGCGTTCGGCATCCGCAACATGGACGACCGTCCGCGCGCGCTGACCGAGATGCGCCGCGTGCTCGCCCGCGGCGGCACCTTGGCGGTGCTGGAGTTCTCGCTTCCCGAGTCTCCGCGGTTGCGCGCGCTCTACCTGACCTATTTCCGCCACGTGCTGCCGGCCATCGGCCGGCTCGTCTCCGGGGACGGGCAAGCCTACCGCTACCTCAACGCATCGGTGGAAACGTTCCCGTACGGCACGCGCTTCGTCACCATGCTGCGGCAGGCCGGCTTTCCGGAAGTCACCACCCGCCCCCTCACGTTCGGGGTCGCGACGCTCTACCTGGCACGCAAGTCATGATGCCGCCCGGCCGCGCTATACTGACGGCCAGCGCATGAGCGACGTCGCTTCCCCGCCTCTGCCGCACACCGCGACCGGTAACGGCCAGACTCCTTCCAGTTGCGGCGACGGCAGCATCTGCCGCATCGAGGTGGCCGCCGAGGTCCAGCCGCTGGCGTGGCTGGCCGGCCGCCCCGAAGGGGAGTTGTGCTTCTGGGCCGACCGCGACGGCCACGAAGAGATCGCAGCCGCCGGTATCCTGACCGAGGTCGCCGGCAACGCGGCACCCGGGGCAGCGGTCTGGATGGAGCGCATCGCCGCTCACCTGGAAGCCGCCGACGAAGGCGTCCGCTTCTACGGAGGCACGCGCTTCGACCCGCAGGCGCCCGCCGCTCCCGAGTGGCGGACACTCGGCGCCTACCGGTTCGTGGTGCCCCGCTTCGAGGCCGTCAGGCGCGACGGCAGGAAGCTGCTGGCGTGCAACTTCCGCGCCGCAGAGCGCGATGGCCTGCCGGCGTTGCTGGCAGACCTGCAGCGACCGCCGGCAATGGTCCCGGAACCGGCCGGATCGGTCCGCCTGCGCCGCGACGCCGATGAGCCCGACCGCGGGGGCTGGGCGACGCTCGTGCGCACGGCGCTCGCCGCCATCGACGATCCCGCCGAACCTCTGAGCAAGGTGGTCGTGGCGCGCCGCACCGGCGCCACGGCGGCCGCGCCGATCACCCCCGTGGCGCTGCTGGCCGCCATGAGCCGGTCGGACGACCGCTCGTTCCGCTTCGTGGTGCAGCCCCGGCCCGGCACGGCCTTCGTCAGCGTCACTCCAGAACGGCTCTTCTCACTGTCCGGACGCACCGTCCGTACGGAGGCGATCGCCGGCACCCGTCGCCGTGGCGCTTCTCCGAAGGACGATGATCGCTTGCGGCGAGAGCTGGCGGCGTCGGCCAAGGACGTGCTGGAGCACCGCATCGTGCATGACGCGATCGCCCGCGCACTCACCGGTCTGTGCACGGATACCGCCGCCGGAGAAACCACCGTGCTGAGTCTGCCCGCCCTCCAGCACCTGATGAGTCGTCTTTCGGGCGAACTGGCCCCCGGCATGGGCATCGCCGACCTGGTGGACGCCTTGCATCCCACACCGGCTGTGGGGGGCGAGCCGGCTGAAGCCGCGCGCCGTTTCCTGACCCGGCACGAGCCGTTCGACCGCGGCTGGTACGCCGCCCCGGTGGGCTGGGTCGGTCACGACCAGGCCTCCTTCGCGGTGGCCATCCGTTCTGCCTTGATCGACGGCAGGTCGGTGTCGCTCTACACCGGCAACGGGCTGGTGAACGGCTCCTGCCCGGACGCGGAATGGGCGGAGCTGGAAGCCAAGATCGGCTGCTATTTCACGCCCGGCGGCTGAGTTCCCACTGACCGCACCCATGCGGAACCGCTTATGGGGCGAGCTGATCATCGACGAGCTGGTCCGCTGCGGTTGCCGCGCCGCGTGGGTCTGTCCCGGCGCCCGCTCCGCTCCGCTCGCGGCCGCGGCCGCCCGCTCGGCCGAGCTGGAGGTGTCGATCTGCATCGACGAGCGTGCCGCCGGCTACCAGGCCGTCAACGCCGCGCGCGCCTCCGGAGTTCCCTCCACCGTAATCTGCACTTCCGGCACGGCCGGCGCCAACCTGCTGCCGGCCGCGGTGGAGGCGGGCCTGAGCGGCGTGCCGCTGCTTCTGTTGACCGCCGACCGGCCCCCGGAGCTGCGCGACACCGGCGCCAACCAGACGATCGACCAGCCCGACCTGTTCGGGCGCGCCGCAGCATGGCGCTTCGACCTGCCGGTGCCGGACGACCGAATCGATCCGGCGGCGCTTCTGACCACGATCGATCAGGCCGTTCACCGGGCCCGTACGGCGGCGGCCGCCGTGCACCTGAACTGCATGTTCTCCGAACCGCTACTGGATGACGGGCGCGTGGAGGCCATCGGGCGTCCGGCCGGTAGACGTCCCTTCACCACCTACTCCGCGGCCCCCACCGAACCGGAGCCTGCGTCGGTGGCGGATACCGCCACCGCGTTGCGGGGCGCCACCGCCGGTCTGCTTGCGGTCGGGCCACTGCCGGCGGGGACCGACCGGCAAGTGATCGCCTCTCTGGCCGCGACGCTGGGCTGGCCGGTGCTGGCCGACATCCAGTCCGGCCTGCGCCATCCGTGGCCGGGTCGTCCGGAGCTCGCGATCGTGCGCCATCACGACCTCGTGCTGGCGCACGCAAGCACGGCGCTGCCGGCCCCGGACGTGGTGCTGCACCTCGGAGGCCGGCTCACCTCCAAGGCGTACCTGGGACTGCTGGGCGCGGCGCGGCCGGCCGCCTGCGTGCACGTCGCCGGGCACCCGCGCCGCATCGACCCCGAGCACGTGGTCACCAGCCGCGTGCAGGCGGCGCCCGACCGCTTCTGCGCGGCGCTCGAAGCGGAGCTCGGCGCCGGCGAGCCGGCCGGAGCCGGAGCGCCCGGGCTGGTCGCGGCAGGCGCGGCTGCGGCAGGCGAGGTGGCGTCAGTGCTCGACGCCGAGCCGGTCAGCGAGCCGGCGACCGCCCGCGACCTGATCGAGCTGCTGCCGGCCGGCTGGGGCGCGTTCGCGGGCAGCAGCATGCCGGTCCGGGACCTCGACACCTTTGCGGAAGACTCGGCCTCGCGTCCCGCGCCGCTGGCCGTCGGGGCCAACCGCGGCGCCAGTGGAATCGACGGCGCGATCGCCTCCGCGGCGGGGTTCGCTGCGGGCCTCCGGGCGCCGGTCGGCGCGCTGCTCGGCGACCTCGCCGTCCTGCACGACCTGGGCTCACTGGCCGTGCTGGCCCGCGCGCCGCGGCCGGTGGTGCTGGTGGTGGTCAACAACGACGGTGGCGGCATCTTCAGCTTCCTGCCGGCGCTCGCCGGCCAGGAAGACGTGTTCGAGCGCTGCTTCGGCACTCCGCACGGCTACCGCTTCGAGCACGCCTGCCGGATGTTCGACCTGGACTACCACCGGCCGGGCACGCGCGCGGAAGCGCGTGCGGCGCTCGGACGCTGTTTCGCGACCGGGCGGCCGGCGCTCGTCGAAGTCGGCACCGACCGGCACGAGAACCTCGCCCTGCACCGGCGGTTGCGTGCCGCGATGGGCGCAGCCATCGACGCGGCCGGGCGGGCGGGGGAATGAACGACGCGGCGCCTACCGCCGTGCTGCTGCACGGCTTCCTGGGCAGCCCGGACGACTGGAAGCCGCTCGCCGACCGGTTTTGCGGACGGCTGCAGTGCGTGGCGCCGCCACTGGTGGAGCATCCGACCCTCGCCTCGCTGGAGACGGCGATCCGCCGGGCGGTCCCGGGTCCGGCGGTGTTGATCGGCTACTCGATGGGCGCCCGGCTGGCGCTGCACCTGCTGCTGCGCGACCCGTACCGCTACCGGACCGGCGTGCTGGCCTGCGGCTCCCCCGGCGTTCCCACCGCGACGGGGCGGGCCGAGCGGCGACGCGGCGACGCCTGTCTGGCCGCGCGCCTGCGCGGGCTTGACGGCGGCGATGCGCTGCGTGGCTTCCTGGACGACTGGTACGCCCAGCCGATCTTCGCCCGGGTGCGCTCGCATCCGTGCTACCAGGCCATGCTGGCACGCCGCCTGCGGATCGACCCCCGCGCCTGGGCGGCCACGCTGACCCACCTGGGCACCGGCGCGCTGCCGCCGCTCTGGGACGAGCTGCCTCGCCTCCGGCAGCCCACCCTGGTCGTGGCCGGCACGCTCGACGACCGCTACGTGAGCATCACCGCGCGGATGGAGGAACGGAACGACGCGATCCGCGCTCGCCTCCTCACGGGCTGCGGCCACGCCGTGCTCTGTGAAAAGCCGGCCGAATTTGCTACACAGGTGGAGACCTTCCTCGACGAGGAGCTCCGGAAACCATGAGTCAGATCGACTGGACGGCCTGCGGATCGTACCGCGAGATCCTGTTCCACAAGGCCAGCGGGATCGCCAAGATCACCATCAACCGCCCGCACGTGCGCAACGCCTTCACGCCGCTGACCGTGGAAGAGATGATGGACGCGCTGCGCGACGCCACCAACGACAGCAGCATCGGCGTGGTCATCCTGACCGGCGCGGGCGAGCTGGCGTTCTGCTCCGGCGGCGACCAGAAGGTGCGCGGCCACGCCGGCTACCAGGACGAGGAGGGGGTCGACCGCCTCAACGTGCTGGAGTTCCAGCGGCAGATGCGGCGCTGTCCGCTCCCCATCGTCGCCATGGTGGCCGGCTTCGCGATCGGCGGCGGCCACGTCCTGCACGTGATGTGCGACCTGACCATCGCCGCCGACAACGCCGTGTTCGGCCAGACCGGCCCGCGCGTCGGATCGTTCGACGGCGGCTTCGGCGCCAGCTACCTGGCGCGCATCGTCGGCCAGAAGAAGGCCCGCGAGATCTGGTACCTGTGCAAGCAGTACGACGCGCAGGAGGCGCTGGCGATGGGCCTGGTCAACGCGGTGGTGCCGCTGGCCGACCTGGAGTCGGAAACCGTGAACTGGTGCCGGCAGATCCTCCGGCATTCACCCACCGCCATCCGCTGCCTGAAGGCGGCGTTCAACGCCGACTGCGACGGGCAGGCCGGGCTGCAGGAGCTGGCCGGCGCGGCGACCATGCTGTTCTACCAGACGGAGGAGGCGCAGGAAGGCCGGGACGCCTTCGTGCAGAAGCGGCAGCCGGACTTCTCCGGGTTCCCACGCCGTCCCTGACGCCGCCGGGGTGAAGCAGAAGAGCAAGACCGCGATCTGGCTGGAGGCGGCGCGCCCGCGCACGCTGCCGGCCGCCGCCGCGCCGGTCCTGATCGGCTCGGTGATGGCGGCTGCCGACGACGCCTTCGCCTGGGCGGCCGCGGTGCTGGCGCTCCTCGGGGCGCTCTCCATCCAGATCGGCACCAACCTGCACAACGACCACGCCGACCACGCGCGCGGCGCCGACACCGCCGACCGGGTCGGGCCGCGGCGGGTGGCGCAGGCCGGCCTGCTCGAGCCGGACGAGCTGAAGCGCGGCATCGCCGTGGTGTTCGCGGCGGCGGGCGTGATCGGCGTGGTCGCCGCAATCGTGGGCGGCTGGCCGATCCTGGTGGTGCTGGCCGCCTCGGTCGCCGCCGCCCTCGCCTATACCGGCGGACCCCGGCCGCTCGGCTACCTGGGATTCGGCGACGTGATGGCGTTCGTGTTCTTCGGGCCGGTCGCCGTCGCCGCCACCTACTTCCTGCATGCGGGCGCGTGGCCGGTCGAGGCGATCGTCGCCGGCGCCGGCCCCGGCCTGCTGGCGGCGGCGATCCTGACCGTCAACAACCTGCGCGACATCGAAACCGACCGCGCCGCCGGCAAGCGCACCCTGGCGGTCCGCTTCGGCGCCGGCTTCGCGCGCGCCGAATACCTGGGCTGCATCGTTGGCGCCGCCGTGGTGCCGACCGTGCTGGCGATCGCCACCGGCCGCTGGGCCGGAGCGCTGCCCTTGATGACGCTCATCGCCGCGATGCCGTGGGTCCTGATCGTGCTGCGTCCCGACAGCCGGCCCCCCGATCTCAACCACGCCCTGGCCGGCACGGCCCGCACCATGCTCATTCACGCCCTGCTGTTCTCCATCGGATGGTCGATCGCCTGACGTCCGGGCAGATCGACTTGGTCGAGCTGTTCCGCTCCCACGGCGAGTCGATCGCGCTGGTTGGCGCCGAGCACCCGTCCGGCGAGGGGCTGAGCTACCGCCGGCTGGCCGACGCGGCCGGCGGATGGGTGGAACGGTTCCGCGCCTACGGCCTGACTCCCGGCTCGCGGGTCACCGTGCAGGCCGAGAACAGCGCCGTGCTGGCCGCGTTCCTGTACGGCGTGTGGTCCGCGGGCCTGCTGCCGCTGATCCTGAGCCCGCTGCTCCCGGTGGAGCGCGTGCGCGAGCTGGGCACGGAGCTCCGCAGCGGGCCGCCGTTCACGGCCGCCGACCTGGATCTGCCCAGCGGCCGCGGCGCGAGCCCGGTCGACCCCGGCTCCCCCGCTACCGCGCTGCTGACCTCCGGCAGCACCGGCAACCCGCGGGCGGTGGTCCACACCCTGGCCAACCATCTTTACAGCGCCATCGGCTCCGCCGCCAACCTGCCGCTGGAGCGCGACGACCGCTGGCTGGTCGCGCTGCCCATGAGCCACGTGGCCGGGCTGTCGATCCTGTTCCGCTGCCTGCTCGCCGGGGCGACGGCCCTCATCGCCCGCTCCGGCTCGTTTCGCGAGGACGATCAAGGCGCGGACGACGCGCTGTCGCTGCTGCCACGGGCGACCCGGCTCTCCGTGGTACCGGCGCAGCTCCAACGGCTGATCGAGCTGCCTGAAGACCGGCGCGCCGCCCTGCGCAGCGTGCTGGTCGGCGGTCAGGCGACGGCGCCGGCCCTGCTCGAGCGCGCGCGGGCGGCCGGCATCCCGGTGCTGACCACCTACGGCTCCACGGAGATGGCATCGCAGGTCGCCACCGCCGCCCCCGGTATCGATCCGCCTCCTGCGGCGAGCGGCCGCGTGCTGCCGCACCGGCGGCTGCGCATCCGCGACGGCCAGGTAGAGGTCGGCGGCGAGACCCTCTTCGCCGGCTACCTGGGCCCCGACGGCATCGAACCGCCGCCGCTCGCATCCGGCGGCTGGTTCGCGACCGGCGACGGCGGACGCCTCCAAGACGGCGTCCTGACCATCACCGGCCGCGCCGACGGCATGTTCATCTCCGGCGGTGAGAACATCCATCCGCAGGAGATCGAGGCGGTGCTCGGCGCCCACCCCGCGGTGGCGCTCGCCGTGGTCGTGCCCGCCCCCGACCCCGCGTTCGGCTCCCGCCCGGTGGCGTTCATCCAGTCAGTCGGCGACCTGCCGCCCGAAGACGAGCTGCAGGCCCTCCTCGACGAACGGCTGCCTCGCTACAAGCACCCCGTCCGCTACCATCCGCTGCCGGCGGACGCCATCACCCCCCTCGGCAAGCCCGACCGCGTGCGGCTGACCGACCTGGCACGCATCAGTGATGCCGCGAGTGGCGCCTGATCTGATAGAGTGTTGTGAGGACTCGCGGCTGGATGTCAGGAACGTTCGGGTAGAATCCATGAGCAGAAACGAAGCCGTTGCGCTGCTGCGCACGCACAAGGAAACCCTCGCGAATCGCTTCGACGTCGTGGAGATAGGCCTCTTCGGTTCCGTCGCTCGCGATCAGGCGGGCGACAACAGCGATGTTGACATCTTGGTCAGATTCGATGGACCAGCAACTTCGAAACGCTACTTTGGCGTCCAGTTCTATATCGAAGACCTCCTGCATCACCGAGTCGATCTGGTCACCCACAAGGCACTCAGGACTGAGTTCCGTCCATTTGTAGAGAAAGAGATAGTCAGTGTCTGAGGCCGGACATCAAGCACGCGACTGGCGCTGCTACGTTCGGGATATGCTCGACTTCACTGAGAAGGTGCTTGCTTACACGGCGAACATGGAGCAGGACGCGCCGTCATCGGAACGCGCAACCGAGTCGCTCACGGGTGTCTCGGCATCGACGACGACGTGATCTGGGACATCATCCGAACTGACGTCCCGGCGCTTCGTCGTGCATTGGAAGGACTGTTGGGGACGATCCACGAGGAGACCGGATAGTCGCCCTGCTCGCCGAGCGCCTGCCGCACTACAAGCACCCTCGTGCGCTACCTCGCGATGCAGAGGACGCCCTTCGCCCCTTGGCACGCCGGACCGTACACGTCTGACCGACTTGGCGTGCGAGCGACCCCGATCCTGATTCGGCCGAGCGCATCTCGACCGTCGAAATCAGCCGTTCGGCGCAGCCCGCAGCGGCAGGCACACGTCGGTCAGCAACTGCGCAGGGGCGGTATCGGCGGGCGAATTGCGATAGATGTCCATGCAGGGCCGGTCGTCGACCTCCTCGCCGCTCTACGGCAGCCACTCTCCGTACAGTCGCTGGTACGCTTCCCGAAGGTCGGCGTAGGGGCCGCGATGGGTGTGGATGGCGTAGCGGCCGGCCCCGAGTTTCGCGATCGTGATGTCGGGCGGGGGCGAGGCGTCGGTGCAAAGCTCGATGCACGCGTCGGCGCGCAGACTCTCCGGAGCGACGACGCTGGGGTCGTCGTGGTAGATACCGATGACCCGGCCCGGCCGGGCGCCGATGGTTGCCACCCACTGGGACAGGCGCTCGAAGCACGCTCCCACCCCACTGTAGGGACCGACATGACGAATGCGGGCGACCTCGATGTCGTCGAAGGTCTCGATGCGAACTTCCATGGTGATGTCTCCTTCCATGCTGGTGTCTCCATTTGGAGAGTCGATTTCAACGCGCTCCTCGCCGGGGTAATACCTGACCCTGGCGGCTGCACCGCTGAAGACCGGAGGCGGCGAAGCCGTGCGGTATCGGCTTGGGCTCATCCCGCAGCCGCGGCGGAAGGCCCGCGAGAAGCCTTCCGGGGTGTCATAGCCGGCATCGAGCGCGACCTCGGTCACCGGGACCGATTCGTGGCGCAGGCGGTACGCCGCGCGCTCAAGGCGCAGTCGCCGCACCAGATCGGTGATCGACTCACCGGTCATGGCTCGGAACATGCGCTGGCAGTGAAACCGCGAGAACGCCGCTTCGGCCGCCACTTCTTCAATCGTGCAGGGCCGGTCGAGACGGCGCACGATGAAGTCGACAGCCCGGTTGAGCCGGCGGTAGTACTCCTCGGCGGTGGCGGAACGCATGAACGCACTCTGGCATGCCGCGTGAAGATCGACCTGACCGAACGTGCGCTCTTGCTCGGACCAAGCTGGCGCACAGCGCGACCGCGCCCGACTGACCGAGCTCGCCGGCGCCAGCGCCCACGCGTCGTGATCGAACGCGACGTCTACCGGACCGGTTGGGGGACGCGTGTCTCCACGACCAGTTCCCGCCCGAGCTCGTGGAGCGCCGCCCCGATTCGGCTGGCAGCAGTACGGTGCCGCGGGTCGAGCATGCGGCGCACCACCTTCACGTCAACGCCCAGGCGCCGCGCGAGACCGCTCCGTGAGAGACCGCTGTCGCGGAGCGCAAGCACCAATGCGGCTTTCGCCGCCGTGTCCGCCGGGACGGCAACATCATGTTCTGCAGTGAGCCGGACACTCGGCATCGGAATCGGGTCTCCTTCAGCAGGCGGGTGTACGATGCGGCCGGCGATGGCTACGTCCAAAGCGTCTGCAGCCTCTGCGAGAGCCTCGGCTTCATCGGCGCCCGAGGTCAGGCACTCCGGCAAGTCCCGGAACGAGACGACGACCTCGTCCGGGCCGGTACGGTGCAATCGTGCTGGATAGACAAAGCGCATGGCGTTCTCCGGTGACGGGGGCTTACTCTCGAAGTCACTTCGTTGCAGTCCAAGTTGGCGAATCATCGCGGACAACAGGCCAGCGCCCAGCTCCTTGCGGCGGTCCTTGACGATCGTTCTGCGATCGTCGCCGTACAGAAGAAGGACATGGCTACCTTTGCCTTTCATCGTGTCGATCCGAACCTCCACGCCACGCGCGCGGCCAACCTCACGAACCCGGGCGATGAACTGCCGGCCCGTCACACATGAGCAATAGGACATTTGTGTCCCACTCGTCAAGCGATCGGTCCTCTGTACGACCTTCCCGCGCAAACGATCTGCACGGGCTCTGACGGGCTCGACCCGCTATGATCGGGAACGACCGTCAGGTTTCCCGGAGGTTCCTGTGAGCCGGATCGACCGCGTTCAGATTCACGAGTTCTCGTTCGACGTGCCCGACATCGGGCTTGAGCAGGCCGCCGCCGGCGTCGGCAACATGGCCTACGTCAAGGGCGCCACTCACACCGCCCGCCGCTTCGCGGTGCGCGTCAGCACCGACGACGGGGCCAGCGGCGAATACGTCACGCACTGGGTGGGCACGCCCGCCTCGCTTGCGCAGGCCCAGATGCTGGCGCCGCTGCTGATCGGGCGGGACCCGGACCGGCGCGAGCAGATCTACGACGACCTGAAGCGGGAGCTGCGCGCCTTCGACCACATGGGGCAGGGCGTGCTGGACATCGCCCTCTGGGACCTGGCCGGCAAGCGGCTGGGCACCTCGGTGTCGCGGCTGCTGGGCGGCTTCCGTGAGCGGCTGCCGACGTACGCCAGCACCTATCACGGGCAACTGGGGCCCGGCGGTCTGAACAGCCCGCAGGCGTTCGCGGACTTCGCCGCCGAATGCCAGGCGGCCGGCTTCGCGGGGTTCAAGATCCACGGCTGGAACGACGGTGACGTAGCGCGCGAGAGTGACAACCTGCGCGCGGTGCGCGCCCGCGTCGGCGACGGCTGGCGCATCATGCTGGACCCGGCGTGCCAGCTCCGCACCTGGAACGATGCGCTGGCGGTCGGCCGCGTCTGCGACGAGATCGGCTGCTTCTGGTACGAGGACCCGTACCGCGACGCCGGCATCGCCGCGGAAGGGCACCGCCGCCTGCGCGAGCGGCTGTCGACGCCCTTGCTGGTCACCGAGCACGTGCGCACGCTGGAGCAGAAGGCAGCGTTCCTGGTGGCCGGCGGCTGCGACATGATCCACGCCGATCCCGAGTACGACCTGGGCATCACCGGCGTGATGAAGATCGCCCACCTCAGCGAGGCGTTCGGGCTCGACCTGCAGGTGCACGCCTGCGGACCCGCCCACCGGGCGGTGGTCTCGGCGCTGCGCAACACCCACCTCTACGAGCTGGCGCTGATGGGTCCCGGCATGCGCAACTTGGTCCCGCCGGTGTACGACGGGTACAGCGACCAGCCCGACGCGGTCGGCGCCGACGGCTGCGTGCCCGTTCCCGACGGACCGGGCCTGGGCGTCAGCTACGACTGGGACTACATCGAGCGCAACACCACCACGTCCGCCGACCTCACGGCGGACTGAAGCGGGCCGCCGCGCGTGCTACCGTCGCGGCATGGAACTGCGCAAGAACCGCATCAAGCACCGGCTGGCCGCCGGTGAGGTGGCCACCGTGGTGTCGGGCATCACCCATCCCGACGACATCGACACGTTCGGGGCGATCGCGGAGGCGACCGGGGTCGACGGGATCTGGCTGGAAGGAGAGCACGGGCCGGTCGACGCCGCCGAGCTGGGCAACCTCACCCGCGCCTGCGACATCTGGGGCCTGACCTCCGTGGTGCGCGTCAACGACAATCACCAGGGGCTGATCTACCGCACCCTGGACCGTGGCGCCCAGGCGGTCGTGGTCCCGCACGTGAACACCCGCGCCGAGGCCGAGAACGTCGTGCAGGGCGGCAAGTTCGCGCCCGCCGGCGCCCGCGGCCTGTACGGCAGCCGGCAGTACCACGGAGTGGCCGACTACACCGCGCGCGGCAACGAGGAGACCTGCCTGATCGTCCTGATCGAGGACATCGTCGCCCACGGCAACCTGGACGAGATCCTGGAGGTCGACCACATCGACGTGTTCTTCGTGGCGCCCTCGGACTTCGCCTCCTCGATGGGCCACATCGGCAACCACGGGCACCCCGACGTGCAGGCGAAGATCGACGACTCCCTCCGCCGCATCGTGGCGGCAGGGCGCACCGCCGGCACCCTGACCTCCACCGCGGACGTCGCCTCCTACATCGACCAGGGGGTCCGCTTCGTGCTGACCGGCGTCGGCGGCTGGCTGCAGGCGGGCGCCGCGGAGTACATGAGCCGCGTGCGCGGCTGACCGGTCAGCGCCGGACGGCACGAAAGCGTAGCCTTACGTAGTCGACCGTCCAGGCGCCGTCGGCGCCGCGCAACACGGGAGCGGCGGCGGCTGAGACCTCCTCCTCGACCTGCTGCCGCGCATGCTGGTCCAGCGGGTCCAGGAACGCCGCCGCGAAGGTGTGCATCCACTCGGTGAGCGTGCCCGGCACCGGCGTGGGGCGCGGGAACAGCCGGATGCCGGTGACCTCGAACCCGTGTGCCTCCAAGAGGCGCCGGTACTCGCCGTCCGTGGGGAAGTACCAGGGATCACGGGCGACCGCGTCGATGCCGCGGCGGCGCAGGGCTTCGTGGAAGGCGTCCCGGACCGCGGCGATGTTGCCGGCTCCGCCGAACTCGGCCACGAACCGTCCGCCGGGGCGGAGCAGACGCCGGACGCCGGCGATGACCGCCGCCGCCTCCGGTATCCAGTGCAGCACGGCGTTGGAGAACACGGCGTCGAAGCTCCCCGCCGCCAGCTCCGGTCCGGCCAGGTGGCGCGCGTCGGCCTCCCGAGCGGACAGCCCGCGCTGCCGCGCCGCCGCCACGAACTCGGCGCTGCGGTCGACGCCCAGCACCCGGCAGCCGCGCGCGGCGAGCTGCTCGGTGAGCTCCCCGTCGCCGCAGCCCAGGTCGAGCACCCGTTCGCCGGGGCGCGGATCGAGCAGATCGAGCACGCCGCGGCCCAGCTCGGGTACGTAGGGTGCCCAGCGGCGATAGCGTTCCGGGTCCCAGCGCTGCTCGCCGGCGGTCGGGTTCTGATCCACGTTGGCGCGTCGGTCCTCGCATGCAAGCATATCGACTCATGGACACTGGGACCGAATTCCTTCGCTTCGTCACTGTCGAGTTCGCCAAGGCGCGCGAGTATGCCGAGCGGGCGGTCGCGCAGATGCCGGCCGGAGACCTGTCCTGGCGGCCCGACGAGCGCGGCAACAGCGTCTCCATGCTCATGCGCCACCTGGGTGGCAACCTGCGCTCCCGCTTCACGGACTTCCTCACCACCGACGGGGAGAAGCCGGACCGCGACCGAGACTCCGAATTCCGCAACGACGTGACCGACCAGGCGGCGGTGACCGCCAGGTGGCAGGCCGGCTGGGCGTGCCTGGAGCGCGCGCTCGCGGAGTTGGATCCCGCCGATCTGCACCGCACGATCACCATCCGCGCGGAGCCGCACACCGTGCTGCAGGCGTTGCTGCGCGCGGTGACCCACACCAACTACCACGTCGGCCAGATCGTCGATCTGGCACGCACGCGTACGGCCGACTGGCAGACGCTGAGCATGCCGCGCCCGCCGGGCGAGTAGCGCCCCGAAACCGTCGCCTTCCTCAGCCCTCGCGCATTCCCTCCGCGATCGGGACGCGCAGCGCGGAGAACACCGGCAGCACCCCGAACAGCCCGCCGACGCCGATCGCCGAGCCCACGCCGATCAGGATCGCGGCCAGGCTGATCACGCTGCCGCCCAGCTCCGCCTGCGTGGTGCCGCGGAAGATCGGCACCACCAGTTCGGTGAGCGGACCCGACAGCAGCAGGCTCAGCGCCACGCCGATCAGCGCCGCCGCGCTCACCATGATCAGCGAGCGGGCGAAGAACTCGCGCGCAATCACGCCGCGCGATGCGCCCACGGCCCGTTCCACGGCGATCTCACGCGTGCGGCCCAGCACCTCCACCAGCATGATGCTGAGGATGCCGATGCAGCCGGTCACCAGAAGTACGAAGCCGAGCAGGTTCACCACCAGCGAGAAGGTGGCCACCGTGGCACGCGCCTCTTCGAGGGCGGCGGTGCCGCCGTCCGGGCGCCCTTCCCACACCTCGGCCTTCACGTCGTCGCCGTACTGCTGGGCAAGCGCCTCGCGCACCTGGCTCTCGATGGTCGCCAGACCACTCCCTTGCACGCGCAGCGAGATCCGGGAGTTCAGGAACCGCTCCAGCATGGCCGAGTTGACGTTGCTCGGAAACGCCGAGGTCGACGGCACGATCATGTCGCCCACCCCGTACGCGCGCCGCTGGATCTCGCTCGGGTCGCCGAAGACCCCACGCACCGTGTAGGTGGGCGGCGTGAAGCGCCGGCGCTGGCCGGCCTGTCCCTGTCCCTGCGTCGCGGCCGGCGGCTGGATGACCTGGCCGAGCGCATCCACCGGCGAGCCGAAAAGCACCTCGGCCATGGTTTCCGAAACCATCGCCTCGCGAACCCCCTGCGCGACGTCTTCCGCCGTGAACGCGGAGCCGGCGACCACCTCCAGGCCCATCACGTCGAGGTAGTCCTCGTTCACGCCGACGACGCTGCGGAACCGGTACTGCTTGCCGCCGACCAGGAACTCCGTCCACGGGACGAACGCGACGGGGCTGGCCGACGCGGCTCCGGACACGCCGGTGCGCAGCGCGTCGATCACGTTGCCGTCGAATTGCGGAGGCCGTATCGCCTGCAACTCGCCGTCCTCGTCGATCTCGACGTTGGCGACCATCACCACCAGGCCTTCCTTTTCGAGCTGCTCGGACACCAGCCGGCTGAACGCGCCGCTGATCGAAAGCGCGAAGATCAGCACGCCGACGCCCAGGCCGACCGTGGACAGCGTCACGGTCGACTTGACCGGCGAACGCGTCAGGCTGGTCAGTACGGAGCGGATGGTACGCATGACTCCTCCTCGACTCCTTACCTACTCGTAGCGGATCGCTTCGGCGGCGGGCACCCGCGCCGCCGCCGACGCCGGCACCACGTTGAAGACCGCGACGATCCCCCACGACACCAGCACGCCGACGACGATCAGGCCGATCTGCAGCGCTCCGAAGCCGATGGTCTCTTCCATAAGGCGCGACAGCAGCGCCGACAGTCCCAGCCCGACGGCCGCGCCGACGGCACCGATCGCCATCGCCTCCAGGAAGAAGACGGTGAAGACCTGGCGGATGCTCGCTCCGACCGCCTTGAGGATGCCCACCGTGCGCCGTTTGCGGACGGCGCGGCTGAAGAAGATGTTGGTGACGTTGACCGCCGCGATCAGCAGCGCCGACAGCGCCAGAAACAGGATGACCGTGGCCAGCCGGCCGTTGCGGTCGGCGGTCGCCTCCGCCTCCTCCCGCGGGACGCTGATCGCCACCGCGCCCACGCCGTGCGCGGAGTCGAACCAGTTGGCGAGCTGTGCCCGCGCCTCCTCCAACTGGTCGGGATCGTCGACCATGAACCGCAGGTTGGTGCGCAGAGCCCGGAAGCGGCCCCGGAACCCCTGGAACTGCTCAGCGGCGATGACCGCGGGCGCGAAGGCCAGGCTGTCCACCTCGGTGCCGCTGGGCTCCAGCACGCCGATGATGCGATAGAGCTGGTTGCGCGAGAGGACCTGGCGGCCCACCGATTCGCCGTCTTCGAACAGCGTGGCGCCCAGCGTGGAGCCGAGCACCAGCAGCGGCTCGCCCCGGTCGAGGTCGGCCGCCTGGAACACGTCCCCCTCGGCTGCCGCCAGGCCCCAGGCCTTGAAGAACTCGGGGGTGACCTCCCAGCCTTCCACGAACTCGATCTGGGGTTGCGGTCCCTCGGGCGGCGCAACGGGCTGCCAGGCCGGACTCGCTGCGGTGCCGGCGTCGGCCTGTTGACCCTGGGCTTGCTGACCCTGGGCTTGCTGACCCTGGCCCGCTTGCGCCTGCTGTCCCTGTCCGGGCTGTCGCTGGAGCTGGCCGCGCTGCGCGGCCTGACCGCCTTGGGCCTGGCCACCCTGGCGCTGGAATTGGCCGCCCTGACCCTGCTGAGCTGCCTGACCGCCCTGTCCGCGCTGAAATTGGCCACCCGCGGCCTGGTTGCCCTGTCCGGCCTGGTTGCCCTGTCCGGCCTGGCTCTGTTGCCCGGTGTCCGGACCCTGCGTCTGCGTACCTTGGCCCTGCCCTCCCTGGCCCTGGTTCTGCCCTCCGCCACGCTGGCCGAAGCCGCTGTCTCCGAACCAGAAGCCGGTACGGTTGGCCAGATAGGCGTACCCGATCGCCTGCGTGACCGAGCGCGCCTCCAGGTCGGCGGCGGTGAGAATGCTCACCTCCGTCGAGGTCTGCACCTGCGCGGGCAGGTCCATCTCGTCTGCGTCCTCGCGGGCGGCGACGACGATCTCCCGATATCGCGGCGACGACAGGAGTTCGTTCGATTGCTCGGCGGTGCGTCCGGCCAGCGCGATGCCGGCGGCGGTCGCCCCCACCGCCAGCGCCACGCCCAGCGACAGCAGCAGCGACTCGGCCGGCCGGCCCACCACCGAGCGCACGCTCATGCGCAGGTCTTCGCGGTAATTCATGCGGCCGCCTCCCCGTCCTGGGCGACGCGGCCGTCGCGCACGCGGATGCAGCGGCGGGCACGCCGGCCCAGGTCGTCGTCGTGCGTGACCATGACGATCGTGACGCCTTCCCGATTGAGACCCTCCAGGATCTGCATGATCTCCTCCCCGCGGTCGCTCGGAAGGTTGCCGGTGGGCTCGTCGGCCAGGATCAGGTCCGGCTTCAAGGCGAGCGAGCGGGCGATGGCCACGCGCTGCTGTTCGCCGCCCGACATCATGGTCGGCAGGTGGTACATGCGCTCGCTCAGGCCCACCTCCTCCAGCAGCTCGGCCGCGCGCGTGCGCCGCTCGCCGCGCCCCATGCCGGCGTAGCCCATCGGCAGCATCACGTTCTCGATGGCCGACAGCTCGCTGAACAGGTTGAAGCTCTGGAAGATGAAGCCGAAGTGGCGGTTGCGGATGCGCGCCTGCTCCTTGTCCGGGAGCTGCGTGATCTCCACGTCCTCCAGGAAGTAGCTGCCCTCGCTCGGCACGTCGAGCAGGCCGACGATGTGCATGAAGGTCGACTTGCCCGAGCCGGACGGCCCCATCACGGAGATGTATTCGCCGCGCTCGATCTGCAGGGTGACGTCGGTCAGCGCCTTCACCTCCACCTCGCCCAGGTCGTAGCTCTTGCCGATCTTCTCCAGTCGTATCATGCGTCGCTCCCTTCCAGCACGACGATGTCATGCTCGATGAAATTCTGGTAACCGCTCACGATTATCCGGTCGCCGGCCTGCACCCCGGTCAGCACCTCCACCAGGTTGCCTTCCACCTGGCCGAAGGTGACGGCGATCTTGGCGGCGCGCTCCCCTTCGATCCGGTACAGGTAGCGCTGGCTGCCGGTGGTCAGGTACGGGCCGCGCGGCAGCAGCAGCGCGGCCTCGGTCACGCCGACCTCCAGCACGCCCACGGCGGTGGCGCCCGACAGCAACGGCCCCGCTTCGGGATCGGGCTGCACGCGCACCAGCACCGTGGCGCCCAGGCCGTCCGGGGACTGCTGCGCCACCCGGCCGACGGAGGTCACCCACCCCGTCAGCCCGACCGCCCCGATGCCCAGCTCCACCGGCTGGCCGAGCTGCAGAGCTCCCGCGTACTGCTCCAGCACCTCCAGCTCGATCACGGCGCTGTCCGGGTCGGCGATCGTGAACAACTCCTGGTTGTCGCTGACGGCGCTGCCGGTGATGCCGAGCGCCGCTTCCACGCTCAGTACCTCGCCGCTCATGGGAGCGGTGACCGCCATCGAAGCGATCTTGTCCTGCTGGCGGCGGATCTCGACCTGCAACGCGTCGATCGACGCAAGCGATACCTGGTCCTCCAGCACCGCGATCTCCCGATCCTCGGCGAGTTGCAGGATCTGTTCGTCGCGGTTGTCGATCAGCCCCTGCAGGGTGCGCTCCGCGGCCTCCAGGTCGCTCGGGGGTGACACCTCGGCGGCGACCATCGACTTCACCTCGTCCCGCTCTTCGGTCGCCTCTTCGATCTCCTGCCCCAAGTCGTCGATCTGGCGCTGCTTGCGCTCCAGGTCGATGCGGCTCTGCAGCCGCTGCTTGGCCAGCGACCGTTCCGCGTCGGCCAGATCGGCGCGCAGGTCCTCCAGCGTTTCCACCAGATCGGTGGCGGCGAGCTCCGCCAGGAGCTGGCCCGGCTCCACGCGGTCGCCCTCCTGTACGTACAGCGCCGCCGCCGATCCCGCCTCCGGGCTCAGCAGCGTCATCTGCACCGGGAAGACCACCGTGCCACTGGCCTGCGTGGTCTGCACCAGGCGGCCACGGGTCACCTCGTCCACGTTGTAGGAACGTAACGTATACAGCTCCTGCCGCGGTCCGAGCACCAGGTAGGCCGCGACCGCGAGCCCCACCACCAGAGCACCGACAAGCAGCACCAGGCGCCACTGCCGCCGCTGGCCGGGCGGACGGTACGGCTTGACCTTGCCGGTATCTACGATCTTGCTCTCAGACATCGCCCATCCGCGACAGTATGGTCCGCCACGGTCGTAAACATCCGGGCAATCCCATCTAAACGGCTCCAGAACCGCGCGTTCGCGCGGCCAGCTCGTCCCTGATGCCGGTGGACGAGCGCTCCAGGCAGAACCGGTCGGCCGGCAACTCGAAGAACAGCGGGCGCAGCGCATCCGGCACGCGCAGCCGACCGAGGGTCAGCAGCCCGGACGGAAGTGGGCGGGCCGCCACCAGGAAACGGCAGCCGGCCGCTCCGATGGCCGCCACCGCATCCATCATCTGCCGCTCGCCCCCGTAGAAGCGCGGCTGCAGCACCCGCTCGGCCGTATCGGCCCCGACCACGAACACCGCGCCCGGGAACAGCGCCGCCTTGTCCGCGTAGAGCGCCGCGCGGGTCAGCCACAGCTCCGCGCGTCCCAGGAATTGTGCCGCGCGGCGGTGCGCCTCGCCCGCGTCGAGCGGCGACTTGTCGGCGTTCACCACCGGCAGCTCGTACGACACCGGCAGCCGCAGGAACGCCGCCGCCGCCGCCGCCAGCCCGCGGTGGCCGTCGTGCACGGGATTGAACGCCCCGGACAGGAGCGCCCCGACCCGCGACCGCCGGTCCCCCGGCGGATCGGGCAGCACGCTGCCGTCCGTTTCCCGGCACACCGCCCGCGCCCCCGCGCCGAGGAGCGCCGCCAACTCCGAGCCGGCGTCGACGGAGACCTGCAGCGGCTCCGGCTCCGGCCACGGCGCCACGGCCGCCGGATCGACGCCGGCCGCAGCCGCCAGCGCCAGCAGCACCACGCGGCCGGCGACGGCCTCCTCCTGCGCGCGGGTCCGCGCCCCCTTGGTGAGCCGGACCGTCACGCGCCGCGACCCCAGGCCGTCCCGTGTCGCGACATGACACACGTGCGCGCCGCGCCGCGCGCGGCCGGTCACCATCGCGGTGGTGCAGCCCAGGCC
>JAPPKD010000309.1 GCA_028820215.1 Spirochaetaceae bacterium | reverse complement strand
CGCCCCATGATCCCAACCTGCCTCAAACCGTCCGCCCCGGCTGAATAGTTACCACCGAACGAAGTAAAGCGCCTCATTACCATCTTGGAGAACCTTGTGCCTGAGATTCCTTCCTCCTAAGCAGATAGTCGACGTACCGTTCGATGTAGCCAGAGCGTATGTACCTTCGCTCACAGTACAACCGTGTGGCTCGGAGTGCGGGCCGACACCGTAGGCTTGCCTACGCACGCACGGGAAAGTCCTTGACCAGCTCTGGATGAAGTCTCTTGAGATCGCTCCAATCCCACTCAGACCGATTGATTCGCTCTTCCAGCTTGGCAAGGCGTCCTTCAATCTCTGTAAGCCGTTTGTCTCGACGCTGCTCAAGAGCCAAGAAGAGCCCTTGAACTGCAATAGTTACAGCCACTATTCCCAGAAAAGATGTGAAGACGATCTGTATCCAATCCACGGTCATTCCTCATCAAGTTGATTTGAGGGGCTGTAGTCTATGATCTTCGTTGGCGTTAGGTCAACAACCTGCCCTTGGTTTACTGCGGTCTAGACGAGGTGCCGAAGTCCATCATGTGGGCGGAAGTTCATTGAGGGAAGGAGTTTCGGATCGACCACCATCGACGGGCCTCAGGTCGCAAGAGGGCCATCTATTCCGTGCGATCAAGAAACTTGATCACCAGTTCCACAGCCCTGAGCCTCGTCGTCCAATCCGGCACCTCGTCGCCATGGACGTTCAAGGTGGTCGCAACGAGCGCTTCATCGAGGACCCGAGCGACTCTATCGCGAGAGAGATCCAGGCCGGCATCGGTTGCCACTTCGATTACCTTCTCAACCTGCGCCGACTCGAATTCATCGGCGACCTCTGCAACGTGCACATCGTTTGCTGATTCTGGCCTGTCGGTCTCGACGGCAGCGACCGCGAAGGCCGACGGCCGCTGCCACGCATCGCAGGTGTGGAAACAGCCGGCCGCCGTCTGCATGCCTGCTACGTCGTCGATGACGATCACAGAAGTTGTGTTCCACCATCTCTCGGTGTCGCCGAGGCTCCTTGTATCGTCAAAGGGTATGTTCAACTTACCGGCCTGTGTAATCGTGACCGGCCCAGGAGGTAGCTGCTCGACCCCCATTCTTCCTGGCCCGGACCCGTAGATCCAGTCCCCCCATCCCGGCGCGCCGTGCACGCGCCATGCCGCAACGGAATAGGTCGCTTCGTACACTGCATTACCCATGGTGGTCACCTGCACAACGTCACCGTTATGAGCCCGAAAGGTGGCCCATACGCCGCCATACATCCACGGTCGGCCGACCGTGTCCCTTGCAGAAGCTCCCCATGTACCCGGTGTGGTCTCTTCATCAAGATTCGGCGTACCACCGTCGGTGTCTTGCCCAGGCACCCACCGCAACCAAGGAACGTCCACCTTCAACCAAGCAAAGTCAGTATCACCCTCTACTTGCACGTCCTCGACGTCGCCGCCGTCTTGGAACGCCATAACAGCTTCGCCGGTGACGATCGCTCGCCCCATTTCCCGCTCAGCGACGAATACGCCGAGCGTCCTCCCCTCTGCATCCTTGACCGCCCAGATATGCCCAGGATAGGTGTGCTGACTGATCGAGTCGCCCGGACTCACCGATCCGTAGTACCTTTCGTTTCCGTTGAAGTCGATCCAGTGATACGAGAGCGTCTTCTCCGTTTCGTTGACAAAGATGACCGCTGTGGAGCGCTGCTCAAGCGTCTCTGACTCGCGAACCTCGGCCGGGGCGTAGCGATTCAGCTCCGTCAGCTTCACACCGCCTTCGACGCACTCCCCGGTGCCGAGAACGCAGCCATCGATCCAGTCCTTCACGGTTGCCACTCGGGTGTAGACCGCGACCACGGGATACCCGGAACGGTCGTGCCCTGAAATCGAGGCGATGCCTATCAGCCCGTAGGTACCGTCGTCGGTCCTTACCAACAACGGCCCGCCGCTGTCCCCACCCCGTATGCCATGGTCACGATCTCCCGCGCATACGGTCCCGTGATGGACGATCTCCTCTCTGGCATCGACGAAGGAGTGCTCAGTCCGGCAGGAGTCGGCATGGTGGAGCGGCGCACTGACCACTCTGAACAGCCCATCGGGGTCTCGCTGCCCATTCTCGTCCTCGCCGTACCCGATCATGACCGCCGTCGTGCCATTCGCGGCATGGAGCGCCTCGTCCTCGAGGCTGAGGACTTCGACCGGAACCAGCTCCGAGGATACGAACGCCCGTACAGTCTCAAGGAGCGCAACGTCGTTCCTGAAACCGTCGCCTTGCCAGTAGTAGTGGGGGTGCGGGACCACTCGCTTGACCGGCACACGTTCCCAGTCGTCGTCCGGCCACCCTCGCGAAAGGTCGCCGATCTCGTCGGGTCTGATGGCGGAACCATCTCCCTTGACCACGCAGTGGGCAGCGGTCAGAACCCAGGTCGGAGCGATGATCGCCCCGGTGCAGTACCCATAGTCATCGCCCACGTATGCGACGAACCGGAACGACTCGGGCGGCATGCGCTCCGCGCCGGTGAGCGCAGCGGCACGATCGGAGGCGGGCGCGAGCAGAACCGTACACACTACGATGGCGGCTGCCAGCCTCCGCCGACCCTGCGGCTGCTTCGTGACTTGCTTCATATACAGGCTCCTGATCAGTCCGACCGCGGTTGTGGCTGGCGCGATCAATGTACGACCTTGAAGGTCGGCAGGCACGGCACCTTGGTGACCGCGGCGACCAAGACGGCCGAGAAGGCCGACTTCCCTCCTGCGCTCATCTTACCCTCCGTTTCGCAGTCAAGATCGACGTGCACGATCTCGGTGAAGTCGTAACGATGGATGTTGCCTGCCTTGTCCCAGACTGTCATTTCAGCCAGTCCCCAAGTTCCCGGGGCGGAACCGCGCGGAAGAACGACGGTCTCCATGTAGGCCGTCCACTCGGATGGATCGCCGTCGAAGAACTCCGACCAGTCATGAACGGCCCAATGATGGTGCTCGATGCCCTGAGGATCGCGAAGGTAGAGCGCCGCCTTGCGGTAGCCGGACCCTTCGTCACGGACATGGTAGGTCACTGTCACGATCGTCTCGCCGTCGGGTGCATCCGGATGGACGGGCGTCGCGCTGACGCTGATTCTGTTCACATCGATCTCGGGCGGCACGAGATCGGGGTCGGTGGTCACCAGTTCGATGCGCTGCGGCGGTTCGTCCACTACAAGATCTTCGGGGCGCAGGCCATGATCGGGATCGGTGAAGTAGACGCCTCGGGTATTCCGGGCTTGATCGAACATGATGATGTGGTTCATCGAATACACGGAGCTTGGCATGTAGTGCGGCATCAGGAAATCCACTTCACACAGTCCGCGTTGCCGGTCGTAGTGTCCGTACTCCTCTACGCGGTACGTCTCGGGGATCGTATCGTTCAGCATGGCGAAACAGGCCCACTGATCCCTCATATCCTTGTCTTCCTCCACTCGCCATGTTGCGTGGATGAGCTGTACGTTCCTTCCGTTCCGGATCGTCGAAGAAACGTGCAGCGAAGCCGTGTCCTTGACGTATTGAGGCGGGGTGACGTCCTCAAGAGGATTGTCGATGTAGAGTTGCCAGCCGAAGTCTTCACTCCCTTCCAGGCGCTCGTTGCCGTGCGCATCAGTGAGTCTGATGTTGTCCGGCGCCCAATACCCGGCTTTCGCAAACTTGTCGAGCGTGAAATCGCCTTTGAGCACGATCCCCGCGCCTCGATCGGGGATGCGCCGTCCGTGGTCGTCGACGGGGTGGAGGCCGAGGTCTACCCAAGTGCCGATCTCGCTGAAGATGCGCATCTGCGCGTGAGTCGCGCCTTCGGTCACGGGGTCGCTGGCATGCAGCTCGATCTCTACCTCGACGGCCTTGTCGTCCTTTGGGCCGCCTTCGACACGGATGTCGACCCGCCGAATCTTTCCGGGGAATACGTAATCGGGAAAGAGATTGTAGACTTTGAATGTCAGGTCTTCACGGATACGGGACAGATACACGCTACCCTGCATGACGCGGTCGCGTATGAACTCATACTTGGCTGGCGAGCGCGACCTGAGCTTGTCGGGGTTGACGACGAAGTAGGCGATGGATTCCGCCATGTCTTCGTTCGGATTCTCATCGTGAGCGTAGGCGGAAACGAACTCGGTCTGTTTGCTCGTGGACCAGCCGCTGCTTGCGTTGTCGTTTCGATACCAGCCTCCGAGCTCGATCCAGTCCTGCCTGAGTCGATCGTCGAACAGGTGAGCCCACAGGAAGTGCGCTTTCTCGTGAATGATCAAGCGATGGATCTGGCTGTCCGAGGCGGTGCGGAACGCGTCCTCCATGAACTCGATGTACCCGTCGTCGGGCCACGCCACTGCCGGTGCCTGGGGATACACCGGATGAGGCGTGCCGTTCAGCCGCCGAACGAGGAAACGAAGCTCAGGGATCTTGTGCATGCCGCGCGGGAGTTCCTCGAGCATGTTGATGAGCCGGACGACCTCTTCGGAATGGAACTTCTGGAACCGTGTGGGCGGCTCGCCCCCGGTCGTATGCGCGGTTAGCGCCAGATAGTCGGGCACGCGCGTGGTCAGGCCATACCGTTCCTGAAGGATTCTCTCGAAGGCGCGTTCATCGGTGCCGTTGGCAGTGACGAACCGTACCAGCGCGTGGTGCAGGCGCTGCGAGTAGTAGCGCCCCCTCTTGCCTTCGATCAGGGCTACGCGGGGCGCCGCGTTGGCGAAGGCGTCCTCCGAAACGGTCACGAGCTGTCGACTGCCGGTGTTGTCCACAAGGATGTCGTGAGCCACGTGATCGGAGGCGAGGATCCAGGCGCTGGGGGCCAGGTTCTGTCGATCGTAGGAGTCCCGCCTTGGCTGAGGAATCGACTTCATCGTGTGAAGCAGTCGATACGCGTGCTCCTGCGTCCACTCACCCGAGGGCGAGTCCACGAGGCGGATGTTGTAGTCGTGCAGGAGCTGAATGGCTGACGACTCATCCGCGAGCGCGATCGGCTGATCGAGCAGATCAATCTGTGGCGGCTTATTGACGTGAGCGGCATATTCGTATCCGGCGGTCGTCTGATCCGCCTCCCAGTGGTAGACGAACGAAGACTCGTCCGCCGTATCCAGTTCGGTCAGAACGAACTCGTCGCTCGCGCGCAGGGCGAGCGCGTCGTGCCGGTCGATGTCGAGCGTGAATTCACGAGATGCCGGTGCGCGGTATCCCGCGGCTCGGATCTTGAGCGCGTAGTGGCCATCGGGCAGTTCGTAGAAGCGGAAAACTCCGGCCTCGTCAGGAGTCGTGGTTCGCAGCACTCCCGAGCCTTCGATCAGAACGTCGACGTCGTCTAACGAGCCGGCGTAACCCGCAATGGTGCCCTCGAACGAGAGGTCGTTCTCGACAAGGAGGAGCAGTTGCTCGGCCGATCCGCCGAAACGCAACGCCTCGACGACGAACTCGTCGCTACCGACGGCTCCGCGCTTGGGGGCATAGGTGATGGAGGCGCCTTCGTCGATGGTGACAGCGCCATGGCGGGGCTTGACCGCAAGTCGATATGTCTCGCCAGACGGTCTTGAGCGATCTACCTCGTTCACGGCGAACGTGATCGGCTGCCCTGATCGCGTCGTGAGTCGGGCGGTCGGCGTGGAAGGCACGCCGCGGAAGTCGGAAGAGCCCTCTCGTGAAACTCCCACGACTGTGCGGGGCGGAAGAGTTGGAGGCGGAGGATTGCCCAAGTGTGGGGGTTCGACGGGAGGAGCAATTCGGTAAACCAACAAGACGGCGTGCCCTGGGCGAGGAGGAACAGTGAGTGCGGCCGGTGCACGTCCGAAATGCGGAGGCTGAGGCTCATCGGGAGAACCCATGGGGGCGACCGCCAACATAACCGGATGGATCGTCCCGAGCGGCTCGACGGTGGGATGGGGCACGTCCCGTTGCGGAGGTTCAGGGAGACGAATGGGCGATACGGCGTCAAGCGCATCAGGTGGCGTAAAGAACGGGCGGAACACCATGGCGGGCAGGACATCCGAAACGATGATGAGGTAAGCCATGACCAAGGGGTGGGCTCCTGGAAGGACTACATCCGTCGTCTCGGATGGCACCGGCGCTGCCGAACCCGCCGACTCCAGAACTTCGATGATCTGCGTCACCTCGGACCAGGGTCTGCGATTGGTCAGAGCGCACGCGAGGGTACTCTGCTCGATGGACGGGTCACTTGGATCGCGGGTCGTCGCGGTCGGGTCTGCGCCGTTGTCGAGCAACGCGGTGACCTCAACCACGCCATGATGTTTGGCGGCGCTGCACAGGGGAGTGATGCCGTCCTTGTTCGGCTGGTCGATATCCAATCCAAGCTCATCACGAAGCCATCCAATCAGGTTGGGATCGCGTCCATGACGTATTGCACAGTGAAACAGGGTCTGGCTCTCGTCGCCTCGCGCGCGAATGCCCGCGCCCAGACGCACCAGCTCCCGAGCGACCGCTACCGTCGGGGCCTTGCAAAGAGGAGTATCCATGGGGGCTCCGTCTTTGATCCGGCCATTGACATCGACATCGAGTTTCTCGACGGCGAACCTGATGCGCTCTACCGCATTGTCGTAATGCAACAGATCGAAGATGACCGAGTCTCCGAGCGCCGGCATGCTCACGACCATCGCCAACCCCGTCAGCAATCCGGTCGTTCGACGGCACATTCGTCGACCCATCTCTCTGTGAAGCCCCGTTTACCGGAAGACGACCTCCAGGTCGACCGGTTCGTGGAGGAGCAGCAGGTCGAGCAGGTTGAGCTCGAAGATCGCGACGCCGTCCTCGATGCGGCCGCCGCGCTGGGAGACCAGCTCGCTGGCGACGTTCAGGCGAATGGTGATCACCGATTCTGAGATGGCGTCCGGGCCGCTCGGGCCCAGGACGAAGCCCATCATCGTCAGGTAGTCCTCGGCCGTGATCTCGGTGTTCTCTTCCGGGCCCATGGCGCGAATCACATCGTCATCAAGGACTTCGGGAAAGACCGCCTTGATCTGCTTGTAACTGTCCAGGTCGAGGTACAGGCGCAGGCGAGTGCCCTCTTCGACCTCCTCGAAGGTGACGATGCCGGCCTCCCAGACCAGGCTAGGGCTGGGGAACATGGCCGGCGCGTCCTCGAAGGCGAACGCGATCTCCAGGCGATGGTCCTCGGGCGCCTCAAGCTGTGTGACCGTCACGCCTCGCAGCGTGCTCAGGGTCTTGTGGAGCTTCTCCAGGTCGACGAGCCCGTCCTCGGGCAACTCGCGCCCGGTAAGCGCCGCCATCTCCTTCATACGGTCGACCACGTCGGGGGCCAAGTCGATGGCGATCGCGGTCTCGCCCGAGCGGTCGGCGCGAACGAGGAGCTCCTGCGTGACGGCGCAGGCGCCGAGCGCCCAGAGGGCGGCCGGGACTAGTACGAATGCGTGCGCTGCGCGGCGAAGTCGATGAGTGGTCATGTTCTCTCCTCTCACGCCGCCAGCCCGGACAGGCAGTCGAGCAGGCGGCAGTAGGCCACCTTGCCCCGCTCGTAGCTTGCCAGGCGGAAGAACTCGTTCGGACCGTGCGCGCCCTCGTCCTCCAGGGCGAACGCGAAGATCACGGTCTTGGCTCCCAGGTAGCGCTCGAACATGTTCAGGATCGGGATGCTGCCGCCGGATGCGATCGCGTACGGCTCGGTGCCGTACAGCTCGGCCAGCACGGCGCGCGCGGCCTGGTTGCCCGGATGGCCGGTGGGGATGGTGTACGGCATGCCGGCCGAGCCCAGCGACCGCACCTCGACGTGGGCGGCAGGGTCGGCGTGCCGGCGCACGTGGGAGGCGATCGCCTCCCTGACCCTGGCGGGGTCCTGGTCGCCGACCAGGCGGCAGGTGATCTTGGCGTGCGCCTGGCTCGGCAGGACGGTCTTGACCCCGTCGCCCTGGAAGCCTCCCCAGATGCCGTTGATCTCCAGTGTCGGACGCCGCCACTGCCGCGCCCGCGTGCCGTAGCCGGGTTCCCCGAACAGACCCTGCGAGCCCAGCGAGTCCAGGAAGCTCCGCTCGTCGAAGGGGACGCGGTCGAGTTCGGCCCGCGCGGCGTCGGACAGCTCGGGCACGCCGTCGAAGAAGCCGTCCACCAGCACCGTGCCGTCCGCGCCGCGCATCGAGTCCAGGATGTGCACCAGCGCGTGGATGGGGTTGTGGATGGTGCCGCCGTAGGTGCCGGAGTGCACGTCGCGCGCTGGCCCGGTCACGTCGATCTGCAGCGAGCACAGGCCGCGCAGGCTCAGCCACAGCCCGGGCTCGGTCTCGCTCCACTGCGAGCCGTCGGCGCTGACGACCAGGTCGCAGGCCAGGCGTTCGGCGTGCTCGGCGACGAACGGATCCATCGTCGGGCTGCCGATCTCCTCCTGGCCTTCCAGCAGGAACTTGACGTTCACGGGCAGCGACCCGCCGTCGGCCAGCAGCGCCTCCACCGCCTGCACCGGGACCAGCAGGTTGCCCTTGTCGTCAGAGGAGCCGCGCCCGTAGACGCGGTCGCCGTCCAGCACCGGGTCGAACGGATCGGCGTTCCAGCCGTCGGAGCGGAGGGCCGGCTGCACGTCGAAGTGGGCGTAGATCAGGACGGTCGGCGCGCCGGGCGCGTGCAGGTGGTCGGCGTACACGGCCGGCTGGGCGCCGGTCTCCAGGATCTCGGCGTGCTCGAGCCCGGCGCGGGTGAGCCGGTCGCGCACCCAGGTTGCGGCGGCGCGCACGTCGTCCTGGTGGTCGGGGAGCGAGGAGATGCTGGGGATGCGCACGAACTCGCGCAGCTCGGCGACGTAGCGGTCGCGGTTATCGGTGAGCAGCTTCAGATGATCGGACATTGCGTTCTTATTTTAGCGCACCGGCGCGGGGTTCACGCGAACGCTCGAGAGTGCCTCTGTGGGCGATCTCGGCCAGCGACTTGCGGTCACTGGGCCGCTCGCGTTCCCGCAGCTCGGCCGGCAGCGCGTCGCGGGGTCCCAACCGGCCGGCGGCGAAGGCGCACATCACGGTGTAGCGCTCCGCGCTCACGCCCAGCCGCTCGTGCGCTGCGTCGCGGTCGATGCCGGCCATCGCATGGGTGTAGATGCCTAGCGCCTGCGCCTGCAGCGCCAGCGCCATCCAGGCGGCGCCGGTGTCGAACTGCGCGGTGCGCGGCTCGCGCCCGTCAGGGGTCCGCGTGTTGGCGAAGATGAACCCCAGCAACGGCGCCCTGGCCGCCCACTGACGGTTGCGGGGCATCAGGATCGAGTCGAACACCGGCCGGTCGGCGCCGTCGGTCTCGTAGAGAAACAGCCACGGCTGGCCGTTGAAGGACGACGGCGACCAGCGGGCGCCTTCGAACAGGGAGGCGATCTCGTCGTCGCTCAAGGGATCGGGCGCGAACGAGCGCGGCGACCAGCGGTCGATGAGCAGCGGGTGCACCTGCGCCGAGGCGACGCGGGGGTTGTCCGGGCGGCTCATGGGGCCGGCCCGATCCCGAAACGGTGCTTGAGCATGTGCGGTCTCCTTGACGGGGGACGGACCATATCACGCGGCGGATACCGGCCCACGCCGACGCCCGTGTTGACGAGGCTCGATGGCGGAACCCACAGTAGCGGCGGAGGTCGCACATGATCCCGCGCATCGGCGGCGCAGTCTTCGTCGCCACGGCGGTCCTGGTGGCGGTCCACTTCGTGATCGAGCCGCTCTATCACGTCTCCACGGAGGACGCGCCGTACAGCCGGTTCTGGGACGTCCTGGACGTGCTGAGGGCGGTCACGATCGCGATGGGCCTGGTGTTCGCCTACCTGCGCAAGCGCGCCGCCGGCGGTAAGAGCGGCGGCGGCGCGGTCACCCGTGAGTTTCTCGTCGCCAATACGCTGTTCTACGGGCTGCTGTCCGTGGGAATCATGTTCTATTGGAACTGGTTCAACCTCCTCAGTCCCGCGTACACGGCGGTGCCGGCCGCGGCGGTATCGCTGACGTGGATGATCATCGACGCCGCGTTGCCGCCACTGCTCGGGGCCATCGGCGTGTCCCTGCTGCGGGGCGGCCGCGACCGGTAGCGAGGCGAGGTGCCATGACAACCGCAACGGAGCAGGCGTCCGCCTGCACGATCGTGATCTTCGGCGCGTCGGGCGACCTCACCGCGCGCAAGCTGATCCCCGGACTCTACGACCTGTCCCGGCGAGGACTGCTGCCTGCGCGGTTCGCCGTGATCGGCGCCGGCCGCACCGGCATGAGCGACGAGCAGTTCCGGAACCGGATGGCCGAGGAGCTGGCCGGCGCCGGTGACGAGCCGGCGGCCGACCGGGCGCGCTTTCTCGGCGCCCTGCACTACCAGCAACTCGATACCGGATCCGCGTCCGAGTACGGGAAGCTGGCCGAGCGGCTGCGCGCCGTGTCGGACGAGGCCGGCACCGGGGGCAACATCCTCTACTACCTGGCGACGCCGCCAAGCTTGTTCGAGCCGATCGCCGGCGGGCTGGCCGGCGCCGGCCTGGCCGAGCAGCGGGACGGCGCGTGGCGGCGCCTGATCGTCGAGAAGCCGTTCGGCTATGACCTGAAGTCGGCCCGCGCGCTGAACGAGCGGCTGCACACCTGGTTCACGGAGCGTCAGATCTACCGGATCGATCACTACCTGGGGAAGGAGACGGTCCAGAACGTGCTGGTCCTGCGCTTCGCGAACGAGGTGTGGGAGCCGCTCTGGAACCGCGCCACGATCGACCGGGTGGAGATCACCGCCGCCGAGCAGGTGGGGGTCGAAGGGCGCGGCGGCTACTACGACGGATCGGGCGCGCTGCGCGACATGTTCCAGAACCACCTGCTGCAGGTGGTGGGCATGATCGCCATGGAGCCGCCGGCGCACTTCCGGCCGAGCGCGGTGCGCAACGAGACGGTCAAGGTGTTCGACTCGCTGCGTCCGATCGCGCCGTCGCAGGTGTCACAGGACGTCGTGCGCGGCCAGTACACGGGATCACTGACCACCGACGGCGCCATGCCCGGCTATCGCGAGGAGCCGGGCGTGCCGGCCGGGTCGCGCACGGAGACCTACGTGGCGCTGCGCTTCCACATCGACAACCGGCGCTGGGCGGGGGTGCCGTTCCTGGTCCGCACCGGCAAACGGCTGCCGGCGCGGGTGACGGAGGTGGTCATCCACTTCAAGCAGGTCCCGCACCACCTGTTCGGCACACCGCCGGCGTCCGTGACCGAGGGCGCGCCGGACCCCGGGGGCTACGGCCGCCACGCCGTCTCGGCCGCCGCGGCCGATGCCAGCAAGCTGATCATCCGCATCCAGCCGGACGAGGCGATCCAGCTCCGCTGCAATGTCAAGCTGCCGGGCGCCGGCTTCGACGTGCAGCAGGTGGGGATGCACTTTCGCTACGCCGACCTGGCCGACACCTACCTGCCGGACGCCTACGAACGGCTGCTGCTGGACGGCATCACGGGCGACGCCACGCTGTACGCGCGCGCCGACGCGATCGAGTCGTGCTGGGAGTTCGTGAACCCGATCCTGAAGGCGTGGGACGAGCATCCCGGCATCCCCCTGCACGGCTACCCGGCCGGAAGTTGGGGACCGGCTGCCGCCTCCAGCCTGTTCCGCCGCCCCGGCTACGGCTGGCGCACGCCGATGCCCTCCCTCAGCGACTCCGGCGGCAACGTCGAGCTGTAAGCCGGCAGCCTGTGTCTACGACCAGGATCGACATGCAGGAGGCGAAGACGCACCTGTCCGCACACATCGCCAAACTGGCCGAAGGCGACCGGATCATCCTGTGTCGCCGCAATCGTCCCGTTGCCGAGATTCGGCCCATTGAGCAGCCGATGGACCGGCCGCGGCCGGTAGGGCTTGGCAAGGGGCTTGCGGAGGTGCCGGAATCGTTCTTCGATCCGCTTCCGGAGCATGTGCTCGAATCCTTCGAGGCCCGAACGGATTGAGCGCCGCCGTCACGCAATGAAGCTCATGCTCGACACGGTCACGTTCTATGGCTGGCCCACCGGGACCCGTTCGAGCGGGTCGTCGCCCAGGCGATCGTGCATGGCATGTCGGTCGCGACCCCTAACGACATGATCAGGAACTGCCCGGTGCTTGCCGTTTGGTGAACGCAGGCGGAGGTCACAGTATAGTCAGGGTTGAGGCTACCATGGCGGCACGATTCTCAACCGCGGTGCTGGATCGCGCGTTGAGACAGAAGCGGAAGGAACAGGAGCGCCGTCGACAAGCCACGTTGGCGCGTCTGCTCGACCTGCTTGCCGCCGCGCCGATTGCCCTTCCGGAGGCCACCATCTTCGGTTCCATCCTGCGTCCCGGAGCCTTCGACGATCGGTCGGACGTTGATCTCGCCATTCCCCCGGTAGCACCCCGCTCGTATTTCGACCTCAAGAGCTATCTTGAGGATGGTCTGTGCCGCGTGGTCGACCTGGTCGATCTGGACGGCTGCCACTTCGCCGCTGCCATCACGCGTGACGGTCTGCAATGGAAGAGTCCCGCTACCTAGTGTTGGCGGCGGATGTGCGCGCTCAGCTCCAGCAGATCGAGCGCATCTACGGTCTCATCGATGAGCGCGAGCCCATCGGCGGCGTGGCCGGCATGGAGAGTCTGGCGTACCAACTGCACAACCTGTACGGCGCGATCGAGGACCTGTTCAAGGTCGTAGCGGATGCCTTCGAGAACAACGTCGCACCGGATGGCGGGTACCATGCCGAGTTGCTCAGACGGATGACGATAGCCGTGCCGGGGATACGCCAGGGCGTCATTTCGGCCGAGACACGAGCGTTGCTCGACTCGTTGCGCGGGTTTCGCCATGTGTTCAGACACGCCTACGCGCGCGGGCTCGATGTACGCAGGCTGCGCATCGTCCTTGAAGACGCACGGGCGGCGCGCCGACCCATGGCCCGCGACCTGGAAGCATTCCTGGGGTCGGTCGAGGTGACCGAGTAGCCGATGAGCCGCCGCCTCAACCCGCTTCCGCAGCTCGTGGCGGACCGCCTGGCTCGCATCCAGGCGAACGTGGACCGCTCGATCTGGGCCCGGCGCGAGCTTCTGGCCGTGGAAGGAAGCCCGGTGACGGACGAGATGCTCGACGGCGGTCAGGCCGCCTCCCTCGCCTATGCCCCCGTCACTCCCGGCGAGCACTTCGGCGCCCCGCACGGCGGCTGGTCGCACCGGTGGTTTCGCGTGCGGATTCCGGACGCCCTGGAGGGCGAGCGCGGCCGGAGCTTCCTGCGCTGGAAATGCCAGGGGGAGACGACCGTGTTCATCGACGGCGTGCCGTGGGCGGGCCTGGATCCGGGCCATCCGACCTGCCCGCTCCCCGATGGCTCGGCCGTCCTCTACCTGGACACCGCCACCTGGCAGACCGGCATCTGGGCCTCACCGCTCCCGGAGCCGATCGGCCCGTACGGGCTGCGCTTCGACTTCGCCGAGCTGCGCATCCGCGACCCCGCCGCCTGGGACCTGAAGTGGGACCTGGACGCGCTCCGGCAGCTCGCCGACCTCCTGATCGGGGACGAGGACGCGGCCGTCGACGCGACCGGCCACGGGTACCGGCCGGCGTTCGACGACGTCTCGCCGTTGCTGCGCCGGCTCATGCGCGGCATCGACACATGCTGTGACGCCTGGGTCTCGGGCGGGGTGGAGGCGATGCGCGCGGCGGCGAAGGCGCTCCTCGCCGAGCTGCCCGCCGAATCCTGGCAGCCGGAGGCGGCGCTCATCGGCCACGCGCACATCGACGTCGTCTGGCTGTGGCCGGAATTCGCGACGCGGCACAAGAACGTCCACTCCTTCGCCACCCAGCTCCGCATGCTGGATGCCTACCCGGAGATGGTCTTCGCCCACAGCACGCCCGCGGTGTACCGCGCGGTCCAGGAGGATGCGCCGGCCCTGATCCCGCAGATAAGACGCCAGATCGCCGCCGGCCGGTGGGAGCTGATGGGCGGCTTCGAGGTCGAGCCCGACGTGAACATGCCGGCAGGCGAGGCGCTGGCGCGCAGCGCCGTGTACGGCAACCGTTTCATCGCCGCGTTCACCGGCGCGCCGAGCGAGGTGTACTGGATTCCCGACGTCTTCGGCTACAGCAACTGCCTGCCGCAGATCCTGCGCCTGGCGGGCATCAGCGGCTTCTACACGACCAAGATCACCTGGTCACAGGTGTCGCGGTTCCCGTACAGCAGCTTCGTGTGGCGCGGCTCGGACGGCGAGAGCGAGGTCGTCGCCCACCTGGCCACCACCGGCTACAACGGCCAGGTCCGGCTGGAAGAGAACCGCCGGGCGCTCCGCCGTCACCGTCAGCTCGACGTCCATGACGCGCTCCTGATCGGCACCGGCCTGGGCGACGGCGGCGGCGGCCCGAGCGAAGCGGAGGCCGAGCGCGCGCGGCGCTTCCGGGATCTGGCCGGCTCCCCGCGCCACACGTGGCGGACCAGTGCCTCCTTCTTCGCCGAGCTTGCGCGGGTGCGCGACCGCCTGCCGGTCTTCCAGGGCGAGCTCTACATGGAGGCGCACCGCGGCGTGCTCACCTCGCAGGCCGAATACAAGCGGCTCTACCGGGCGTGCGAGGTGGCGCTGCAGACCCGTGAGGCGCTGCGCGTGGCCGACGGCGGCGCGCCGCTCGGCGAGCAGGCGTGGCTGCGCGTGCTGTTCGGACAATTCCACGATGCCCTTCCCGGCAGCTCGATCGCCCGCGTGTACGAAGACCTGGAGGCCGAGTTCGCCCGCATCCTGTCCCGCGAGGAAGAGGCCACGGCGGCCGAGCTGGCGAACGGCGGCGATGCCGTCGCGTTCAACCCGCTGCCCGTGCACCGCCGCGTGTACCTGGCCGATCGCGACCTGCTCCTGGACCTGCCGCCGCTCGGCACCGCCCCGCTGGCCGAGGCGCCCGGCAGCCACGCCGCCGTGGCTGCGGACCCGACGCGGCTCGACAACGGCATCGTGCAGGCTTCGTTCGACGGCGAAGGCCAGCTCGCCGGCCTGGCCGTCGACGGCCGGCGCCTGGAGCTGAACGGCGCGGCCGGCCTGCGGCTCGGCCACGACGACCCGCACAACTACGACGCCTGGGAGATCGACCACTACACGGCCGCCACCATGACATCGGTCGCCCGCCCCCTGCGGCTCGCCGCCGGGCGTCGCGGGCGGCGCGGAGTGCTTGCGGGCCGCGCGTCCATCGGCGACTCCAGCCAGGCGACGGTCCGCTACCTGCTTGATCCCGGCAGCCGCTGGCTGCTGATCGAGGTCGACGTCGACTGGCAGGAGGAGCACCGCCTGCTCCGCTACCACCTGCCGACCGGCTACCGCGGCCGCACCGCCACCTTCGGCGCACCGTTCGGCTCGATCGAGCGCCCGCAGCTTCCCGGCCGGCCGGAAGACGAGGCGATGTGGGAGGTGGCCGGCAGCCGCTGGGCCGCCGTCCACGACGACGACGGCACCGGCCTGGCGGTCCTGACCGAGGCCAAGTACGGGTTCTCGTGTTCCGACGGCGAACTGGGCGTGTCGTTGCTCAAGGCGGCCAGGCACCCGGATCCGGCGGCCGACGTCGGCCGGCACACGATCCGCTTCGCGGTCGGCCGGCACGAGCCCGCGACCCTCGGCAGCGGCCCCGACGCGGTGCTTGCCACCGCATACGCCGCCGACGCGCTCTTCGCTCCGGTGCCGACGACCGGATCAGGCGCCGCGAGGCCCTCGCCGTTCGTCTTCGAGCAACAGGGGTCGCTGTGTCCGGCCTGGGTCCTGCCCAGCGAGACCGGCAGCGGCTACGTCCTCCGCCTGCACGAGACTGCCGGCCGGCGCGGCTCCGCGAAGCTGCGGCTGGCCCGTCCCGCCGAACAGGTCACACTGGTCGACTTCCGCGAGCAGGAACTCGGTGCACCGCGGCCGGTCGACGGCAGGACGTGCGCCGTCGACTACGCGCCCTATCAGGTCGTCAGCGTCCTGGTAAGGTCGCCCTGACCTCAACCAACGGTCACGGAATCTGCCACGACGGCGGTGGGCTCCGGGATTACGTCGCCGGTCTCACGCATGAATTGCAGGTGTGCCTCGATGGCTTCCGTCATGTTGCGCTTGGTTTCCTCGATGGTCTTACCCGTGGCGATGCATCCCGGCAAGTCAGGAGCGTATGCGGAGCAGTTTCGCTCTCCTCTCTCGATGATGATGACGTACTCGCGACTCATGGCTCCTCCCCATCTGCGTTGATGGTATTGAGAATGGACTTCCACGTCTTGGGGTGCAGATCGTCACTCGGCTTGCCTGCGATGGTGAGCGTGCCGCGAATGAACGAGTGCTTGAAATGACGATGGCTGCCACTCGTCCGAACCTGCACCCATCCGGCTTCTCTGGCTAACTTGAGTGCGTCCTTGACCTTGCGTCTCATCAAGGGTGGCCGAGTCCGTCAGTCGGCGGCTCGGTGCCGAGGACCTCGATCAGCTCAGCGACCACTTCGACGGGACTCTCGTCCTCGGCGGTCAGTTCGATGGGTTCATAGTCGGGATTGAGGGGCTCCAGAACGATGGTGAGGTGTCGCCAGCCATCTTCATCCGCTTCGATGGTCTTGCCGAGCCCGACGTCGTGGGCGATCAGCAGGCTGACGCGCGGCATGCGGAGCGCCTTCAGCAGCGGTACGAGCTGGTAGTCCTCGGGGCGCACGGCACCGTGGAACGGGCTCGCAAGCGGCTCGTGGGGTGGCGGGCCGTGGCCCTCGGGGCCGAGATATGGCGAGAGCGCCGTCCAGCGCGCGGCGCGCAGGAGCGCGTCGAAGTCTTCCGGCGGCATGGCATCCGCACTGGTCGCGTCGGGAAGCGCGGTGGGTTCGAGCAGGCGCGCGCGTGGCTCCAGCTCCCACAGCACGCGCTCCTCGGTCGGCGAGCGGCTGTCCTTGTACTCGACGTGCACGAGGTGCAGGCGCCCGGTGTCGCCGTCGAACGGCTCGACGGCCGCCACCACGCCGCTCCGGTTGCGCACCGTCGCCAGCATGCCCGCACGGGGGATGTCATGGGTCGCGGTGGTGTCGCTCATGTGATGAAACGGGATGTATCTGGAGCGTACACTACGTCGCTGTCATGGAGGCGACGATTGACGTTCGCCCTACGGAGACTCATCGGCAGGAGGCCGGACCGTTACGCCGCCTCGCTCGCTGAGCTGCTCCCCTGATTCCAGCCGGGAAACGCTGCCTTCAGGCGTTCGACGGTGTGTTGCCATTTCGCAGCGGTTGGCCGGCACACCGTGTTCTGATTGCCGAAGAACCCGGTTTCACTGACCGCCTCGGATTCCGGCTTGGTGTCGAGCCACTTGACCCGCACCGCGTACTCGGCCGTGTCGGGTTCCGCCGCGTGTTCCCGGTACCGTTGGGCGTCGGCGATCACGTCCAAGGCCGGCTGCCGGCTTCCATCGGTGTCGATTTCGAACTCCGTCATGTGACGGCGTGATTCGGTGACCTGCCCGACGCCGACGTAGCCCTTGCCGGGGAAGTTCACCCAGATCCGATCTCCGGGAGCAAGCATCTCCAGGGTTCTGCTGTAGAACAGGCCGCCTCCTCCGCAGATGAACCCGTACCGGCGCGCGTCGTTCCATGACCGGCCTCCTCCATACGACACGTAGTACTCGCCGTTCCAGTGCGGTTTCGGAACGGGTACGGCAACCGGAGTCTCGCTCGGGTCAACCAGCCACGCCCGGCTGAGCAGTTTCTCGCCCCCGTGCTCGAACACCTGGAAGCAGAGGACGTTGATTGGGATGCCGGCGTCGCTCAGGTACCCGGCGATGCGTTCCGTGGAGTCGTCCAGCTCGGCGGCCACGATGACGATCTGGTGGGACTGGTTCCACTCGTGTTCTTCCAGCTCGGCGTGGAACCGCTCCTGGAATGCCGTGACCAGATCGGCCCCGTCGCTGAACCCGGCGTAGAGTGCGCTGATCTCGGTGATCTCAAGACCCTTCACCCAGGAGGCATAGTCGAGCGCTTGTGCCACGACGGCCCGTGGCGTGAGTCCCCTCTTGATCTCGATCAGCACGAGAGAACCGTCTGGAGCGACAGCGATCAAGTCGACGATCCCGCCGAACGGCGTCTTCGCCTGACGGGCGATCAGCATCCAGTCGCTCGACAGGATTTCCGGCTGCTCGACGATCATGTCTTCGAGTTGCTTCTCGCCGACCTGGCTCCCGGTCAAGCGTTCAGGGTGCGTTCCGACTCTCCAAAGGGCGTGGTGGATTGGCATGGCTATCGTTCTCCTGGTGCACTGCGTCTGAGGTTACTGCTGCGTCAGTCGGTCGCCGTCACCCTCGCCCAGAGCGTCAGGCGGAGTTCGTCGCCGAACAGGGCGTACTCCGGGCGGCGGCCGGAGTGGGCTTCGCCATCCTGGAGGATCCTGCGGACACCTTCGCCGCGGGACTCCAGGAATACCTGTCCGGAGCGCTTGCTGCGGATTCTCGACAGGAAGCTCACCAGAAGCTGATTGCGGGTAAAGGTGCGGTAGGGCATGTCGTCGAGGGTGATGGTGTTGGGCAGCTTGCCCGGGCTGTAGAGTTCCAGCCGATCGGCGAAGAGGAACAGCCGGATCTTCGAGCCGGCGATGGCGTAATCGCGGTGGGCGACCGCGTTGACGATTGCCTCGTCGACGACGTCGAGGTCGTAGTGCGGGCCGCCGGCAGGCGAGTCGTCACCGCCGATGAACCGGGCGACGAAGCCGATCCCGGCGTCGATCTGATCGGAAACCGGGCCGCCGAGGCGCTCGGCATGGACGAGGTCGTCGGAAGACAGGCGAGTGTCCCGGTAGCGCGCCGCTTCGATCGAGCCTGACGCAAGGAAGTCGGTGGGCTCGGTCGCGAAGACCAACAGCCCGGCCACCGTCGGGCGGTCGACGCCGTCCTCGTCTGCGACCGTCACGCGGGTGTTGCGCAGCAGGTCGAGCCAGGGGATGGTGGGCGACCGCCCGAAGAAGGCTTCCAGGCGGTTGCGGTTGAGGTCTTCCACCGATGCGGCCAGTACCGGCTGCTCGTCGAACACGTACTCGCGGCCCCTCTGCTGGAACAGCCGGGCGAGCTCCGGCGGCGTGAGGTCGCGCTTCGTGGACCCGATCCTCACGAAGTAGCGCCCGCCGGACGTGCGGTGGACGTACAGACCACGCGGGACCTCCGCCAGCAGGACGGGAACGTCCGCTCCATCGGCATGGGGCAGCAACGCCTTGCGAAGGACCGGCCGGATCGGCGGATCGCAGTTGTGGGTCGCTACGTTAAGAAGCCACTGCTCGACTTGGTCCATCCGTCCGGATGGGATCCCCTGAACGACGCCTGAATCGGTGACGCCGACGAACACGGCACCTCCCTCGGCGTTCGCGAACGCGACCAGCTCGCCTGCGAGGTCCTCGGTGTTCGGGGCAATCACGCGCCGGTCGCGCAGGCGCAGCTCCTTGAACTCGGAGCGTCCGTCCTCGCCGGCGCGGAGTTGGGCCAGCATCTGCTCGACGGTGCTGAACACGGCCACGGGGCGAAGACTGGCACGGCACGAACGGGGCACGCGACACCTGACCACGGGGCTCGTCGTCCTCCGGCCGGAAGCGATAGCACAGATGACCGCGCGGCTGCTCAGCGCATACAATGATGGTGACGTTCCGAGAAGGAGAGTTCTCTGGCCATGGCGAAACGAACACTGATTCTGGCGGCGGCAGCCGCCTTCATGCTGGCCTCCACGGCCGGCGCCGATCGCGGCACCGACGGGGAGCTGAAGATGCTCTACTGGCAGGCGCCTTCCATCCTCAACCCGTACCTGTCGGGTGGCACCAAGGATACCCACGCAGCCTCGCTTATCCTGGAGCCGCTGGCGCGCTACGACGAGAACGGCGACATGGTCGCGTGGCTGGCCGCCGAGATTCCGACGCTCGACAACGGCGGGGTGGCCCAGGACCTGATGTCGATCACCTGGACCCTGCGCGACGACGTGGTGTGGGCCGACGGCACGCCTTTCACGGCCGAGGATGTCGCGTTCACGGCGGCTTACTGCATGGACCCGAGCGGAGGCTGCAGCTCGGCGGCAGCGTTCCAGGGCGTCGCCGCGGTGTCGGCGGTCGACGAGCACACGGTGCGCATCGACTTCGACGTGCCTATGCCGTTCCCGTACGCACCGTTCGTGGGCTCCATCCTTCCGATTCTCCAGAAGCGGCAGTTCGAGCCGTGCATCGGAGCCAGGGCGCCGGAGTGCACGGCCGAGAACTTCGCCCCGATCGGCACAGGCCCGTACATGGTGGCGGAGTTCCGTCCCAACGACGTCGTGCACTACGTCGTGAACGAGCGGTACCGCAACCCTGATCAGCCGGCGTTCTCTTCGGTCCTGATGAAGGGCGGGGGCGACGCGGTGTCGGCCGCCCGCGCGGTCCTGGTGACCGGCGAGTTCGACTACGCCTGGAACCTGCAGATCGAGCCGGAGATCCTGGCGGACATGGAGAGGTCGGGCAGGGGCGAGGTGTTGTCCGCCTTCGGTACGTTCGTCGAGCGCCTGGAGATCAACCTGACCAATCCCGACCCGGCGCTTGGCGAGGATCGCTCCACCTATCAGGACGGCGGCAATCCGCACCCGTTCCTGGCCGATCCGGTGGTGGTGCGCGCGCTGTCGCTGGCCATCGATCGCGACATCCTGGTCGAGGCCGGCTACGGGCCGGCCGGCCGGGTGACGTGCAACGTCCTGCCCGCCCCGCCGGTCTATGCGTCGACCGCCAATGACTGGTGCCTGACCCACGACATCGACGGCGCCAACCGGCTGCTCGACGAAGCCGGCTGGGTGCGCGGCGGCGACGGCGTGCGCGCCAAGGACGGGGTGCGGCTGTCGATTCTCTACCAGACCTCGACCAACTCCGTCCGGCAGGGGACGCAGGCGCTGGTCAAGCAGATGTGGCGGGAGATCGGCGTGGAGACCGAGCTGCGCAACATCAGCGCGTCGGTGTTCTTCGGCGGCGATCAGGCGAGCCCGGACACCTACCAGAAGTTCTACGCCGACATCCAGATGTACACCGGCACGTTCGACGGCACCGACCCGCAGGCGTTCATGGCCGGCTGGGTCTGCGAGGAGATCCCCGGCCCCGAGAACCAGTGGCTCGGCAGCAACATCGCCCGCTACTGCAGCGCGGCGTACGACGCACTGGCGGCCGAGCTCGCGGAGACCGGGGGTATCCATCAGCGGGCGGAGATCGCCAAGCGCATGAACGACCTGCTCATCGAGGACGGGGTGCTGGTGCCGCTGATCCATCGCGGCGAGGTCGCCGCCCGGTCGCTCACGCTCGGGGGCATGCGTCACAACGCCTGGGACGCGACCCTGTGGAACGTCAACGAGTGGTACCGCAGCGAGTGAGGTGACGCGGGCCGCGCACCCCCGACATGCTGCGTTACGCGATACGGCGCTTGCTGTTCGCCATCCCGACGCTGTTGGCGATCAGCTTCGTCGTGTTCGCCCTGCTGGACCTGGCGCCCGGTGACCCGACCGCCCAGCTCCCGCTGACGATTCCGCCGGAGGTCCGCGAGCAGATCCGGCAGAGCCTGGGGATCGGCCAGCCGTTCCCCGTCCGCTACCTGCGCTGGCTCCAGCAGTTCCTGGTGAACGAGCCGCTCAACCTGCTGGAGGCGGTGCTCGGCGCCGAGATCGGCGACTCCGGCGCGCGCCTGCGGGTGCGCTCCTGGGCGACCCGCTCGCCGGTGGTGGACCTGGTCGCCGAGCGGCTGCCGCAGACGCTGACCGTGGTGGGCATCTCCTACCTGGTCGCGGTCCTGATCGCCGTGCCGGTCGGGGTGCTGTCCGCCTACCGGCAGCACTCGATCTTCGACCGGTTGGGCACGGTGGTGACGATGATCGGCTTCTCTGTGCCGACCTTCTTTACCGGCACGGTGCTCATCGTCATCTTCAGCGCATCGCTCGGCTGGCTGCCGTCGATCTACGACACCACCCACCGGGTGACCGACCTGGACAGCCTGGTCTACCAGGTGAAGCAGATGATCATGCCGGTTCTGGTGCTGGCCCTGTTCAACGCCGCGCAGATCAGCCGCTTCACGCGATCGGCGGTGCTGGACACCATCCACCAGGAGTACGTGCGCACCGCGCGCGCCAAGGGGCTGACCGAGCGCGTCGTGGTCCTCATCCACGTGTTGCGCAACAGCATGATCCCGGTGGTCACCGTGATCGCGCTGGGCATTCCCACGACCTTCGCCGGAGCGGTCATCACCGAGCAGATCTTCCGCATCAACGGCATCGGCGCACTGCTGATCGGTGCGATCGAGGGAGCGGACATCCCCACCGTGCAGACGGTGACCTTCCTCTTCGCGGTGCTGATCGTGACCTTCAACCTGATCGCGGACCTGCTGTACGGCGTGCTGGATCCGCGCATCCGCTATGACTGAGGCGGTCCGCTCCCGGGCCGCCCGCCGGCTGCGGCGTCACTCCGGAACGATCGCGGGCGCCGCGGTGTTGTCGCTGATCGCGCTGGCGGTGCTGTTCGGGCCGGCCGTCCACGACATCGATCCCCAGTTCCTGGACTACCGGGCGAAAAACCAGGGCCCGTCCCTGGATCACCCGCTGGGCACCGACAACCTGGGCCGCGACACGCTGGCGCAGTTGCTGGCCGGCGGGCGCATCTCCCTGGCCGTCGGCATGGCCGCGATGCTGCTGTCGTTGACGCTCGGCACGATGGTGGGAGTCACCGCCGGCTACTTCCACCGGTTCGACGGCCCGCTCATGCGGTTGACCGACCTGTTCCTGGCGTTGCCCGTGCTGCCGCTGCTGCTGGTCACGATGATGCTGTTCCGAGACCCGCTGCAGTCCGCGCTGGGCACGGAGGCCGGCATCTTCATCCTGATCGTGGTGGTCATAGGCATCACGAGCTGGATGCAGACCGCGCGCATCGTCCGCGGGCAGGTGCTCGCCATCAAGCAGTGGGAGTACGTGGTGGCCGCGCGCAGCATCGGCGCGCGGCCGCTGCGCATCATCCTGCTGCACATCTTTCCGAACGCCTTGAGCCCGATCGTGGTGGCGGCCACGCTCGGCATCGCGCAGGCGATCATCACCGAGAGCGCGCTGAGCTTCCTGGGCCTGGGGTTTCCGTCCGACTTCCCGACCTGGGGCCGGCTGCTCTACGACGGCGTGCCGTTCCTGACTCTCACGCCGGCGCGCGTGATCTGGCCGGGGGTGGCGATCTCGCTGACGGTGCTGAGCGTCAACTACCTGGGCGACGGACTGCGCGACGCGCTGGACCCGCACGCCAACGTGGGCGGCGGGTGAAGCTGCGTCGCCGGACGCCTGTCACCAGACCGTAGACAGCCACCCTAAGTCGCGAAGCAGTTGATCCTTGGTTACCAGCGGCGCGTGGTGGTGGTGCGCGGTGGTGGCGATGAAGCGGTCCGCCGGGTCGGGGTGCATGTCGGAGGCGTCTGCGGCCATGGCCAGTCCATGCGTCAGAGGTACTTCCTGCACCCGCGGGATCGATAACAGGCGCTGCGCCCAGGCAGCCACCGCCTGATCCCGGTTCAATCTGAGGCGCTCCTTGCGGACCAGGAGCGCGACTTCCCAGAACACGATCGACGGAACCAGGAGACGCTCCGCACGGCGGATGGTCTCGACCGCCTTCGGGCTGAGATGCTCCGGCGTTTGGCTCCACCACACGGCCACATGGGTGTCGAGAGTGATCACGAGTCAGCCCAGCCGGCGATCTCCGACGTCGGCGCCAGGAACGTCTGCTCGTCGACCAGCATGCCGCCAGAGCCGGATCGGAGGTCCTGGAGGATGCGCTCCTCGCGGTCGCCGGGGCTCTCCAGGGGCACCAGGCGGGCGACCGGCGTGCCGTACTTGCTGATGACGATCGGCGCGCCGGTAGCGGCGACCCGGTCGATCAGCGCCAGGCACTTCTGCTTGAATTCGCCCGCGGGCACCGTATCGGTCGTTTCGTCCATGGACATAGAACATGGACGAAACGAAGGGATCGGTCAAGCCGCCGTAGACTGAAAAAAGGCCATGCTGGCGTAGCTGACCAGCGAGCCGGTGTCGGGCTGGCGGTTCTGGCCGTAGGCGAGCAGGGTGCCGTGGCGTTCACCGCCGGCCAGCAGGGGGTAGAGCGAGTACAGTCCGGAGATGGCGTCCACGTTGCGGCTGTTGCCGTTGGCGTGAAGCGAGCGCGTAAGGCCTGCCGAGTCGAACCGCTGCGCGTAGTCCAGCAGGGCGCGGTCGGCCTGCTCGCACGTCGCGGCGCCCGCGTCGTCCACGCTGTCGGCATGGCCGAACTTGGGGCCGATGTGGGCGAGGTCCACGCTGAGGACGTAGAGCGCGCGCTTGCCGCTGGCGGCGACCGCCTCGCGCAGCGCCGCAAGCTCGCCTGAGACCTCCGGCGCCTGCAACGGGTCGGCGCCGTCGCGCAGGTAGGGGTCGACGCTGCCGAGCAGCACCGGCACAACCTCGTAGGAGGGCAACTCGGCGCGCGCCTGGGTGTAGTGCAGGAACAGCAGCGGGAACTCCACCGAGTGCTCGGTGCGGTGCAGGGTCTGCCGGTCGGTGACGTCGCGGCCAGCGCGGCGCGACCACTCGTCGATCACGCCGCGGCTGGTCGGCGCCTGGCCGAACGGGGTCGCATAGTCCTTGTCGGTCGCGATCGCGAACCCGGCGCCCGGCTCCACGCCGGCATGGTGGGCGACGCCCAGGATGACGTAGAGCTCGATGGGCCGTGGATCACGCGCCGCGGCGGCCAGCGCCGCGAAGGCCGGCGGGTAGATCTCGCCGCCCGCCCGCAGGTCGATGTGCGGGCACATCACGGCCGCCAGGCACGGCGCGTCTGCGCGAGCTGCCGGGACGGCCGCGGGCTCCATGGCCTTGGGGATCGCCGTCCGGGCCTCGACGAAGAACCGGTCGAACATCGCGGCCAGCTCGCCCGCGTCGTCCGGGTACGACCTGCCGGCGTGCCAGGCCGGCCGCACCGTGGCGCGCTCGAACTCCTTTGACACGAGGGCGATGCGTTCGGCCGCCACCCGGTCGTGCAGGAAGCAGCCGCGGCTCAGCGTGCGCAGCAGCCGGCGAATCTCGGCCGCGTCGATGTCGGCGCTGGGGAGCCGCTCCCGCAGAACCTGGCGGACCTGTCCCATCGAGTGCCTGCCGTCCAGGCAGGACAGGATCAGCAGCCCCGCGGCGCCGAGCACGATCGGCTGCGGGGCGAACTCCAGTGGATCGCGCACGTAGAACGCGCGGGAGCCGTCGTGATCGACCGGGATCACGTCGACGTGACGGACCCGCGGCAGCGGCGGATCGATGGTGTAGCGCACGCGTGGGCTTACGTGCTGCTCATTCGCTCTCCAGCTCGGCAACGGACACGCCGACCTGCACGATCCGCGGCTGGTCGATGCCCCCGACGCCGACGTACTTGAAGACCGCCGCGTCGAGCTCGCGCGGCTGCGCGTCCTGGATCACGACCCCCCCGCCCTGCAGGAGCATGGCGAACGGCGCCGCCTGCGTGCCGGCGTCGGGATCGGTCGGGAACGCGAACTCGGCGCCGGGGATGTTCGTGAAGGCGATCTGCCCCGTCTCGTCGCTGATCCAGAACTCGGAGATCACCGAGTTGGCGGCGATGTCGGCGAGCACGGCGTTGATCTGCTCCGGGTCCATGCCGGCTTTGAGCGCGGCATCGATGAAGTGGGCGGTCAGCATGGCCTGCGCGACCATGTGCCGGGAGGTCTCATCCATGATCGCGGAATGCTCGTCCGCCGCGACCACGCCGCTCGCCAGCAGACACACCGCGATGCACCCGATGGTCAACAGTCTCTTCATGGCGCCGGAAGTATGTGTGGCGGCTGATGTTGCGTCAAATCAGCACCCCCGTTCCGGGATCAACCCGACTTGAGATAGGGGATGCCGCTCGCCCTCGGCGCGATCGCGCGGCCGACGAAGCCGGCCAGCAGGAGCACGACCAGGGCGTAGGGCAGCGCCTCGATCACGAACGGCGCCGCCGCCACCAGCGCCCGCAGCGCACCGGCGGTGCCCTGCAGGTCGAAGGCGCCCTGCAGCCGGGCGGCCAGGGCTTCCAGGAACCCGAACAGCAGGCAGGCCACGAGCGTGCGGCCCGGGCGCCACTTGCCGAAGATCAGGGCGGCCAGCGCGATGAACCCCTTGCCGGCGGTCATGTCGCGGATGAACGCCGCGGACTGCGCGGTGGCCAGGTAGGCGCCGGCCGCGCCGCACAGCGCTCCGCACAGCAGCACGGCGCGGTAGCGGATCGCGGCCACGGAGATGCCGGCGGTGTCCACCGCCTCCGGGTTCTCGCCGACGGCGCGCAGCCGCAGCCCGAAGCGGGTCCGGTAGATCACCCAGAACGCGGCCGGCACGGTCAGGAACGCCGCGTACACCAGCACGTTGTGCCCGGACAGCAGCTCGCCGTACAGGTGGCCGATGACCGGCACCTCCTGGACCGCCTCGGCGCCCGGCCAGACCGTCGGGCGAAACCGCCCCTCCGGCGGGAGCTGCGGCGTCCGACCCCCTTGTCCGAACCAGGCGCTGGCCAGCAGCACGGTGAGGCCGGCGACGAGGATGTTGATCGCCACGCCGGAGACGATCTGGTTGCCGTGGAAGCGGATGCACGCCACGCCGTGCAGCAGCGCCAGCAGCACCGCGCAGGCGATGCCCGCCGCCAGGCCCACCCAGGCCGCCGCCGGCAGCAGGGCCGTCAGCCCCGCGGCCGCAAGCAGGTCCGAGCACACGTACGACGCGGAGGCGGCAGCGAACGCGCCGCCGAGCATCTTTCCCTCCAGCCCGATGTCGACGATCCCCGACCGCTCCGAGAACAGCCCGGCCAGCGACGCCAGCACGAGCGGCACCGACACCCGCAACGTGGCGTCCAGCAGCAGGACGAAAAACCCGAACGCCTCCATTCGCTACGGCTCCGCCGCGGCCCGCCGGCGGCCGCGCAGCCAGGGCAGCAGCACGGGACGGAACAGATACTCCAGCGCCCCCACGAACAGGATCACCAGGCCCTGGATCACCACCACCAGTTCGCGGCTCACCTTCGGCATCTCGAACGCCAACTCCGCGCCGCCCTGATACAGCGCTCCGAACAGCAGGCTGGCGACCACGATCCCCAGCGGGTGGTTGCGGCCCATCAGGGAGACGGCGATGCCCACGAACCCGTAGCCGGCAGTGAAGTTGAGCAGCAGCCGGTGGCTGACGCCCATGATCTCGTTGAGCCCCATCATCCCGGCCAGTGCGCCGGAGATCGCCATGGCGCGGACGATGTTCCGAGACGGCGAGATGCCGGCGTAGACCGCGGCGTCGGTGTTGGCCCCGACGGTGCGCAGCTCGTAGCCCCAGCGCGTGTGCCAGATGAAGATCCACACGCCGGCGCCGCACATCAGCGCCCACGGAAACGCCATGTTGAGCGGCGTGCGCGGGAAGTCGATGCCGATCCATCCGAGCACTTCGTGCATCGCCGGCACCCGCACGTGCTCGGCGAAGGAGCGGCTCTGGGGCGACATCTGACCGGGATCGATGAGCACGTTCACCAGCAGGTAGACCATCAGCGTGGCCGCCAGGAAGTTGAACATGATGGTGGTGATGACGATGTGCGAGCCGCGCCGCGCTTGCAGGTAACCCGGCACCCACGCCCACACCGCCCCGAACAGGGCGCCGGCCGCGACTGCCAGCGGCAGCAGGACCACCAGCGGCAGGCCGTCCAGGAACAGGCATACCAGCCCGACTCCCAGGCCGCCGAGATAGCCCTGGCCCTCGCCGCCGATGTTGAACAGGCCGCAGTGCAGGGCGACCGACACGGCCAGCGCGGTGAAGATGAAGTTGGTGGCGTAGTACAGGGTGTAGCCCCACGCCTCCGGGAACCCGAACGCCCCCCGGACCAGGACCGCCAGCGCCTGGATCGGACTCTCGCCGATGATCAGGATGACGATGCCGGCTACCACGAACGCGGCCAGCAGGTTGACCAGCGGCAGCACGCCGTTGGCGGCCCAGCGCGGCAGGCCTCCTTCCGGCAGGGCGGCAGCCACGTCAGTCAGCCACGCCGGTCAGTCACGGGTGGCAGCCACCTCAGGCCGCCGCGCCGATCCCGGCCATCAGCGGACCGATGGTCTGCTCGGTCGCGTCCGCGCCGGCCACTTCGCCGGCGATGGCGCCGTCGAACATCACCAGCACCCGGTCGCTCAGCGCGATGATCTCGTCCAGCTCGACCGAGACCAGCAGGATCGCCATGCCCCGGTCACGCAGCAGAATCAGACGCCGGTGGATGAACTCGATCGCGCCGATGTCGAGCCCGCGGGTGGGCTGGCCGATGAGCAGCACGTCGGGATCGCGGTCCAGCTCGCGGGCGACGATGATCTTCTGCTGGTTGCCGCCGGAGAAGGCATCGGAGCGCAGCAGCGGATCGGGCGGGCGCACGTCGAACTCGTTCATCTGCCGCCGGGCAGAGGCGATGATTTCCCGCCGGTGCATGAGGATGGCGCCGTTGTAGGCGCTATCGTCGTGGTAGCCCAGGATCGAGGATTCGTTGGCCGCGAAGGCGGTGACCAGCCCCATGCGCTGGCGGTCCTCCGGCACATGCCCCAGGCCTGCGTGGCGCATCCGGCGCGCGTCGGCGGCGTCGCGGGCGTCGCAGACCAGGCGGCCGCTGACCGTCACCGTGCCGGCGTCCGGCCGCTCGATCCCGGCGAGCAGCGCCATCAGCTCCGACTGCCCGTTGCCCGCCACGCCGGCGATGCCGACGATCTCTCCCCGGCGCACGTTCAGGCTCACCTCCCGCACGCGGCGCACGCCCGCGGCGTCGGTGTAGTCCAGGCGGTCGGCGGCAAGCATCACCTCGCCCGGCGTGGCCGGGCTCTTCTCCACCCGCAACAGCACCGCGCGGCCCACCATGAGCTCGGCCAGGTGCTCCTGCGAGGTCTCCGCGGTGTCCACGTGGGCCACCACCTGGCCGGCGCGCATCACGGTCACGCGGTCGGTCGCGGCCATGATCTCGCGCAGCTTGTGCGTGATCAGGATCATCGTTCGCCCCTGTTCCTTGAGCGCGGTCAGGATCCGGAACAGCTCGTCGGCCTCCTGGGGCGTCAGCACGCCGGTCGGCTCGTCCAGGATCAGGGTCTCGGCGCCGCGGTACAGCGCCTTGAGGATCTCCACCCGCTGCTGGATGCCGACCGGCAGGTCGCCGACCGGAGCATCGACGTCCACCTCCAGCCGGTACTCCCGCGCAAGGTGGGTCAGCGTCGCACGCGCGCGGCGCAGGCCGCGCTGCAGAAGCGCGGCGCCTTCGGCGCCCAGCAGGACGTTCTCCAGCACCGTCAGCGGCTCCACCAGCATGAAGTGCTGGTGGACCATGCCGATGCCGGCGGCGATCGCGTCCCGCGGGCTGGCGATGGCAGCCGGCCGGCCGGCTACCTCGATCGTGCCAGAGTCGGCCCGGTAGAACCCGTAAAGGATGCTCATCAGGGTCGACTTGCCGGCGCCGTTCTCGCCGACGATGCCGTGGATGGACCCCGCCGCCACCTCCAGCGACACGTCGCGGTTGGCCTCTACGGCACCGAAGCGCTTGTTGATCCCGCGCAGCGCGATCGCGGGAGGAGCTGACTCTATGGGCAGGAGTTGGTCGCCATGTAGTCGTGGATCTCCATCTCCCCGGCGACGATCGCGGCTCGCGCGGCCTCCACCCGCTCGGTCATCTCGTCGCTGATCAGTGCCTGGTTGTGCTCGTCGAGCGCCCAGCCGACGCCGTCCTCGGCCAGCCCCAGGTTCCTGAAGCCCGGCTCCCAGGTGCCCTCCAGGGCGGTCTTGAACACGTCGTAGGCCGCGACGTCGACCCGCTTGAGCATCGAGGTCAGCACCGATCCCGGGTGCAGGTAGTTCTGGTTGGAGTCCACGCCGATCGACAGCTTGCCGCCGTCCGCGGCGGCCTGCAGAACGCCCAGCCCGGTGGCCCCGGCCGCCGCGAACACCACGTCCGCGCCGCGGTCGAACTGCGACTTGGCGAGCTCCGCGCCCTTGACCGGATCGCTCCACGCCGCCGGCGTGGTTCCGGCCATGTTCTGGTAGATCTCCGCGTCCGGGGTGACGTACCGCACCCCCTGCACGTAGCCGCAGCCGAACCGGCGGATCAGCGGGATGTCCATGCCGCCCACGAAGCCGACCGTGCCGGTCTCGGACGCCATGGCGGCGATCATGCCCACCAGGAACGAGCCCTCGTGCTCCTTGAACACGATGGACTGCACGTTGGGCAGGTCCACGACCATGTCGATGATCGCGAAGCTGGTGTCCGGGTATTCGGCGGCAACCGCCTCCACGGCCGGCGCCTGGCTGAAGCCCACGGCGATGATCGGGCTGTAGTCGCGGCGGGCGAAGTTCCGGAACGCCTGCTCGCGCTGCGCCTCGTTGGTGATCTGGAACTCGGCGTATGCGACGCCGGTCTCCTGCTTGAACCGCTCGGCGCCGTTGTAGACGCCCTCGTTGAACGACTTGTCGAACTTGCTGCCGACGTCGTAGACGACGGCCGGCTTGATGTCGGCCATGACGGCGCCGGCGCACAACAGGCCGATCGCTGCCGCACAGAACATTCGTCGCACGGTGATGCCTCCGTATCGGTGGGTGCGCGGACGCATGCGCCGCGCAGCTGCTCGACATGCTCGGCAAAACGGCCGAGTCGTGCAAGCCCATACCACGGGCGCAACTTGACCAGGGGCTTTGACCAACTCTGGATGATACATGTTGTCATGACGACGATCCCATGCCAACATACAGGCTGTGATTAGAACACAAGTGCAGCTCACGGAGGAGCAGCTTCGCCGACTGAAACGGCTGGCGGTGGATCGTGACGTGTCGGTGGCCGAGTTGGTGCGGAACGGGGTGGACAGCATCCTGGACTCAGCGGAACAGACCTCACAGTCGGACCGGGAGCGTCGTGCGCTCTCGGCATTGGGACGATTCCGCTCGGGACGATCCGACGTCTCCCGAGAGCACGACCGCTATCTGGCTGAAGCGTACGCGCAGCGCGGTCAGCGTGAGCGATGAGCGTCTTCGTCGACACGTCCGCGCTGTACGCGGCGCTCGATACGAACGACGACGGACATGCTCGGGCGCTTGAGGGTTGGAGCCAGTTGATTACCGCCAGAACGCCGCTCACCACATCGAACTACGTGTGCGTGGAAAGCGCGGCGCTGCTCCAGGCGAGGCTTGGCATGGAGGCCGTGCGCGCGATGTTCGACGATCTCCTGCCGATCGTCACAGTCATCCTGATCGATGAGGCGGTCCATGCACAGGCAGTTGCCACCTTCCTCGACGCCAACCGACGCCGGTTGAGCCTGGTCGATTGCGCCAGCTTCGCCGTGATGCGGCAGCACGGTATTTCCTCGGCGTTCGCTTTCGATCCCCACTTCGAGGAGCGTGGTTTCCAACTCGTGTAGGATGACGCCGTGAGCGAACCGCTCCGTCTGCTGGCCGTCATGGCGCGCCCACACGACTGGACCTGGGTGTCCGGCACCCTCTGCCTGCATGCCCGCGCGGGCGATCGGGTGACCGTCTGCAGCGTCACGCACGGCGGCGCCACCCACCGCGAGCGCTTCCTGGACGAGATGGCAAAGCCGGAGGCGGAACGCGACCCCGCCATCGTCGGCGAGCCGGTAGAGGCATACACCGGCCGCAAGGAACAGGAGATGCGGCAGGCGGCGGCGCTGTTCGGGATCGACGACGTGCGCGTGCTGGGCTTCGACGACAAGCCGTTCACCCGCCAGGAGCAGCCGCAGGCGATCGACGCGATCCGGGAGCTGATCGTCGAGGCCGCTCCCGACATCCTGATCACCGAGAACCCGTACGGCGACTCCGGCTTCCGCATGGCGCACCGGACCGACCACACGGAAGTGGGCCGGGCGGTGCTGGAGGCGCGCGACCGCGCCGCCAACCCGCGCGCCGGGCGCCCGCATCGCGTCGCGGTCACCTACTTCTCCGGCATCATGTTCGACACCAGCCAGGTCACCTGCGGGGTGGAGCTGCCCGCCGATATCGTCGAGCTGCGCGTGCAGGCGGAGGCGTGCTACCGCACGCAGGAGCACGACCCGGAGCGCGCCCGCCGGCGCATCGAGATGGAGCTCGCCCACCTGGGCCGCGTGATGCGGACCCGTTACGCGGAGACCTTCGTGCAGGAGAGCCCGGCCCTCCTCGGGCGCCTGGCGGCCCCGGAGCGCATGCTCGCCGCCTCCCGCGAGGGCCGCGTGCAGCGCATCCGCCGCCTCATGTAGCGTCCGGCTCGGCTACTCCGCCGGCACCTCGACCCGCCGGCCGGTGCGCGCCGACTCGTAGGCCGCATCGACGATCAGTCCCACCCGCACCGCCGCCTCGCCCGGGATCGGGACGGGACCATCGCCGCGCGTGGCGGCGATGAAGTCGCGCACGAGCCGCTCGCCGTAGCGGCCGCCGTACGCGCGCGACTCGGCCGGCGTGAAGGTGAACGTGCGCTGCGGCGCGGCCGCGAAATCCGGCACGCCGCTCTCCAGGTGCAGCTCGGGCGGCCCGCGGTCGTTCCACCAGAGCCGCCCCTCGCGGCCGTTGACGCCGACGTGCTGGTCGTAGCCGGCGGGGTTGTAGAAGCCGCCGCCCGCCACGGCCAGCACGTAGGCGGCGTGCAGAGACGCCAGCGCGCCGGAGCGCAGGCGCATCGACAGGGTCGCGGTGTCCTCGACGTCGAAGCCGTCCTCGCCGCGCGTGGCGACCTCCGCGGCCACCGACACGATCGGATCGCCGGTCAGGAACGGCATGAGGTCCAGCGAGTGACAGCCCAGCCAGGAGAGGATGCCGCCGCCGGCCCTGGCGCGGTCGAACAGCCAGTGATCGGGTCCGCGGAAGCGGACCTGCGTGGTGAGCATCCGGATCTCCAGCGAGAACAGCGCGCCCAGCGCGCCGGCGCGCACCAGCCGGCGCGCCTCGGCGATCAGCGGGTTGTAGCGGTTGGTGTAGAAGACGGAGAGTTGCCGGTCCGCCCGCTCGGCGGCGGCCACCACGCGCCGCGCGTCGTCGGCGGTGCGGCCCAGCGGCTTCTCGGCCAGGAGGTGGTGGCCGGCCTCCAGGATGCCTGCGAACAGGTCCGGGTTGCGGTCGTTGCGCTCGGCGGCGACCACGAAGTCCAGGTCGCGTCGGCCCAGGAGCTCGGCCAGGCTGCCGGCCTGCTCGACCGGCGTGTCGCGCACCTCGCCGCGCAGCTCGTCCAGAGCCGAGGGGTCCTCGTCCCAGACCACGATGCGGGTCACCTCGGGCAGGCAGTCCAGGGTGCGGATGTGGCCCGCTGAGTGCGGATGACGGAGCCCGATCAGGGCGGCGGTCAGTTGCATTACTTCTCCTCGATTCGTCGTTCGCCCATGATGGTGTCGGCCGGATAGGCGCGGTAGCTGTTGCGGATCGTCGGGCTGCGCAGGTCGGCCTGCCAGACCACGCCGCCGTCGGCATCCGCCTCGACGATCACGCGCTGCGGGTCACGGTCGTTGGTCTCGAAGTTGATCAGCGTGGTGCCGGACGGCAGCCGGTAGGCGCTCGACCGGGACAGCGAATACAGGTCGGGGGTGTGGCGGTACTCCCACACCTTCACCGCGATCAGGTCGTAGGTGTTGAGTGCCAGCTCCAGGGCGCGGGAGTACTCGCCTCCCTCCTCCTCCGGCCGGTCGCGGCCGTTGTCGAACAGGAGGATGTTGCCGTTCGGGAGCTCGGCGGCGGTGTGCTGGAAATAGAACCGGTCGGTGGGGTCGGCGAATTCGTAGCTCGACTCGGGCCCCCCGAGCCGCCACTCGATGCTCTTGAAGTCGGGAGCGATGGAGATGATCTCGTTGCGCATCGAGAGCGACAGGATCAGGTTGCCGCGCACGCCGAAGGACAGCGAGTTGGCGTTCAGCCAGTTCTTGAGGTCCCCGGACCAGCGGACGCGATTGTCAAGGGACAGGTGGTCTTGGGCGTCCCACAGCTCCTCGGTGGTGTGCGTGACCTGGTCCCACAGGCGCAGCGAGTCGACCAGGACGCGGGTCTCCGCATCGCCGCCCTGCGCGGTGTCGTCGATGGTGACGATCTCGTGGGCGATGTAGAGCACCTGCTCGTCCGGCAGGATCGCCAGGTCGTGGTGGGCCCACTTGTCGATGTCGTTGTTGACCAGCCGCGTGACCACCCGCCCGAGCGGGTCGATCTCCCGCAGGCAGCAGTTCACGAAGCGGCCGGTGGGTCCGCCTTCCCAGTAGACGAGGTTGTGGTTGGGCTTCTGGCGCACCACCCTGATCGGCGTCGGCGGGTCGGCCACGACCGGCCGGTTGCGGTGGTACCAGACGATCCGGCCGCGGCTGTCCAGGAACAGGAAGAAGCTGTCCGGGTTGTCCTGCAGGTCGAGCAGCACCAGCTCCGCGGTGGACTCGCCGGTCACGTCGATCTGCAGGCGGGCCAGGGCCGGCGGCAGCGCGCGCGTCCGGAACGTGCCCTCGGCGGCGGGCGTGCCCGCGGCCCCGTCGCCGGCGACCGGCACGACCGCGTAGGTGTACTCGGTGTCGGGGAGCAGGCGCATCAACGGCACGGTGAACGTGCGTGCGGGGTTGGCCGTCGTCGCCGAGCGCAGCGTGCCGTCCGGGCCCGCGTACTCAACGTACACGCGCCCCGGCGCGTCGAGCTCCACGGCGATCTCTGCTATAAGGCTGTTGTCGGGGTGCAGGGCCGCGCTCGCCGACACGACGCCGGGTGGGGCCGACTCCACTTGGGCGAACGCAGGAAGGGCGGCCAGGGCCAACGTGGCCGCGACGGCGACGCGAACGGAGGTGGGCGTACTCATGATCGAGAACCGGATCCTATGGCGTAAGACGCGCGGCGAAAAGGCGCTGGGCGTGTCGATGAACGAGCCCTCGGAGGAGGTGGTGGAGCTGGCCGGCCGCATGGGCCTGGACTTCGTCAACCTGGACGGACAACACGCGCCGGTGACGCCGCAGCAGGTTGGCACCATCTGCCGCATCGCCGAGGGGTTCGGGATGAGCACCACGATGCGGATCCAGGACGGCGCGGAATCGACGATCCTGTCCTACCTGGACCGCGGCGTGCAGCTCATCGTGGTCCCCAACCTGCAGACCCGCGCGGAGGCGGAGGCGCTGGTGAAGTACACGTTCTTCGCGCCGCTCGGACTGCGCAGCTCCACCAGCTACCCGATGGTGCTGCGCCAGGACGGCGCGGAGCGCATCTCGCTGTTCGAGGCCGCCAACCGCAACACGCTGCTGGTCCCGCAGTTGGAGAGCGTCACCTCGGTGGACAACCTGGACGAGATCCTGCAGGTGGACGGCATCGACTTTTTCGCCGGCGGGCCCGAGGACATGGCGCAGTCGCTGGGCATTCCCGGCGGCCACGCCGACCCGCGCGTGGCCGAGCAGTACGAGCGGGCGGAGGCCAAGGTCAGGGCGGCCGGCAAGTTCATGCTCGGCGACTTCACCGAGTCCGTGCAGGTGCTGGGCGTCGTCAAGGGAGCGATCGAAGAGGCGCTCACCGGGCTGGGCCGAGCCTCGGCGCTGCCATGGTAGCCGGCTCATGGTAGGATAAGCCGTCCATGGCGACGGCCACGTCCGGAGGCGTATCGGCGCAACCGGGTGAGTCCGCTACCGCGCGGGACGCGACCCCGGACGGCCCGCCGTACGTCGAGTTCGCCTCGATCGACAAGAGCTACGACGGGCGCACCCTGGTCGTCAGGGACCTGAACCTCAGCGTTCGCGAAGGGGAGTTCCTGACCCTGCTCGGGCCGTCGGGCTCGGGCAAGACCACCTGCCTGATGATGCTGGCCGGGTTCGAGACTCCGTCGGCCGGCACCATCCGCATCGCCGGCCGCTCCGTGCACGACCTGCCGCCGCGGCAGCGCAACATCGGCGTCGTCTTCCAGAACTACGCGCTGTTCCCGCACCTCACGGTGGGAGAGAACCTCTCCTTTCCACTGGAAGTGCGACGCCTGGAACCCGCTGAACGCCGGGAGCGCGTGCAGCGGGCGCTGCGGCTGGTGCGGCTGGAGGGGTTCGAGGACCGGCGGCCCGACCAGCTTTCCGGCGGCCAGCAGCAGCGCGTCGCCATCGGCCGCGCGCTGGTGTTCGAGCCCAGCCTGGTGCTGATGGACGAGCCGCTCGGCGCCCTGGACCGCAGCCTGCGCGAGGAGATGCAGTACGAGATCCGGCGCATCCACCGCTCGCTGGGGGTCACGGTCGTGTACGTCACGCATGACCAGCAGGAAGCGATGGTGATGTCGGACCGTATCGCCGTGTTCAACCGCGGCCGCATCGAGCAGGTGGCGACGCCCGAGATTCTCTACGAGGAGCCGGAGCGGCCGTTCGTGGCCCGCTTCATTGGCGGCAACAATCTGCTGCGCGGGCAGGTGGCCGCTGTCGACGGCGACTACTGCCGGGTCGCGGTGGGCGATCAGACGATCACGGCCTACCGCGTGGCGGCGTGCGAGTCCGGCGACCCGGTGACCGTCGCGACTCGTCCAGAGCGGGTCGCCCTGGCGACCGGGTCGCACGAGTACAGCAACCAGTTCGCGGCGCAGGTCGAGGCGATCACCTTCCTGGGCGATCACCTGATCGTGCACGTCCGGGCCGGCGGGCGCACCGACTTCGCGCTCAAGATCCCCAACATCGTCGGACACGGGGCGATGCTGGAGGGCGACACGATCACCATCGGGTGGGCGGCAGCCGACTGCCGGGCATTGGACGTCGACGACGAGGAGGAAGAAGCATGAGAACGACTAGATTTGCGGCGACCCTTACGCTGGTCGCGCTGGTGGCGAGCCTGTCGGCTACCGCCGAGGAGATGACCATGGTCTCCTGGGGCGGGGCGTACGGCCGGGCGACGCAGAAGGCGCTGCTCGATCCGTTCGGCGCCGACACCGGCTACACCACGCGCATGGAGGACTACAACGGCGGCCTCGCCGAGATACGCGCCCAAGTGGAGACCGGGAACGTGCACTGGGACGTGGTCGACCTGGAAGCTGCCGACGCGGTGCGCGGCTGCGACGAAGGCTTGCTGGAGGTCGTCGCGCCCGAGGACATCTTCCCCGGGCACGCGGATGCCGCGGTGCAGGACTTCCTGGACGGAATGATCTCCGAGTGCGGCGTCGGCCTGGTCGTGTACTCGACGATCTACGCCTACCGCACGGACCATTTCGCGGACGTGCAGCCGTCCACCATGGCCGACTTCTTCGACCTGGAGAAGTTCCCGGGCCGCCGCGGCATGCGGCGCTCGCCGTACGCCAACATGGAGTTCGCCCTGGTCGCCGACGGCGTGCCGGCCGACCAGGTGTACGACGTCCTCGGCACCCGCGACGGCGTGGACCGGGCGTTCCGGAAGCTGGACTCGATCAAGGAGCACGTGGTCTGGTGGGAGGCCGGCGCGCAGCCGCCGCAGATGCTGGCCGACGGCGAGGTGGTGATGAGCACCGCCTACAACGGGCGCATCTTCGACGCGCAGGTGGCCGAGAACCAGCCGTTCGAGATCGTCTGGGACGGCCAGGTGCTGGACCACTCGCAGCTTGCGATCGTTGCCGGAGCGCTCAACCTGGAGACGGCGCTCGAGTTCCTGGCGTTCATGGCGCAGCCGGAGTCGATGGCCGCCATGAGCAGCTACATCTCCTACAGCCCGACCCGGCACTCGGCGCTGGCGCTGGTGGGCACGCACGTGGAGGCCGGCATCGAGATGGAACCGCACATGCCGGTCACCCCGGAGCGCCTGGAGCGCTCGGTGTTCAACGACTGGGCGTGGTGGGCGGACTACGGCGACGAGATCAACGACCGCTTCGGAGCGTGGCTGGCACGCTGAGCCGGCCCCGGCAGCGCATGCCCGGATTGGGTGGCGCCCGCCTCCGCGCCGCGCTCCTGGTGCTGCCGCTTGCGGGGTTCGTCGGCGTGGCGTTCCTGGCGCCGCTGGGGACGATGCTGGTGCGCAGCGTCCACGACCCGGTGGTCGCCGATGCAGTGCCGGACACCCTGGCGTTGCTGCGGGGCTGGGACGGTGGCGAGGCGCCGCCCGATGCGGTGTTCGCCGCAGCCGCCCGTGAGTTGCTGGCCGCGCGGGAGGAGCGGACGCTCGGCCAGATCGCCACCCGCGTCAACCGCGTGGAGGCCGGTCTGCGCAGCGTTTTCACCCGCAGCATGCGCCGGATTCAGGGCGTGGAGACCGACGACTGGCGCACCGCCATGGTGGAGGCCGACCCGGTGTGGGGAGAGGCGCGCACGTGGCGGGCGCTGCAGCGCGCCGGCGAGCGCTGGACGGCCCGCCACTACCTGAACGCCGTCGACCGGGACCGCGGCCCGGACGGCCGCATCGTCCGCCGGCCGGAGGAGCAGCGCATCTACCTGCAGCTCTTCGGCCGGACCTTCCTGGTCAGCCTGGCGGTCACGGCGCTGTGCCTGGTCCTCGGCTACCCGCTTGCCTACGGAATCGCCCACGCGCCGCCGCGCCGCGCCGCGCTGATGCTGGTCGGGGTGCTGCTGCCGTTCTGGACCTCGCTGCTGGTGCGGACCACGTCCTGGATCGTGCTGCTGCAGTCGCAGGGGGTGATCAACGACCTGCTGGTGGCGATCGGCGTGATCGGCGACGATCAGCGGCTGGCCATGATCTACAACATGGCCGGCACCCTGATCGCGATGACCCACGTGCTGCTGCCGTTCATGGTGCTGCCGCTGTACTCGGTCATGCGCACCATCCGGCCCGAGTACCTGCGTGCCGCCGCATCGCTGGGTGCGGGGCCGGTGCAGGCGTTCGTCCGCGTCTACTGGCCGCAGTCGCTGCCCGGCGTGGGCGCCGGGACGCTGCTGGTGTTCATCGTCGCGCTCGGCTACTACATCACGCCCGCCCTGGTCGGGGGACGCACCGGCCAGCTCATCTCCAACCAGATCGCCTACCACATGCAGGAATCGCTGAACTGGGGACTGGCGGCGGCGCTGGGCGGCATCCTGCTGACCTGCGTGCTGATCTTCTTCGTGATCTACGACCGGGTGGTGGGCATCAACCGCCTGCGGCTGGGCTGACCGTGGCAAACCGCACCGTGCCGGCTCGCACCCTTCCGGAACGCGCCGGCCGGGCCGTGTACCTGGTGTTCTGCACGGCGGTGCTGCTGTTCCTGATCGCGCCGCTGCTGGTTTTCGTGCCGCTCAGCTTCAACGTGGAGCCCTACTTCACCTTCACCGAGGGAATGCTCAGGCTCGACCCGGACGCCTATTCGCTGCGCTGGTACCGGAGCGTGGCGGGCGACGAGGAGTGGCTGCGCGCGCTGGTCAACAGCTTGGTCATCGGCGCCGCGGCCACGGCGCTGGCGACCGTGCTGGGTACCGTCGCCGCGCTCGGCCTGTCGAGCGCGGCGATGCCGGGCCGCACCGCGATCATGGGGATGCTGCTGTCGCCGATCGTGACGCCGCTGATCATCTCCGCGGTCGGCATGTTCTTCTTCTACTCCGAGATCGGGCTGGCGCAGACCCACCTGGGACTGATTCTTGCGCATACCACGCTGGGCGCGCCCTTCGTGGTCATCACCGTCACCGCGACCCTCTCCGGCTTCGACCGGAACCTGCTGCGTGCCTCCGCCAGCCTGGGCGCCGGCCCGCTGACCGGCTTCCGCCGCATCCAGCTCCCGCTGATCGCGCCCGGCGTCGTGTCCGGCGCGCTGTTCGCCTTCGCCACCTCGTTCGACGAGGTGGTCACCGTGCTCTTCATCGGCGGCCTGGAGCAGCGCACCATCCCGCGCCAGATGTGGTCGGGCATCCGCGAGGAGATCAGCCCCGCGATCCTGGCCGTCGCCACCGTGCTGCTGGCCTTCGCCCTGCTGTTCATGGCCACCGTCGAGTGGCTGCGCCGCCGCGGCAGCCGGGAGTCAGCGGCGGCGTGATTCGCCCATGATCGATTCGGCGGCGTAGACCCGGTACTGGTTGGGCTTGCCGGGCGAGCGGTGGCCGACCTCCCAGGCGGTCTGGCCGTCGGGCGTGACCTCGGCGATGATGAACACCCGGCAGCAGCGCTCGGCGCGGCTCGATCCGTACAGGATCAGGGTGTTGCCGCCCGGCAGGCGCTGCACGCTGGAGCAGCACGCGGCGTACAGCGGCGGGCGGTGCCAGTATTCCCAGACGCGGCGCGCGGTCATCCGCTCCAGGTCGAGATCCAGCTCCACGGCGCGGGAGAACTGGCCGCCCTCGTCGTAAGGCCGGCCGGTGCCGTTGTCGAACAGCAGCACGTTGCCGTTGTCGAGCGGCACCGCCGTGTGCTGGGCATAAAATCGGTCGCGGGGATCCTCCAGCGTGAAGTCGCTGCCGGGGCCGCCCAGGCGCCAGCGCACGGAGGCCAGGTCGGGGGCGATCGAGATCACCTGGTTCAGATGGCCGAGCGACACCAGTACGCTGCCGTCGTCGGCCATCACGGCGGAGTTGCCGTGGCTCCAGTCCTGCACCCGCGTGTCGCGCTCGCACCCGCCCCACATGGGGTGCCCGGGCAGACTCCGGTTGGAGCCGGGCGCGACGCGGTCGGCCGGGGAGAGATGATCGAAGATGTTCCAGACGATGTCGGCGGTGCCGGCTTCCGCGTCCCAGATGCCGAGCGTGTCGCCTTCCTGCGGCACGGCCGGGTCGCCGTAGCCGTCCCACAGCACGTCGCGGGACAGGTACAGCAGGCGGCCGTCGGGCAGCACCTGCACCTCGTGATGCATGGGGCCGAACGGCGAGCATTCGTCGGCCAGGCGGTGCAGCTCGCGGCCGGTGGGGTCGATCTCTACCAGCCCGGCCGCGGTGGTGCCGCCCTTGAAGCCGGCAAGGTAGACGATGTTGCCGTTCGGGCGGCGGGCCATGACGTAGGGCTGCTCGCCTTCCGGCGCCTGGAAGTACCAGACGACATGGCCCTCTCCGTCGAACGCCGCCAGGCCGAAGAACTCGCTCTGCCGGAACTCCAGGAAGGTGACCGGGAGCGTCGGCGCGCCGCGCCACACGTCGAAGACGGCGCCGCGCAGGCCCTCGGGCAGCTCGCCGGTCGTGAACCCGGCTGCCGGCGTGGGTTCGGACAGGCGGCCATCGGTGCCGACCGCGCGCACCTCGTACAAGTAATCGGTCGCGGCGCGCAGCCGGACGAGGGGCGCGGTGAAGGAGGTGCCCCGGCTCGTAACGGCAGCCGAGCGCAGCGCCGGGCCACCGGCGGCGGGCCAGTAGTCGATCACGACGTTGCCGGGCGCGGACAGCTCGCCTTCCACCACGGCGATCAGGGCGTTGGCGGCGTGGAGACGTGCGGCCGCCTGCAGCGGAGGCGTGGGAGAGGACGGCTCGTCATCCGCCCAGCCGGCGGCCGTCGCGATCAGCAGGGTGGCGGCAAGGGACGCCGCTCGGGTGATCCCCACGGGACCGGCGAGGGCGCGGGAGAACGCCAGGAACGACGGGGCGAGACGGGCCGGCATGCGGCGCGCAGCGTGCCACGCGGGCTCCCTGCCGGGCCAGCGAAGGGTCCCTTCCTCCTTAGAAACAAGCAGAATCAGGCAGTCTCCGGGACCAAGTTGAAGCCGA
>JAPPKD010000111.1 GCA_028820215.1 Spirochaetaceae bacterium | reverse complement strand
CGCTCATGCCGTCGCCGGCGGCGCTCCTGGTCAACGAGATCGACTACGACCAGGACGGCAGCAGCGACAACGCCGAATTCGTCGAGATCCTGAACCCCGGTTCGACCGCGGTCGATCTCTCGGCCTACCGCATCGAGCTGGTCGACGGCGCCGACGGCGACACCTACCTGTCATTCGTCGGAGCCGGTCAACTGGCCGGCGGCGCGTTCCTGGTGATCGCGGACCAGGCGGTGATCGACGACCTTCCGGCCGGCACCTCCTCGCTGGCACTCACCGGGACCGGGATTACCAACGGCCCCGACGGCGTGCGCATCGTGGCGGCGGCGGATGGCCGCATCGTGGATGCCGTCCACTACGAAGGCATGGTGCCGGGCGCCGGCGAGGGCTCTCCCGCCCCGCAAGACCCCGCCGCCGCGTCCACCTCGATCGGCCGCTGCCCCGCCGGCTTCGACAGCGACGACAACGGCCTCGACTTTCGCGCGATGACGGCGACACCGGGGGCCGCCAACACCTGCTGAGTCCCGGCGTGGTCCGACCTGCCCGGCGGGCGCGGGCGCGTGCATGCGCCCGCCGGGCGGCGGGCTGCACGTCTCCCCGCTACTCCGCCCGCCGGGCCGCCGGCAGGTACATGCGGTTGTCATGGACCGACGCCACCGCCGGATCGGCTTCCAATTGCGCCTTGGCGCGTCCCCGATCCTGACCTGCGTTCAGCCGCACCAACGCGTACCCGCCGGTCCCGGCGGCGACCCCGTTCAGCGCGTACCGCACGCTCAGCAGTTCACCCGCGGTCGCCCTCTCGGCACTGCTCATCCGGCTGTTCCGGTAGCGCACGATCAGCGTGTGGGGGTCGGTGCTGACCGGCGCGCCGGCGGCGGAACCGCCGCCCCGCGAGGCCGGCGAACCTGCCGCGGCGGCCGGTTCCCGAACGAGGCGATCCGCGGACACGACGCCGTGCCCCGGACCGACGCCGAACAGCGCGAACGCATCCAGCAGGCCGGGACCGTAGCGGTGCTCCCGGCCCGGCGGGTCCAGGTCCATTGCCGAGACGGCGAGCAGCGCGCGGGCGCCGCTCAACGTGAGCGAACGGTGGTAGCCGGCGAGCAGTGCCAGCACGCCGCTGACGTGCGCGGCGGCGATGGAGGTCCCCTGGTCCGGGCGGACGATCCAGCGCGATCCACCGGCACCCGGCCCGACGCCGAGGACCGGGATCTCGCCGGAGCCGTCGCCGCCGGAAGCGACGATGTCGATCTCCGGTCCGGTGTTGGAGGTGGCGGCAAGAGCGCCGTCCGCGGCCGCCGATCCCACCGCCAGGGTATGGCGGGAGCTGGCGGGATAGCTCACGTCGCGGCCGCGATTGCCGGCGGCGGCCACCACCACGGAGCCGGCCGCGGTGACCGCGCGCAGCGCCGCCTCCAGAACCTCGTCGGGCGGACCCGGCGCCGCCAGGCTCAGGTTGATGATCCTGGCCCGCTTCGGAGGCAGCCTCCCGGAGTCGTTCTCGAGTCCCGCCGCGTAGCGCAGTCCCTGCGCTACGTCGTACGTGGTGGCGCCGCCTCGTCCCGCCACGCGTACCGGCATGATCGTTATCGGCGAGCGTCCCGGCGGCCACGCCACGCCGGCCACGCCGATGCCGTTGCCGGTGCCGGCGGCAATCACACCGGCGATCGCCGTCCCGTGCCACGATCCGCCGGTTCCCGTATCGATGGCGTCGGGGTCGATGCCGTTACCGTCGGCAGCCGCTGAACGGGCACTGACGAAGTCGTAGCCGGCCGCCGCGTCGAGGTTGTCGGCCAGGTCGGGATGCCGCGTGTAGCCGGTGTCGAGCACCGCTACCACCACCGGCTCGGGCGCGCGCAGCACGCCTTCCGCCAGCGCCTGCCACAGCTCCGGCAGCCGGATGTTCCGCAACGGCCACTGCCCGGCGTCCGTCCCCGCGCCGCACCGGGCCGGGTCCGCGCCGGCGGCGAAGCACGGATCGTCCGGTGCCGGCGGCGTTCCCGGCAGCGGGTCTACCCGGGCCACCGCGGACGCCACCGTCGAGGCGGCGCCGGAGATGGTTACCCGGACCGTCAGCCGGTGCCGGCCCGGGGCGAGCGGACGCGGCGGACGGTAGGAGCGTGCCGATGGGTGCAGCGACCGATAGGGCTCGCCATCGTCGAGGGACACCTCCACCTCGGCCACCGGGTACGCGGCGTCAACGGTCCACACCCACAGCGGGGGATTGGCGTATTCCCGCAGCAACGCCGAACGATGAACCGACACCGTCAGCTTGGGCGGCGGCGCGGGTGAAGAGTGCACCATGGTCGGCTCGGCGCATGAACCGAGTGACCCGGCAGCCGCGGCGAGAGCAAGCGCGAGGGCGATCCGAGACCCGGCGGCGCCGCGGCGAAGCGCGCCGGTCACTGGGCAGGTACGCACCGGCGGCGCGACTACGGCGGGGACTGCGGAAGTCCGGCGGCGTTCAGAATTCGCTCTACGCTCTCGGCAACGCCGGCGAGGCTGGTGTCGACGATGCAGTCCGCCGGAACCGGAGTCTCATACGCGGCTGCGTCCCAGGAGCGCCGGTACACGCCCTTGTAGTCGCGCTGCCGGGCAACCGCCGGCGGACAGTGAAGTCCCACCATGACCACGCCGGGCACGGCCCGCGCCGGTGCACGGATCAGCTCGGTCGGGGACACCATCGCCACCACCACGTCGATGTCGCGCGCCAGGCGGGCGGCGAGGGCAGCCACCCGGCGCACGTTCTCCAGCCGGTCGGCCGCGGAGAAGCCGAGCCCGCGGCTCAGCTCGCCGCGCCGCACGACATCGCCGTCGATCAGACACGCCACGCGGCCCAATTCGCCGAGGTGCTCCACCAGCGCACGTCCGAGGGTAGTCTTGCCCGAACAGGGCATGCCGGTGAGCCAGTAAACCGCCATCCGATTCCGCGTTGCCGCCGACCATAAGCCGCGGTATCGAGTTCATCAAGCCTTGACATGGCGTTTTGATTGCGTTCTTTCCGGTCCGGATACTCCGGCGGCCCAAGTCGGCGGCGCGTGGTCTGCAGCATGGTGGTGAGACCGCTCACGCACAGGCGGCGAACACCGCCCACGACGGCGCGGGTTGTGATAGGCTTGGCTCGAACGCGTGCACGACCCGGTCGCGCCGCAACCCAAGGAGAACACGATGTCCGAAATTGAACTGCTGGAGGAGTTGAAGCAGATCGACACCCCTACCATTACCAACGTGGTGGCCACCTATCCCGGCGACGAGCTGTGCCTGGAGCTGTACCATCCCTGGGAGGCGAACTGGTACACCGACAACCGGCTGATGTGCTGGTATCCGGAGCTGGGCCCGATCGCCGGCTACGCGGTGACCTGCACCTACAGCGTCACCGATCCCGGCTATTCCGGGGCGTCGCTGATGGACGTGCTGGAGGCGGCGGACCGGCAGGACGGCCCCTCCATCTTCTGCTTCGAGCAGCGCTTTCCCGCCGAGCTGGCCGACAAGGTGGGGCTCTCCGGCGGCAACATGACCTCCGCATTGCGCGCCTGCGGCGCCATCGGCGCCATAACCAACGGTCCCTCGCGCGACATCCACGAGATCCGGCCGATGAAATTCCAGTACCTGACGCGCGGCATCTGCGCCGGCCACGGCCCGCAGGCGATCCAGGGCGTGCAGGTGCCGGTGAGCCTGTGCGGCATGGACGTGGCGCCGGGCGACATCGTGCACATGGACGAGAACGGCGCGGTGAAGTTTCCCGCCAGCCGCCTCGAAGAGGTGGTGACCAACGCCAAGCTGCTGCTGGCCAAGGAGGATGTCCGGGTCGGGAAGTTGCTGCAGGCGGAGGGGCTGGCGGAAGTGCGCGCCATCATGGGCGGCCATCAGTACGTGAAGAAGTAGATCGGGCCATGCAGGTTACCGGGCTCGCCGCGGCCACCCTGGTCATACCGCTACGCAACCCCACCTCGATCGCCGCCCGCACCATGACCGAGCGCCACTACACGCTGGTCAAGGTGACCACCGACGCCGGCGTGGAGGGGCTGGGGTTCTGCTACTGCGGCAACGCCGCCGGCTGGTTGGTAACGAGCGCGGTGCGCGACCTGCTCGCCCGCCACGTGGTGGGCCGCGATGCGCACCACACGGAGGGCATCTGGGACGCCATGTACGCCGATGCCCTGCTGGTGGGGCGCCGCGGGGCGGTGCTGCGCGCCATGAGCGCCATCGACATCGCTCTGTGGGACGCCAATGCCAAGGCGGCAGAGCTGCCCCTGTACCGCTACCTGGGCGCGGCGCGAGCCGACACGGTGCCGGCCTACGCCAGCGGCGGCTATTTCCTGCCCGGCAAGAGCGAGCAGGACCTGGCCGCCGAGTGCGCGCGCTACGTCGACGCCGGGTTCACCGCCGTCAAGATCAAGGTGGGCCGCGTCGACGCGCACGCGGACGCGGCGCGCATCGCGGCGGTGCGCGCCGCAGTCGGCGACCAGGTGGAGTTGTTCGCCGACGCCAACAACGCCTGGTACGACGCCGCCGGCGCCATCCGCGCCATCCGCCGCTGGGAGGAGTACGACCTTGGCTGGATCGAGGAACCGAACCCACCCGACGAGCTGGCAGCGCATGCGGCGGTGGCGGCCGCGGTGGAGCCGCCGGTCGCCACCGGGGAGATCCACCAGACCCGCTGGGACTTCCAGCAGATCCTGGACCTGGGCGCGGCGGCCATCGTGCAGCCCGATGCCGCGGTGTGCGGCGGCGTTACCGAGTTCCGGCGCATCGCCGCCCTGGCGGCGGGCCAGGGCATTACCGTGGCCCCGCACTGGCTGGCCGACCTGCACGTGCACCTGGTGGCCGCCACCCCGAACGCCACCTGGGTGGAATATTTTACCGACACCGAGGTGCTGAACCTGATGGAGGTATTCCGCACCCGCCTGCAGGTGCGCGACGGCGCCCTGGTGCTGCCGCAGGAGCCGGGCCTGGGCATCGTGCTCGACGACGACGCCGTGCAGCGCTTCTCGCGCGACGGCTGGCGCTGAGCCGCGACGGCGCCGGCTATCCCTCCTTTGCTGTCCTTACTCAACACGTGCGCGCTCTCGCGCGACGGCTGGCGCTAACCCGCGACGGCGCCCGTTACCCCTCCATGGCTGTCCCTACTCGCCACGTGAGCGCCTTTGCGCGACGGCTGGCGCTAACCCGCGACGGCGCCGGCTATCCCTCCTTTGCTGTCCTTACTCAATACGTGAGCGCTCTCGCGCGACGGCTGGCGCTAACCCGCGCGGGCGCCGGTTATCCCTCCATTGCTGTCCTTACTCGCCACGTGAGCGCTTTCGCGCGACGGCTGGCGCGGTGCCGCGCCGCTCTGGTAGGGTGCAACGGACCCGCAGTGGGTG
>JAPPKD010000073.1 GCA_028820215.1 Spirochaetaceae bacterium | reverse complement strand
CGAATCCTCAATTCAGCCAGCTCTCGCCACGCAGGGGCGAATAACCCGGGGTCAATGGATGCCCTCCACGGCCTCGGCCGTCTCGCGGTCAATCGCCACCCGTTCCCGTGTGCTCGTGTACTGGACGCCCGCGCGTCCGACTGCAACTATCCGATCATCATCGTCGTTCAGCAGCGCCTCGAATCCGCGGCGCTCTCCCGCCCACATTTCGCTCGCCGGACCCGTCCACGACCTGCTTCGACCAATAGTTGCGTCCAGAACGTCCTGTACTGAGTACCCGCGATCCAGAGCCGCCAAAGCCATTTGCCGCCATGTGGCGTCCGGGCTTCCCTCCAGCGAATCGAGATGATGTTCCTCCAAGGACTCGGCGTCGATCAATTGGCGGTAGAGGTCGAGATCGCCGCTCACGAGCAGCTTGATCACGTCGGGCATTGCAGAGGAAACGGCACCAGCGCCGATCAAATGCGTCAGAACGCTCTGTCGCTTCTCGCGTCCCAGCGGCTTGACCACCGTCTTGGCCAGACCGTGCGTCATCCAGTGCGACGGAGACTCGTCGGCGGTCAGATTCAACTTTAGCCAGTCGGCGGCAAGGTCGCCGTCCTTGGACAGAATCTCCCCTATCCAATAGTCGTTGGATCGCGCGCTGGTTCCTCCCCATGCCGAGCGAAGAACTGCTCGGCGCCACGGAGCGCGAAGCGACTCAGGGACTTCGTGCTCTCGATCCAACCAATAGCCGACCGCGGCGGCCGTGGCGATCCGCGGAGCGTTCGACTCCAGCATCGATCTGAGTGCGGACTCCGGAATCTCGGAACACGAGGTTTTCAGGAAATCCTCCAGGTGCGGCATGTCGGCTGCTCGAGAGAGCGCTGCGGCGAACAGGCCGCTCGGTGCCGCGCGTTGCTTCAACACCGTCTCCACCGCGCTCCAGCGATACTCGTCCATGTCAAGGCAGCGACGCGCGAGGTCCGGCCATCGGGGTAGGCGGCCGGCTGCGGCTTTGCGGAAGAATGGCGCAACCAACACACTCGGGAGGGCATGACTGACGAGCGCTTCGGCCGCCGCCAGTGAATCCGAAACCCGCTCAGCCAGGTATGAACAGAACGCTGGCGCCAGTCGGGGATGGTTGATCCCAGCCAGATCGGCCTCACGTTCGCACCACTTCAGAAGCGACGCGAGATCCTCCAGGGAACGGTTGCTCCAGTTGTCCGCGAGTTCGGCGAGCGCATCGGACCATCCCCGGTGTTGTAGTTCCCAATCCTCCGAGTCAAATGACTCCGACGGACACAGCACTTCGAACTCTGGGTGGAGGCTCAATTCAGGAGCTATCCCAGCATCGCGAGATAGCTCACCAATCCGATGCTGGATGCCAGGATGTCGGCGGGAAGCCGTCGCGATGCCTTCGAGCATCGTACTCAGGAAGTTGCGCAAGATCTTGTCAGTGGTGTCTCCGAACTTGACGGGCGGAAAGAACGATGCCTCGGGAATGCGCCATGCTTGTACGAGCTCGAACACCTCGCGCCACGGCACGCGCTCCGACTCACGAACCACGTTCAGGATCTCGGGCCACAGTCCGACCAGCTTCCGGAGATCGGCATCGCCCAGCATCGCGCTCCTATAGGAGACGGTTTTCCCGATGCCTGGGTCCGGAACCGAGTAGTCGAATCCCGGCATGAGAGCTATGCACAGCGCACGTACGGCAGGCTCTCCGCTTCGGGTCCTCTTCCACCAGGAAGTCGTCTCTCGCACGAGCACCAGACGTCGTTCGATGACGTACTCGCCGTCGGGGGTTATTCCTTTCGCCCACTCTTTCAGTTCATCCATGGACCGTTCTGCGGTTGAGTCGCCGGAACTACCACGCTCGTCGACCATCCGGTCAAGGAGCGCGGCTATCGCCGTCTCCGGCGCCCTGAGCAGGGCCGGCTGTGCGATCTCATGGATGAGCTCGGGATGCCGTTCGAGGGCGTATTGCGCCTCCATCGGACCGAGCGACGCATACATGGCCCACAAGTTCGGTGAATTCGTCTCTTCCAGCCGGCGTTGCAGATCTGGAATCGCGGCGCCGCGCGACCGCGCTCCGATCAGCGTGTGCAGGGCGTCCTGTTGCTTCTCGACGATTTGCAGAAACGGAGCGATCTCAAGCCTGGCGGGTCCGTCGTAGAAGATCCGTTTCACTATGGTCCAGCGCATCGGGTCCGGATCGACCGAGATTGCCCCATTGGAGTGTTCGCGGATGACGCCCGCAGCGCCGAGCTTCGCGAGATCGCTGCTTACGTCGAACAATGACCTGCCCAGACGTTGGGAGACGGCGGCCTGCCGCACTCCGGTGGCGCCACCAAGCGCGAATGGCGCCAACAACCTCAGAGCGTCTACGTCCATGATCTGGCCGAGCTCTCGGTCAAGTTCGTTGACCAGCGACTCGCCGCTGAAGACGGCACGAGCGTTGCCTATGAGACACAGGTGAGCAAGGGTCGCTGCAAGCCCCGGGCGTCCGTCCGCCTGCTTGCGGATGCTCCAGAGCAACCGGTCCGGTCCGCGTACGCCGGTCGATTCGATTATCTCCACGATCGTGTTGGCATCGAGACGATCGAGCCGCAGCTCCGTCGTGCGCCCCACGTTGAGCGCGCTGCGGACAGCATCGGCTGTCCCCGGCCAGCTCGTCGCGATAATACGAAAATCGGCTCTCACCTCCCTTCTGATCTGACCGAGCTCCGCAATCCGCGCGGGTCTGACGTGCGCGTCGTCCACGATCACCGCTGCCGGACGCAGACTGCGCAGGTCGTTGGCGATCTGCGTGCGGTCCTGATCGACCAGGAAGCGCGCATGTCCCTGCAGCGCCAGCGACCGCAAGAGAAACGTCTTCCCCGACCCCGGCTTGCCGACGAGCAGGCAATCACTCTCTTGCTCCAGCAACCAGCGCATCTCGCGCGCGCGACCGTGCACCACATCGCCCAGTAACGGCCGCTGGGTGAGGGGAAACAGGCTCAGCGCTGCCGGCCTTCCGGTAACCCCCAGGAGACGCAAGCACCATTCAGGCTCTCGGTAGAGACGCTGCGCAAACCAATCCTGGTCGTAGGTTTGGCGGAGCGTCACGCCGCGCGCACGAGCCACTTCGAAGAGCTTGCCCCGAGTCTTTGGCTTGATTCGTCTCGAGGTGGCAAACAACACGCTCGTGGACTGCCGTCCCCGGCGATGTACCCGTTCGAGATTGCGCGACAGGTTGTCGACCAGCTTTTCGCCGGTGGTGGCAACCAGTGGAAACGGCTCGCCTGCCGGATCGGCGACAGCTCCATCGAAGCCGTCGTCCGCACCACCGCGAACCGGAACCGCCGGCCACTCGTGACCGACCAAGTCGACGGCGCAGGCTTCGAATACGCCAGGGTCAAGTCTGCGGTTGAGAGCGTCCAGAATCGCCTGATGGTGTGGGTCCAGCGTGACCGCGGAGGACCTCGTGACCGTCGACCCCGAGTGATGCGAGTCGGCGACTCTTTCGATACGATCCTTCATCGGCGCCGAAACGTCGAGTTCGCCCCGTTCCCAACGGGCGACCGTGTTGGGCCTGACCCCAACAGCATCCGCTAGTTGCTTCTGCGTGAGGCCGATACGCTGACGAAGCGCCTTGATGTCTGTGATCCGGTCCATGCCGGTATCATACATTGACGAATTTATGTACGTCAAGTATAGTTTACTTACCCGATCGTTCCGAGGATTTGTTCACACGAATGGCGTAAGTGTCCGTGGTGGAGAGCGTTTTCAGAGCGAACGAAGCGGGGGGCGGTTCGAGGCGCGCTCACGGCTCGTCGGGTTCGGGCATGCGGACACCGTGACGCTGCGCCCGTCGCTGGAGATCGGCGTGCGCCACGACGGCGGCGGCGCGGAGAGCGGCGCCGGGGTGGAGGTCGGCGGCCCGTGTGGCCTTCGCCGAGACGACCTGGGGGCTGTCGGTCGCCGACGGCGGCGCGCGCGACTACCGCATCGGCTGGCGGTTGACCTCGGTGTGCCGGGCGACCCGGCGTCGAGGTCAGCCTCGATGCCACTCGTAGCGTATTGCGTCCCAGCCGTCGTCGTGGCAGGCACAGTGCAGCCGTAGCGGCGGTTGTGGCAGTCTTCGAGGCGATGATCGAGATCGCGAGACAGGAGATTGCGGAGATTCCCTGCATCGTGCTGCGCGACACGCGCCTCCGCACGGCTCCCGTGGTGGTCCATTACCACGGGTGGACCGGCAGCAAGGGGGCTGTCGAGAACCCGGACCAGTCCCTGGTGCAACTGGCGTCGGCCGGATTCCTGGTCGTGGCGCCCGACTGTTACGAGCACGGCGAACGCAGGACCGATGCCTGGTTTCGTGCCCAGTTCAATGGCTGGGCATTCGTGTGCCAGGCCATGGACCGGACCCACCAGGAGGCAGCGAGGTTGCTGGAGGCGGTCATGGCACTGCCCTGCAGCTCTTCCCGGCAGCCGCAGGTGACCGGCACCTCGATGGGCGGGCTGATCGCGCAGATGGTGTTCGCCGAGAACAAGGCCTACGTGTCGATGGTGTCGGTGGTGGGACGTTCCAGCTTCTTCCAGGCCGACGAGTGGTGCCGGCAGGCGCAGCGGGGCACCTGGTGCGACGACTGGTGCGCGCAATACGCGACTCAGTCGCACCCGGACCGGTTCATCGACCGGCCGGTCCTGTTCATCGACGGCGGTCTCGACACCGACTGCCCGGCGGCCACCAACGCGGAGACGGTGCGGCTGATCAATGCCGGTGGCGGACAGGCCGAGCACTTCGTGGACCCGGACGTGGGGCACGCGTTCTCGCCGATCATGCGCCGGAGGTTCGTCGACTGGGTGACCAGCCACGCCGAGGCGGCGGGTTAGGCTTCTGGTAGCTGCCGGCACCCGACGCTGTCGCCGATGGTGCCCTTGTTGCGGACCTGTACGTCGCCGATGCCGTCCCGCTTCGAGCTCGGCGTCGAGGGCGAGCTGGACCATCGGTGCCGACCAAGCTCGCCATGGCCCGAGAGGGCCAAAGGACAAATCACTTCCCCATCGGTCTTGACGATCCTTTGCGTCCTTAGTATGGTGTGTCTATGCAGAGCAACACAGTACACTTGAAAGAAGGAAATCCCCAGGTACCGCCCGTTGCCGCCGAAGCTTGCTCGACTGACCAGAGGATTCAACTGGTCACTCTCGTGGCGGGAAGAGACAGGGATGAAGTTGTCTCCAGATTGTCGAAGCCGTGCATGCTCACCTGGACACGGAACGCAGAAACTGGCGAGATGGAGTTTTCTGGAGCAAAGCATTACAAACTACGGACCCGTCCGCGCAAGATCTGTGCCGCCTACGCCGCCGGCCAAGAGAAGCAGGGCAAATGGCTCGCGGGATGGGATCTACCGATTACTCGTGATGACATTGAGGTGTTCAGACAGTTTGCCGCGAAGGCTGGTCACGGACTCTCTCCTCCCGTGTCGCAGTCTTCGAACGGGACGGACTCCAGTGGGTATACTGGGGAGTACCATTCCACCGAATCCATGTCATTCCTTGATGCTGCCGAGAAGGTACTGCGTGAGTCCGGGTCAAGTGGACCGATGCGTGTCGACGAGATTACCAAACGTGCGGCTGCGGACGGTCTCATACCCACAGGGGGCGGAGCGCAGGCGGTTATCTCGGACGCGTTGATAGGCACGGACATCCGTCGGCGGAGAGCGAGGGGTGAGAGGCCGCGCTTTCTCCGTCTCGAACGCGGAGTGATCGGGCTTGCACCCGACGTCCCCCCCGATGACGTTCGTGTCCAGATCGATAGACGTAACAACAGAGTAAGGAGAGAATTGCAGAAGCACGCCCGGGAAGGATCGCCGGCCGATTTCGAGCGCCTCATTGCGACGCTGCTTGCAGAGATGGGATTCGACGATGTGGTGGTAACGCCGCTGAGCGGGGACGGCGGGGTTGACGTCCGCGGTAATTTAATTGTCGGCGATGTCGTTCACATACGTATGGCAGTACAGGCAAAGCGTTGGAACGGCGACGTAGGTCCGTCGATTGTCCAGCAAGTGCGCGGCAGTCTCGGCGCCCATGAGCAAGGGCTGATCATCACGACCGGCGACTTCAGTCCCGGGGCCCGCAAAGAGGCGACGCGCGCCGACGCTTCGCCCGTGGCACTAATGAACGGCAAGCAGCTCGCGACTTTACTTGCCGAGAACGAGATAGGCGTTCGGCGTGATGCGCACTTCCTGTTCTCGCTCGATGATGTGGACGGTGGATCGCTGAGGCGTTCGCCGGGCGCCGCATAGCATAGAAAGAGATGAGAGATGACAGGTGCTTCTAACGTTCTACATATTGGAATCGTGTACGCCGCTGGAATGGCCTCCCTTTGGCTGATATTCTGGGGATCTTTCTTGTTCACCAACCATTCATCCAATGCCAAGCTGAGCATCATTGACGTAATACGTGAACCTGCTTTCCTGCAAGCCATGACAGTCATTGGCGTAATGGGGACAGTCGTCGCCCTGGCCCTTGCTGGCATACTTAAATCTGAGGCATCGGGTGTGATCGTTAGTAGCGTGGTCGGCTATACGCTCGGCAGATATATCGGCCGACGATAGGGTCACGACGTTTCGCTGACGGATCGACTGCTGGATCAGCCAGTCCATCGCCGTCGGAGTGCCTAGTCGATGCACCCCGGACCCGGAACCCGGACCCCGGATTTTTCACTGCCCGCTTCACCCAATTCCTGGTACCGCTCGCCCAGCAGCACTCCTTGCTCCCTCCCTTGCGCACTATTCCTGCACGGAACTGCCCCAATTCCCAATTCCTCAAGGCTCATGACGTGATCCGAGGCGCCTGTTCTGACCACGGACTGAACGTGTGTGCGTGTTTGACGGAGAGCCATCTTCTCGGTGACCAGGACGCACAGAGAGACCCAGGGCATGGCCAGCCATGGGTCTCGGCACGCTGCAGCAGCTCGCGCCGGTGTTGGGAATAAGTCCGGGAAACATGTTGTGGCCGGCGTGGCGCCGAAAGCGTCTCGTGCTCCTCACCAGACTCGGCCGAGATCGAGATAGAATCCAGGGAGGACCGGGGCGCCGTCTACGCCGGCGGGGTCGTCCAGCACTTCCACGTCGACGCCGGGGCGGTACACGTGCACGCGGCGTGCGAACGGATCGATCAACCAGCCGAGCCGCAGGCCGTTGTCCAGGTACTCGCGCATCTTGGCCCGCGCGGCATCGAGTGTATCGCTCGGCGATCTCAGCTCGATCGCGAAATCGGGGCACAGCGGGAGAAAGCGATCCTGTTGCTCTTGCGGCACGGTTGTCAGGCGGTCGCGTCGTGTCCACGCGGCATCCGGCGCACGCACCGCGGAATTGGGCAGGACGAATCCGCCTGAGGACTCGGTCGTCACCCCGGTTCCGTCGCGCTCGGCCCACTGACCCAGTTGAAGGACGATGCGAAGATTGATGTGGCTGGTACGAAAGGACGCCGGCGCCATGATCAGCAGGTCTCCGTGCGCGGTACGCTCGATGTCGAGGTCGCTGTTGAGTCGGCAGAACTCATAGAATTGATCGTCCGAGAATAGGCCCAGCGGGCGGATACGCACGGGGAAGCAAATCAGAGCATCTTCTGTCGCGCCGCGCCCATGCCCCAAGGTGACTTCTGTGGGAGTGGGTTCACTGGCCACAGATTGATCTCACCAAAGCCCGTGACGCGGAAGCGGCAATTTGACACTCCGTTCTTGGCGGAAGGATATAGGCGAGCTCGACCCATGCCCGGCAGCACCACATTTCGCCGTCACCTGGTTGATCCGCAACGTCTCGCTGGTCCGTCGCCACTGACCACCAGACTTGAACCGCCCCCGATGGCCGTGCGATGCGAAGGGGTTGCGGAGTCGTGAATCGATGCGCAAAAGGCGTCACCGTCATCTGATCGCTGACCGCCTGTGCATGCGGCATGCCTATACCCGTGTCATCGCCAAGTCGAAGGTGTCTCGCGGCTTGCGATTTTCTCAATGTGTTTCTGAGATCATGTTTCCCTCCTGCCTCAGCGTTGTTCCGGGTCGAGGCATGACAAGCCCTGCGGCGATAGTGGCCGCGACGGTCCGCGGTCCGCGGACCACGGATCTGTCTAACGATCTGCTTCCTATGCCGGAAACGGTTGATAAACCAGCTACTGGAGTCGCTGATGTGTCTCATGAGATCAGTGCGCCACCTCGAACTGGGGCGGGCAGGGAACTGTAGTGATCGCGGCAACTAGCATGGTTGTGAACCCACGACTCCGACGGCCGCTCACGTCCTCCTCCGGCTCGCAATCGACATCGGCGTGCACTATCTCGGTGAAGTCATAGCGGTGATTGTTGCCAGCCCTGTCCTCAATCACCACTTCTGACAATCCCCAGATTCCGGGAGCGGAACCTCGTGGCAAGATGACCGTGTCGGTGCAGGTCTCCCAGCCGGCATCGTCTTGCTCGCAATCCCGATAGGCATAGCGATGGTGCTTGACGCCCTGAGGATCGCGAAGGTAGTACCATCCTATTCCGTAGCCGGACCCGGAATCGAACACGCGATACCTCAACGTCACGATCGTCTCGCCGTCAGGCGCATCAGGATTGGCAGGAGTTGCGAGGATACTGATTCTGTTTACGTCCATCTCCGGCGGAGTCAGGTCCGGGCTGTCGGTCTCTATTTCGACCTGCGGCACAACTTGATCCTCTTCGCCAACGAACACCCATGGCGACGAATTGCCGGCCTGATCCTCCATCATGATGAAATTCAGCGAATAGACCGAAGTCGGCATGTACTCGTTGATCTCGAATTCCACAGTACAAAGTTCGCGTTCCTGATCCCAGTGTCCCCAGCCCTCCGCGATTCTGTAGGTCTCGTGAATGGTGTCGTTGAGTGATGCATAGCACGACCCCATCGCCGTGTCTTCCTTCACTTCCCACTCCGCATGAATCAGTTGGATTTCTTGTCCGTGCCGCGTGGCGGTGGACTTAATGAGTGTGGCCGTTTCGTTGACGTACTCAGGTGGAGTGACGTCTTCAAGAGCGTTGTCGATGTAGAGCTGCCAGCCGAAGTCCTCGTGGCCTTCCATCCGTTCGTTGCCGTGCATATCCCACGTTCGGATGTTGCGAGGTGCCCAGTAGCCGGACTTGGCGTACTTGCTGATCGTCAAACGGTCGGATGCGAGTATGACTCCGGGCTCTCCGCGGCGCGACCGCCCGCGAGCGTCGATAGGATAGAGATACGTGTCCACGTAAGTGCCGATCTCGCTGTGGATGCGAGTCAAGGCATAGGAGGCGCCTTCCAGCACCGGATCGTCCGCATGCAACTCGATTACTATGCGGACCTGCTTGTCCTCCTCCGGAGTGCCGTCCACGCGTATGTCCACACGACGGATCTTTCCAGGGTACACGTAGTCGGGATAGAGGTTGTAGACCCGAAACGTGAGGTCGTCGCGGATCTTGGACAGATAGACGCTGCCCTGCATGATCCGATCGCGGATGAACTCGTACTTGGCCGGCGCGCGAGATCTCAGCTTGTCAGGATTCACCAGGAAATGGGCGATGGACTCGGCCATGTCCTCGTTCGGATTCACGTCGTGAGCATATGCTGAGACGAACTCGGTCTGCTTTGTTGTGGACCAGCCGCTATGGGAGCTGTCGTTGCGGTACCAACCCCCGGCTGCGATCCAGTCCTTCTTGAGTTGGTCGTCGAAGAGGTGAGCCCATAGAAAGTGTGCCTTCTCGTGAATGATCAGCCGATGGATCTCACTGTCAGAGGCGGCGCGAAATGCCGACTCCATGAACTCGATGTACCCAGCGGATGGCCACGCCACGGCCGGGGCAGACGGGTGCAGCGGATGGGGAGTGCCGTTCAACCGTCGAACCAGGAACCGCAGCTCGGGAAGCGCATGCATGCCGCTCGGCATTTCCTCGAGCATGTTGATGAGGCGGATGACTTCTTCCGGGTGGAACTTTTGGAATCGCCTTCGCGACTCGCCGCCGGTGGTACTCTCGGTCAGAGCTCGATAGTCAGGCACGTGAGTCGTGAGTCCATAGCGCTCCTGGAGGATCTTCTCGTACGCCGATTCGTCGGTACCATTGACGGTTACGAAACGGACTAGCGCGTGATGCAGACGCTGCGAGTAGTATCGGCTTCTCTTCCCTTCGACCAAGGCGAGTCGAGGTGCAGCGTTGGCGAAAGCGGCGGCGGAGACGGTTACGCGCCGTCGGCCATCGAATCTGTCCACACGGATGTCGTGAGCTACATGCTCCCAAGTCAGCATCCACTCGCTAGGCGGAAGGCTCTGCTCCTGGTAGGGATCGCGTCGAGACTGAGGTATCGACTTCAGCGTTTGCAGTAGCTGGTAGGCATGCCCTTGGGTCCATTCGGCTCCTGGTGAGTCGATCAGACGGATGTTGTAGTCTTGCAGTAGTTTCACGGGTGACGACCCATCTGGCAGCCGGATCACCTCGTCGAGCAGTTGTACTTCGATGCGCGAATTGACGTATGCCGAGTATTCGTGTCCGGCGACAGTCTGATCTGCCTCCCAGTGGTACACGAACGACGCCGAATCGTTAGGTACGGAGCCGGGAGGAGAGCTGCACAATTCCTTGATGTCAGACTGGGACAACCCTCCAGACGGCACTGGTGCCCGCAACTGACGTCCATCACGACAGGTTACGATGGTGGTGTTGTCAGCCACGGCGATTGAGGCCAGACAGCAAACGACTCCGACTACCGTCCAGGCCCGGGCTCTGCATCTGCAGTCTGACATTTTCAGAACGGGTTCAAAGGTCACGAATCGATCCAGGCTTAGTCGGGCGCTGCTCTTACTTCGCGTCGGAGGTGGCTCTCTCAGAGCCGGTGACCATCACTTCATATCGTCGCAGTTTGATCTCCTTCCCTCCATAGGGAACATTGCAGCCACCTAATGGGGAACTGATCTTGCCGGGATGGATACCGCCTTCGAGTTCGGCGCGACAGATGAATAGAGCTTCTCCGTCCGAATCACTTCCACCGATAATTGCAAAATTGGGAATGCGATCTCCTTCGGATCTTTCCCAAGTATAGCTGCTCGGAGATTGGTTTGTGTATGCGTCAATGTCGAGAACATCGACCATCAACTCAACTGCTCTGAGACGTATTGACCAGTCCGGTACCTCCTCACCGTGCATGTTCCACATGGTCGCAGACAGCGCTTCTTTGAGCACCTGCGCGATCTTCTCACGATAAAGCTCGGGCAGGAGGGCGGCCGGCTCCGTCGGGGCCACTTTGCGCTCAACCGTAGGCGTTTCTGGTGCCGTCCTTTCAAGCGTACGCCACCACTCAACCATATCAGCGTTCCCGTAGTAGGCCGCGCATTCGACAAGGCTTTGTGACTCGTCGCCGCGGCCTCGTAGTGCGGCACCGAGTCGAACGAACTCCTGCGCCATCTCCAGGGTTCTGGCCATGCAGACCGGCGTATCAAGATGCTCGCCGTCGCGCATAGTGCCGTTGGGGTCCGCCCCGTGCTTTTCGACCAGATATGCGAGTGTCCGAGGATCCTCCGCGCAGTGGAGAGCGACTTGGTAGTAGTGGCCGCCGAAGCGCTTGTTCACGTCAGCTCCCGCCTGCACCATCCTGTCGATCTGCGCGTAGTTTCCGGCTCTCACGTGGTTGCATAGTTCTTCGAAATCAGCGTCCGTCATGGTGGAAGGGTCGGACTTGATCTCGTCGTCCGGACCAATAGCCACGATCGGTAAGTCGCCGGTGACGATCGCTCGGCCCATCTCCCGCTCGGCGACGAAGACGCCGAGCGTCTGGCCCTCGGCGTCCTTGACCACCCAGGCATGCTCTGGGTAGGTGTGCTGGCTGTAGGACTCGCCCGGAGCCATTGAGCCGTAAAGCATCTCGTTCCCTTCAAAGTCGATCCAGTAGTGCGAGATGCCCCGTTCCGTTTCGTTGACGAAAATGACCGCCGTCGCCCGAAACTCAAGCGTCTCCGAATTCCGAATCTGGCCCGGTCCGTAGCGCTTCAGCTCAGGCGGGCTCACGCCGCCCTCAACGCACTCCCCGGTGCCGTTAACGCACCCGTCAATCCACTCCTTGACGGTCGCCACGCGGGTGTAGACGGCGACGACCGGATACCCCGTAGGGTCGTTCCCGGAGATCGAGGCGACGCCCACGACCCCGTAGCCGTTTTCGGTCTCCACCAGCAACGGCCCGCCGCTGTCCCCGCTGCGTATGCCCCTGGCGCGATCTCCCGCGCAGATGGTCCGGTCGTGCACGATCTCGTCCCTGGGGTCGACAAAGGCGTGCTCCGTCCTGCAGGCGTCAGCGTGGTACAGCGTTGCTCTGACCACACGGAACAGCCCTTGGCGTTCCCGCTGCCCGTTCTCATCCTCTCCGTAGCCGATCAGAACCGCCGTGGCGCCGTTCGCAGCATGCAGCGCCTCGTCCTCGGGACCGAGGACCGCGACCGGAACCAAGTGTGAGGATGCAAACGGCCACGCCGTCTCAATCAGTGCGATGTCGTTTCGGAATCCGTCGCCTTCCCAGTAGTAGTGCGGGTGCGCGATCACGCGCTTGACCGGCACCCGTTCATGGTCATCGTCCGGCCACCCGCGCGAAAGGTCGCCGATCTCGTTCGGTTTGATGGTGGAGCGGTCTCCGTGGACCACGCAGTGCGCCGCCGTCAGCACCCAAGTGGGGGCGATGATCGCCCCGGTGCAGTACCCGTAGTCGTCGCCTACGTAGGCGACGAAGCGAAATGACTCCGGAGGCATGCTCTCCGCGCCGGTTAGTGCGACGGCGTGGTTGGTGAACGATAGGAGGAGCGCCAGCGTGCCGCCGACCGCCCATCTGCGGGCAGCTACACGGATACGTGAGCGTGTCACTAAACTCTCACATACCAGTTTGCTCTGCTCGCGAGCAGGCGATTCATATGACGTAAGCAATTCTGTTGGCGTAGGCCGAGTTTGCTGGAATTGGCATATGGTAGCTGTATCGCATTGACCGTACTGATGAATGGCAGCCGCGCCCTTCTTCACTCATCATGGGCTAGAAGGCAGCGCAAAGCCGTTCGACAGTCCTCGTTTCCAAATTGGGAAGTAGCGGGGCCAACATTTCGGCGTTGATTTCCCGAATCCTGACGCCGGAAAGTCGGAGCCTCTTAACCGCCGTGAGGATGTGCCTGAGATCACTCCGTACAAGTTTCTCGGCTTCCACATACTTCGAAAGGCGAGTAGGGTCATTCGCGATGTAACGTCGAACGCTCTCGCTATGATACGTCGGCTCGTTTTGAAACCAAGTTGCTAGTCCCTCTTCTAGCGTATTGGTCGTCCCTTCACGTCCAGGGTCCATCAGATGCACACATTCGTGCGCAACCTGCCAAGGGCCTTGATCATGGCTGAAATGTTCCCAGGGATGACTGGTGATGAGGATGTCCACTGAGCATCCACCCTGAAGGTGGAAACACTCCGGAAAGTGCGTTCTCGGCCTGCCGTCAGACGATAGTCCAATTGTGCGAAATACGAACCTCGGATCGCGTGCTCCGAACATAGTATCGAGTATCGATAGGTATCGGGCCACCTGATCTCTCAGGAAGATGAGGTATTGACGTAAATCGTCCGAGGACCCTCTCATCTCCTTAGCATGCTGTGATGTGATGCTCATGTCGTCGAGCACGCGTACACTGAACTCACCGTCAGACCAGCCCCCTCGTTTCATGTCTCGAAAACAGTCTGACGATCTTATTATTGGAGAACCCTCTGCTCGGTGGAAGTTAAACGCCATACGTTGTAGCATGGCGACGCCAACGTCGGCGTCGCCATGCTGCCTTAATCGAGGACGACAATAGGGATGGACCACGCGATGCGCAGGGCTGGAGTCGAAGACGCCAAACGTCAACCCTCACCGGCCGCGGCGGTGAGCGCGCGGCGCACGAACACCTTGGCCAGGTGGCGCCGGTAGTCCTCGTCCGCGAACATGTCGCAGAGTAGCTCCCGTCCGTCGGCCGCCTTGGCCGACGCGGCCTCGATCGTGGCGGCGTCGAGCGTCGCGCCCTGCAGGGCGGCCTCCACGCCGGCGTCCCGGAACGCGGCGGCGGCCACGCCGTTGAGCGCCACGCGCGCGCCCGTGCAGCGGCCGCCGTCGGTCGCGACCGCCACGGCCGCGCCGCACACCGCGAACCGTGAGGCGGGGTGCGGAAACTTCTGGTAGCTCGATCCGGCGCCGCCCTGGTCGGGCACCTCCACGGCGGTGACGATCTCGCCTTCCTCCAGCGCGGTGGCGTACAGGTCGACGAAGAAGTCGGCGGCGGCGACCTGCCGGCTTCCACTGGAGCCGCGCACGTGGATGACGGCGTCGGACGCCAGCAGCGCGGCCGGGTAGTCGGCCGCCGGGTCGGCGTGCGCGACGCTGCCGCCGATGGTGCCCTTGTTGCGCACCTGCACGTCGCCGATGACGGCGGCGGCCGCGGCCACCAGCGGCGCCCGTGACCCGATCAGGTCGCAGCCGGCGATCCGCTCATGGGTGGCAGCGGCGCCGATGCACACGCCGCCGCCGCTTTCCTTGATGGCGGACAGCTCGTCGATGCGGCTGATGTCGATCAGGGTGCCGGGCCGGTCGAGCCGGAGCTTCATGGCCGGCAGCAGGCTGTGTCCGCCGGCGAGCAGGCGGGCGTCGCCGTCGGCTTCGCCCAGAAGCTGCAGCGCTTCGTCGACCGATGCGGCGCGTCGATATGCGAATGCGGCGGGAATCACGTGGTACCTCCGTTGGCGTTCATAGCGCGCCAGACCCGTTGCGGGGTGAGCGGCATCTGCAGGTCTCGCACGCCCAGATGCCAGAGCGCGTCGACGGCGGCGTTCACGACCGCCGGCGTGGAGCCGATGGTGCCGGTCTCGCCGGCGCCCTTGACGCCGAGCGGGTTGATCGGACACCGCGTCTCGGTGCGGTCCACCTCGTATGACGGAACATCGTCCGCTCTCGGCATCGCATAGTCCATGTAGGAGCCGGTCAGCAACTGGCCGGCGTCGTCGTATGCGGCGCCCTCCAGCAGCGCCTGGCCGACGCCCTGGGTGATGCCGCCGTGCACCTGACCGTCGACGATCAGCGGGTTGATCACGCGGCCGACGTCGTCGACCGCCACGAACCGCTTGAGCTTCACCTGGCCGGTGTCGGCATCGACCTTGACGACGGCGATGTGCGTCCCGAACGGGAAGGTGAAGTTCTCGGGGTCGAAGAACGAGGTGAACTCCAGCCCCGGCTCCACGCCGTCCGGATAGTTGTGCACGGTGTAGGCCTGCGCGGCCACCTCCTGGAAGCTCATGCCGCGGTCGGTGCCGCGCACCTTCCAGCCGCCGTCCACATACTCCAGGTCCTCCGGCGACGCCTCGATCAGGTGGGCGGCGATCTGCGCCCCCTTCTCCTTGATCTTGCCCAGGCTCACGTGGATGGCGCTGCCGCCCACGGCGATGCTGCGCGAGCCGGCGGTGCCGTTGCCCATCGGGATCATGTCGGTGTCGCCGTGCACGATCTCGACGTCGTCCATCGGGACGCCCAGCTCGTCGGCGACCACCTGCGCGAAGGTGGTGACGTGGCCCTGTCCGTGCGAGTGGGTGCCGGTGAACACCGTCACCTTGCCCGAGGGCTGCACGCGGACGGTCGAGCTCTCGTAGAAGCCGCCGCGCGCGCCGAGGGCGCCGGCGACCTTGGACGGCGCCACGCCGCACGCCTCGATGTAGCTGGAGAAGCCGACGCCGAGCAGCTTTCCTTCCGCCCGTGCGGCCTGCTGCCTTGCCCGGAACGCCGGCAGGTCGAACACCTCCAGCGCGCGGTCCATGGCGCCCCCGTAGTTGCCGCTGTCGTAGACCATCGCCACTTGCGTCTCGTAGCCGGGCTCGGTGACGCCGTCGAACGGCGGGATGAAGTTCCTGCGGCGGATCTCTGCGGGGTCGACGCCGGTCTCATGCGCGGCGGTGTCGACCAGCCGCTCCAACAGGTAGGTCGCCTCCGGCCGGCCGGCGCCGCGGTAGGCGTCCACGGGCGTCGTGGTGGTGAAGGCGGCGGTGACCTCGACGTGAATGGCCGGGGTCGTGTATTGGCCCTGCAGCAGCGTGCCGTACAGGTAGGTGGGAATCGCCGATGCCACCAGCGACAGGTACGCGCCCATGTTCGCCTGCGTGCGCACCCGCAGCCCCGTGAATTTCCCGTCGGCGTCCAGCGCCAAGTCGGCCGTGGTGACGTGGTCGCGGCCGTGCGCGTCGGTCATGAAGCTCTCGGTGCGGGAGGCCGTCCATTTCACCGGCCGGCCGATCCTGCGGGCGGCCCAGGTGACGGCCGCCTCTTCGGGGTAGTGGAAGATCTTGCTTCCGAAGCCGCCGCCGACGTCAGGGCCCACTACGCGCAGCTTGTGCTCGGGAAGCCCCAGCACGCCGCCCATGACCGCGCGGATCGTGTGCGGGTTCTGGGTCGACGTGTACAGCGTGGAGCGGCCCGAGGTCGCATCGAAGTCGGCCAGCGTGGCCCGCGGCTCGATGGCGTTCGGGATGAGCCGCTGGTTGACGAACTCCAGGGTGGTGACGTGGGCCGCGTTCGCGCAGGCCGCGTCGGTGGCTTCGCGGTCGCCAAGGTCCCAGATGAAGGCGAGGTTGCCCTTCGCCTCCGCGTGGATCTGCGTCGCCCCTTCGGCGATCGCCTCCGGAACGGACGCCACGGCCGGCAACTCGCGGTAGCTCACGTCGACCAGCTCGGCGGCGTCCTGCGCCTGCTCCAGGGTCTCGGCGATCACGCAGGCGACTCCGTCGCCGACGTAGCGCACCGTGTCGGAAGCCAGCACCGGGTGCGGCGGCTCGTTCATGGGCTCGCCGGTGTTGAAGTCGACCTGCCACGCGCACGGCAGGCCGCCGAGGCCGTCAGCCTCCACGTCCGCGCCCGTGAGCACCGCGACCACGCCCGGGGCCGCGGATGCCGCTGCCGTGTCGACGCCTTCGATCGCGGCATGCGCGTGAGGGCTGCGCACGAACGCGCAGTACGTCATGCCGGGAAGCTGGATGTCGTCCGTGTAGCGGCCGGCGCCGGTGATGAACTTCTGGTCCTCGACGCGCCGGACCGGTTTGCCGATCTGTGCCGTAGCCATGACCGCCTCCTACGTCAGGGTACCGGCAGCGCGCTGCACGGCCCGGACGATGTTGTGATAGCCGGTACACCGGCAGTAGTTGCCTTCCAGCGCGTGGCGGATCTCCGCCTCGCTCGGCGTGTCGTTGCGCTCCAGCAGGTCGACCGCCGTCATGATCATGCCGGGGGTGCAGAACCCGCACTGCAGGCCGTGCTCCTCACGGAACGCCTCCTGCAGCGGATGCAGGGTGCCGTTGTCGGCCAGTCCCTCGATCGTGGTGATGTCGGCGCCGTCGGCCTGCACGGCCAGCATGGTGCAGGTCTTGACGGCCTTGCCGTCCACGATCGCCGTGCACGCTCCGCAGCTCGACGTGTCGCAACCGACGTGCGTGCCGGTCAGGCGCAACTCGTCGCGCAGATGGTGCACGAGCAGTCGCCGTGCTTCCACCTGGTGTTCTGATGTACGGCCGTTGACCGTCATGGTGACCGATTCAGCCATCGCGTTTCCTCCCTCGCTCCGGTGGCGCGCCCGGAGTCGGAGGTCCGGAAGCCGGCACGCTCACCTACCGCCAATGATCGTCCGCAAACGCCCGGCGTCAAGTAGTCCAGGAACATCCGGGATCGGCGGAGTCATTTTCGGGCAGTTATGGAGGTCGCGAGATCCAACCGGAGGATGCGGAACCAACCCATCTTCGGATAACGAGGCGGCGAAGGGAGGGGAATTTATATTGAAATATAATGTTAATGAAGATTAATTAATAGACAGCATTGAGACGCTTCGCGTCCGGCGCGAGCGGGTTGGGCGGCACCTGGGTCGCCTGGAGTTCGGGTGGCGATCGACGGCTGACGATGTTGCGCGGCGCGTCCACGACGCTCACATGGGCGGTCATGCAGCTTCCTTCGGCGCCGAAGTGAGGATGTCGGTGGCCCGTGCCGTCGGCTTTCTGCGGACGGCGCCCGACCGTCCGAGCCCCGCCCCGTCTTCGGCGCAGAAGTGGTGCGGCGGTCGGCGTTCAGCCGCCTGTTTGCGGGCATGCTGTCGGCGCCGGCCACCTGCGCGGGTCGCTGCGCCGGTGACGGCACGCCGCGGCATGAGCCTGCCGGCTGCGTCTTCGCCGCCGTAGTCCTTGCCTCCGCGCGCGTGGCGGCCCGCTTCGGCTCCGACGCGGCAGCCCCGTCGGAGCTCGCCCTCTGCTGAGTTGTCGGAGGTCGGTCGGCGCCCGCGGCAGCGCTGCGGGCACGGCTACGGCGCGGCGGACGAGCCGGATCGTGGCGGTCGAGGCCTTCGCGGACCAGCCGTTCCACGAGCTGCCCGAGCGTCATGCGCGGATCGATGTGCGAGAGCAGTCCCCGGAGTTGCTCCAGCCCGCGCTGACACTCCGCGTCGATGACCGCCTTGAGCTCCCAGCGCCCCTGGCCCATCGGCCGCATCCGATCGGCCGGCACCGCCAGCGCGGGATCCACGTCGGCCAGCATCTGCGCCACCTCGCGCGTGCTCTTGCCGACCGCCTGGTCCACGAGCGCCTGCTGCGCCGACAGGTCCAGCACCGGTCCCGGGCTTGGTTTCGGCGCCGGATTCCCCTGGGCCGACGGTGCGCGCACCGGCCGCGCCGAGCCGTCCGGCCGCAGAGCCGAGCCGGCCACGGTCCCGGCCCCGCGCGTCTGGCGCGATCGCTCTCGCTCCCGCCGCTCGAAGGCGGCCTGCAACTGGGCAGCCGCGTCCAGGGTGAGCGAGCCGTCCCAGAGCCGCTCGCGCACGCCGTCGAGCCGCGCGCACAGCTTCATGGCGCCGATCCGCCGCCACGTGGAGGCGTCGGTGTAACCGAGCCCGCGCTTCACGTAGTCGAACAGGCTGGAGAAGCCGCGGTCCAGGTAGGCCCGGCGAGCTTCGATCTCGCACAGGTGATCGATGACGAAGACATGGATCTGGTGGTCAAGGCTTGCGAGCTTGCGGGTCTGCTCCAGCAACTGGTCGTCCGACAGGCCGGCGACGGTGGAGGTGACCGCGGCGTGCGAGGAGTGCGTGAACATGATGTAAGTATCATAAGATAAATGATTTAAGTCAAGTCTACGAAGGTTGTTAAGGACCGTTCGGCAGCCGTGTCCCGGTGCCGAGGCCACGAGCCTGCGGCCTGAGTTGCGCAGCGTCAGGGCGACTCAGTACGAGCGGGCGAACACCACGTCCGCTGCGCCGAGCGCGCCGGTGAAGGCGCACGGCCGGCCGGCCGGCGCGGCGACTCCGTCATCGCTCGCCGTGCCCAGGATGCAGCGCGGGGTGATCTTCAGCCGCTTCAGCAGCTCCTGGGACGCGCCGTCTTCCTCGGCCTCGGCGGCCATGGGGGCGATGGCGAAGCCGGAGCGCTCCTCGTCCCGGAAGTAGTCCTCGAACGCTCCCAGGTCCTCGACTCGCTCGGTGTGGCCGTCGCGGAACGCGCGCGCGCGCTCCAGCAGGCCGTCCTGGATCTGGCCGAGCACCGCGGGCGCCTCGGCGGCGAAGCGCTCCCGCGGCAGCGACTGCCGCTCGCGAGGCGGCTGATCGCGGCGCGCCACCGACACCACGCCGGCGTCCAGGTCGCGCGGCCCGATCTCGACGCGGATGGGCACGCCGCGCTTGACGTGGTGCCAGTTCTTCTCGCCGCCGCGCAAATCGCGGTCGTCGATCTGGACACGCATCGGTTCACCGGCGTAGCGGGGTTCCGCCAGTTCGCGCTTCAGCGCGTCGCAGGCGCCGAGCACCGCGCTGCGTTGCTCGGCGTCCTTGTAGATCGGCAGAATCACCACCTGCTGCGGCGCCAGGCGCGGCGGCAGCACGACGCCGTCGTCGTCGCCGTGCGTCATGATCAGGCCGCCGACCAGCCGCGTGGACACCCCCCACGAGGTGGTCCAGGCGTGCACCAGCGCGCCGTCGCGGTCGCTGAAGCTGATGTCGCACGCCTTGGCGAAGTTCTGCCCCAGGAAGTGGGAGGTGCCGGCCTGCAGCGCCTTGCGGTCCTGCATCATCGCCTCGATGGCGTAGGTGTTGACCGCGCCGGGGAAGCGCTCCCCCACGGTCTTCTCGCCGCGCAGCACCGGCATGGCCATGTACTGCTCGGCGAAGTCCGCATAGACGCCGAGCATGCGCAGGGTCTCCTCGACGGCCTCCCCGGCGGTGGCGTGGACCGTGTGGCCTTCCTGCCACAGGAACTCGGCGGTGCGCAGGAACAGGCGAGGGCGCAGCTCCCAGCGGACGACATTCGCCCACTGGTTGATCAGGATCGGCAGGTCCCGGTAGGACTGCACCCACTTGGCGTACATCTCGCCGATGATCGTCTCGCTGGTGGGCCGCACGACGTACGGCTCGTCCAGCTCGCCCGCCGGCACCAGCCCGCCCTCCGGGCCCGGCTCCAGGCGGTGGTGGGTCACCACCGCGCACTCCTTGGCGAACCCCTCGATGTGCTCGGCCTCGCGCTCCAGGTAGCGCAGCGGGATGAACAGCGGGAAGTAGGCGTTGGTGTGGCCGGTGTCCTTGAACATGCCGTCGAGCACGCGCTGCATGTTCTCCCACAGCGCGTAGCCCCACGGCTTGATCACCATGCAGCCGCGCACCGGCGACAGCTCCGCCAGGTCGGCGGCGCGCACCACCTGCTGATACCACTCCGCGTAGTTCTCGGCGCGGGTCGGGGAGATCGCCGTCCGTGTTGATTTTCCCTTTGCCATGTTCGTTGCGGCAGCCTATCGGGTCGATGCTGGAAGAAAAAGGCTGCACGGGCGAAGCTGTCGTCGATGAGCACCGCGGACCGAGCCCGCCGCCCCAACATCATCCTGATCATCACCGATCAGCAGCGCTACGAGACGATCGGCGCGCTGGGGTATCCCCACGTCGACACGCCACACCTCGACCGGCTGGTGCGCGAGGGAGTGAGCTTCTCGCAGTGCCACGTGACCGGGCCGTCGTGCGGGCCGTCGCGCGCCAGCCTGTTCACGGGCTTCTACCCGCCCAACGCCGGCGCGCTGCGCAACAGCGACCCGTGGCCCCGCACCTGGGTGCACGACCTGCGTGCGGCCGGCTATCACTGCGTGAGCGTCGGCAAGATGCACGCCGATCCGCACGCGGAGATGCACGGCTTCCACGAGCGGTTCGTGGTGGAGAACAAGCAGCGCGGCCGTGCGGAGCCGCTGCGTAGCGGCAACCCGCACGTGTGCGACGACGAGTGGGACAAGGCGCTGGCCGTGCGCGGCCTGCAGCGTCCGGAGAAGCCGTTCTACCAGGCGTGGCCGGACGTGGCCGAACGGCAGGGCGCCTTCGAGTGGCGGCTGCCGGAGGAGCTGCATCCCGACGTGTTCGTGGGGGAGCTGGCGCGGCGCTGGATCGACCGTGCGCCGGACATGGGCGACGAGCCGCTGTTCCTGCAGATCGGCTTTCCCGGCCCGCATCCGCCCTACGACCCGATCGAGCGCTACGCGCGGCCGTACCTGGAGCGGGAGCTGCCCATCCTGCCGGCTACGCAGGCGGAGATCGACCGGCAGCCGTCGACCCTGCACGCGCTGCGCGCCCGCCTGGTCGAGCGCATGGTCGACTCCATCGCCTTCGATGCTCTGCCCGCGGCCGAGCAGCGCCACCGGCAGCGCGCCTACTACCTGGCCAACATGACCATGATCGACGAACAGGTCGGCGGCATCCTGGAGCGCCTGGAAGGGCGTGGACTGCTGGACGACGCGGCGGTGATCTTCACCTCCGATCACGGCGACTGCCTGGGCGACCACGGCCTGGTCGAGAAGTGGAACATGTACGACTCGTCGGTGCGGGTGCCGCTGGTGGTGTGGAGCCCCGAACGCTTCCACGGGGGCCGCGCCTGCGACGCCCTGACGCAGGGGTTCGACATCGCCCCCACGGTGCTGGAGCTGGCCGGCGCCGCGCCGACGGCGAAGATGGACGCCCTGTCGCTGCTGCCGCACCTGCAGGGGCGCGCGGACGCGGCGCGGCGGCGCTACGTCCATTCCGAGCACGGCGCCAGCTCCATGCTGCAGACGGTCGGGCACCTGCTGATGGTGCGCGACGAGCGCTACAAGCTGGTCGAGTATCCGGGCACGGGCGAGGGGCAGCTCTTCGACCTGGAGGCCGATGCCGACGAGCTCGACGACCTGTGGTCGGACGGCGCACACCGGCGGATCAGGGACGGGCTACGGGAGCAACTGCATCGGTGGTCGTGAGCAGCACGATCGCCGCTTCCGGCTGGTGGAAGCCGGCCCGATCATGACGAATCGACACGGACCGAGGAGGAAGTGAGCCATGGCCGGAGGTAACGGCACGGCGGGCAACGGTCTCGCCGCGGACATCGATCGCGACCGGTTTCTCCGCGAGGGATACCTGGTCGTTCCGGAGGTGATCGAGCCGGCGCGGCTTCCCGAGGTGCGCCGCGCCTACGAGATTCTGGTGGAGCGCCAGCGGGCTGTGTGGGCCGCCGAGCGCGAACCCGGCGATCCTCCCGGCGGCATGTGGGAGACCGCGCGCCAGCCGCGACTGCACCTGTCGCGCGAGCTGGGCGCGCAGGTGGACGGGAGCTGCGCGGCGGCGGTCGAGATCTGGACCCGCGACCGGCTGCGCGCGGTGGCCGACCGCCTGCTGGGCGTCGAGGACGCGGGCGCCACCGAGCTGATGATGATGTGCAGCCCGGTCCGCGACCACGGCCCGGCCAACTGGCACCGCGACATCCACCCGATCGACACCGCGCCCCTGCGCGGCTACATCGACGACATCGTGGAGAACGGGCCGGCCTACATCCAGTGGAACATCCCGCTGTACGACGACGACGTGCTGTGGGTCATGCCGGGCACGCATGTGCGCGTGAACACGGACCGGGAGAACCGCCTGCTGCTGGAGGACAACCGCCGGCCGCTGCCGGACGCCGTACAGACCCATCTGCGTGCCGGCGACGGCGTCGTCTACATCACGCCGATCCTGCACTGGGGCAGCAACTACAGCGCCAGGCTGCGCCGCACCGTGCACGGCGGCTTCTCGCCGTTCGCGCTGCGGGAGGAAGATCCGTTCGTCGATCACCTGCAGCCGCCGGCGCAGGAGATCTTCCGGCGCTGGCGGCGCGCGAGCGACATCAAGAAGGACCGCACGGAGGCGGCGCTGCGCGCGGCGCTGGCCGGCGACGCTTCCGCCTACGACCGGGCGCTGGCCGCGCTGCGCCCCGGCGTCGCGGAGAAGGGCAAGCTGCTGCAGACGGTGTTCCTGACCAAGGCGGCGCTGTTCATCCGCCTCTGCAAGCGGCCGGAGTTGCGGTCCACCGTCCCGGAGCGGGTCGCGGCGTCCAGCGCCACCCAGCACCCGATCACCTTGAACTACGGCCCACGATTCGCGGAGCGGTTCACCCCGGACGAGGCGGAGCTCCTGTGGCGGCGCTTCGCCCCTATGGAAGCGCGGCTGAACGGCGACGAGGAAGGCTTCATGCCGGGCTTCCAGGCCGAGCGCATGCACCACTCATTCGTGGACATGCCGGCCGGTTTCGGCGTCGCCGAGCTCACCGCCACGTGGGCGCAGGTCGACACGGTCGAGATACCACGACGGCTGCGCGGCTCCGATCCCTCGTGAGCCGTGGCACGAGCTATTCGCTTGGCGGGCTCTCCAGCTCGCAGTCGCCGGCAAGGGCGGACAGCGTTCTCTGGCGGGTCAGTTCTCCCAGCAGGCGGCGTTCGTGGTCGAGCACCGGGATCGGCCGGCTGCTGTCGGCCACGACGGACAGCAGCTCGTCCAGGCACTGGTCGCCGAGGGCCGTCGGGGCGTTGTCGCGCAGGACCTTTCTGAGATCGGAGTCGCCACGCTCGACGGCATCCGGTACGTCGTCGACCTCGACGTAGCCGCGATAACGGCTGTCCCCCTCGGTCACGAACACGACTCTCCGGCCGTTGCCGCTCGTCTCAGCCAGCGCCTTGTCGGGCGAGGTGTCTACGTCCAGCGCGGTGACCTTCTCCATCGTCGCCCAGGCGGTCAGGACGCGCGCGCGGTTGACGTCGCGCACGAACTCGGCGACGTAGTCGTCCGCCGGATTGGTGATGATGTCGATGGGCGCACCGACCTGCACCACCTTCCCGTCCTTGAGGATGGCGATGTGGTCGCCGAGGCGCAACGCCTCGTCCAGGTCGTGGGTGATGAACACGATCGTCTTGCGCAGGTCGCGCTGCAGGCGGACCAGCTCGTCCTGCATGTCACGCCGGATCAGCGGGTCCAGCGCGCTGAACGGCTCGTCCATCAACAGGATCTCCGGGTCGGTGCAGAGCGCCCGAGCCAGACCGACCCGTTGCTGCATGCCTCCGGAGAGCTGCCGCGGCCGCATGCGCTCGTAGCCCTGCAGCCCGACGACCTCGATCCACCGGGCGGCCTGCTCCAGCCGCTCCTCCTTGGGCACACCCCGGACCCTCAGACCGTACGCAACGTTCTGGACGATGTTGCGGTGCGGGAGCAGTCCGAAGCTCTGGAACACCATGCTCATCCTGGTGCGCCGCAGCTCCGTGATCTCCGCGGCGTCCATCTCCACAACGTTGGCGCCGTCGATCAGCACCTGCCCTGCCGTCGGATCGATGAGCCGGTTCACGCAGCGCACGAAGGTCGACTTGCCGCTGCCGGACAGCCCCATTACCACGAAGGTCTCCGCTCCACTGATGCGCAGGTTCACGTCGTCGAGCCCGACCGTATGGCCGGTGCGGTCGAGGATGTCTTCCTTGCTCACGCCAGCGGAGACCTGCGCCATTACTTCCTGCGGACGCGGCCCGAAGATCTTGTACAGGTGGGCTACTTCGATGTCGCTCGGAGAGCCTGTGGTGCGGTCGAGGTCGCTGGGGTCGCCCATGCCAGCTACGCCTTTACCGTCTGCGTGGGGTCGAGTCGCACGCCGAACGCTGCCGTGATGCGATCGAAGATGATCGCCAACGCAAGAATCGCCAAGCCCGCTTCCAGGCCCATGCCCACGTCGGCGTTCTGCAGCCCCCGGAGCACTTGTCGCCCCAGGCCGCGTGCGCCGATCATCGATGCTATCACCACCATCGACAGCGCCATCATGATCGTCTGGTTGACCCCCGCCATGATGTTGGGCATCGCCAGCGGCATGCGCACACCCCACAGGATCTGGCGCCCGGTTGCGCCAAACGCATCCGCCGCTTCCACCACGTTGCGGTCTACCAGGCGGATGCCCAGGTTGGTGAGCCGGATGATCGGCGGGACGGCGTATACGAAGATCGCAAAGGTTGCGGCTACGTTGCCGAGACCGAAGAAGAAGATGAACGGGATCAGATAGACGAAGGGTGGCACGGTCTGCATCGCGTCCAGAATCGGGCTGACCAGCGAGCGCACCCAGCGATTGGTAGCCATCAGGATGCCCACCGGGATACCGACGATCACGGTGAGCGTGGTGGCGAGGAACAGCATGGACAGCGTCCGCATGGTGTTCTCCCAGAGATCCATCATGCCGATGAAGACCAGGGCGGCGCACAGCCCCACCGCGAGCAGCCGGCTGCGCGATGCCAGCCACGCGATCAGGCAGATCGTCACGACGACGATCCACCAGGGTAGCGCGAGCAGTGACAACTCCACCTGCCGCAACACGAACAGCATCAGGTCGCTGAGGGAGTCGAAGGTGCGGCCGAAATTGCGCACCAGGAACTTCAGGCCGTCGTTGGTCCACTCGCGGAGCGGAATCTGACAGCCTTCGGGGAACGCGGAGAATATCCCGGCAAGACTGCCGGCGCACTCCCGCAACCAGTTCTGCATGACTCAGGAATCCGAGCCGCGACTACTCACTCATTGCAGAGCGGGGGCATCTCTGCCCCCGCTCCAAGTGGGTCACGCGGTGATCCAGTGACTTCTATCGCTAGTTGAGCGCGGCCTGAATGCGGCCGGCCACCTCGTCGGACACCCATGCCGTCCAAATGTCGGCCTCGTTCGCCAGAAACTCACGGGCGACGTCTGCCCACTCCGCATCGGTATTGCTCTGCTCAGCCAGGTACGCGCTGACGACCATCTGGTCCATCTCGTAGGCGGTCAGGAACTCGACCATTTGCTCGGATGCGCCATCGGCGAACCCCTTGCTTACGGCGACGTTGACGACCGAGGGACGAAATGCGCAGCCGCGGTCGCCGTCCCAGCACTCCTCCGACCATTCGGGCTCTTCGAGCTGAATCATGGGGTAGAGGCCGAGGATGGTGGTGGGGCCCCAGTAGTAGCCGAGCCACGCTTCGCCCTTCTCGTAGGCTGCGACGATGGACGCGTCCAGCGCCGGCGCGGCGCCGGGCTTGAAGTTGGTGAAGTGCTCCTCCAGACCATACGCAGCCATCTTCTTGTTGTTGGTCAGCTCGCACTGCCAGCCGATGATGCAGTTGTAGTAGCGTCCCTTGCCGGGCTCCTCCGGGTCCGTGAACACGTCCGCGTACATCGGCAGGTCGGCCACGGACTTGAGGTCGGGCGCCATCGGCTCGATACCCCGTTCGGCGTCGCCCTCGATCACGTAACGCGGCACCAGAAACGACATTTCGGCGGCGTTCATGTTCAAGCCCAGGTCGAGCACGTCGCCGGCCTCGGCCGATTCGTGGTAGAGGTCCGGCGCGGTGTTGAACCAGATCTCCATGTTGATGTCGACGTCGCCGCGCACGAGTCCCTGGACCATCGGGATCGTGGATCCCGGAATGTCGGTGTACTCGCAACCGAACCCGATCTGGAGAATCTGACCGGCGATGTGGTTGTGGAGCTGAGCGCTGGCCCAGTCCAGACCGGCGAACACGAGCTCGCGATCGATGCCGTTGCAGTCCTCGGTGTCGGCGACTGCGATCGGCGCCACCAGGGCGATGCCGATCAGGGCGATGAGAAGCCTGCGGGGCCCTCTACGAGCGAAGCTTTCTGTCGAATCCGAATCTGTGGATGTAGACATAACGCCCATGATCGTGGCATGGCAGGCGAGGGGGTGCAAGGCGCCGCCGGCCGCGATCGCCGATCCGCATCATCGATCGGGTAACGTCAGGCGGTGAGGGACGTTACGCAGGGGGACGGCGCGGCGGAACCGGTTCGAGGATCGATCGCCGTTCCGGGGTCAGGCGGCGCAGCAGGGCTGCCGAGAACTCGTGGTTGAAACGGGTGCGCACGAATCGCGGCGAGTACCGGTACAGCACCGTGCGGCGATAGCCGGCGTTCGTGCGCCGCGCCGAGCCGTGCGTGACCGCGTCGGTGAACAGCAGGGCGTCGCCGGCCTCCAGGTAGACCTCCTGCATGCCCAGCGCGGTGCCGGCCGCCTCCCGTTCGTGGCTGGCAGCGGCTATGGGGGCGCCGTCGACTGCCAGCCGGGGATGGACCTCGGTCACCTTGTGACTGCCCGGAACCAGCACCGTGGGACCGTCGCCGGGGCCGATGTCGTGCAGCGCCATCATCACGTTGATCTGACCGACCATCCACTCGCCGGTGTTGTGCTGGCGAAAGGTCATGTAGCTGATGGGCATGTGCCCGCCGGAGTGGATGTAGAGGAAGCCGCCCGGGCCGCGCACGTTGAGCAGGTTCTCGTGGATGGAGAGTCTGTTGATGGGATTGATGAAGCGCGTGACCAGGGGCAGCCACGCCGGATGGTCGATGAGCCGTTCGAACACCGCGCCGCCTTCCACGATGCTCTGAAAGTTGACGCCGTCGTCCGGCCCATAACTGTGCAGCTCGACGTGGCCGATCCAGCAGTCAGGCCGCACTTCCCCAACCCCGGCGGCCTCCACCGGGGGGTTCTCCACGTAGGACCAGTGATCGTCCACCCAGCGATTCATCTCCGCGAGATCGTCGCGGCCGATCGCACCCTTGAGGACCAGGTAGCCTCGGAGGTCGAACAGGTAGTCCAGGTTCTTGTCACTCGTGCCGGCGTCCATGTTGGCTGTGCCCCTCGCTTCGGAACCCCAACTCTATCCGCAAACCTCCCTGCGTGGCGCGCCTTCACACGCGGATCCGGGGAGATCCGAACCATGATGCGGTGACTCAGGTGGTATGGTTGGGCCATGCGTCCCGATGGGAGCGCAGCCGAGCGGATCGACGCCACGCGCCGGCAGGCGGCGGAGGCGGTCTGCGATCGCGTGATCGGTCGCGTACGCGACTGGCGCTACGTGCCGCCGGAAGCCCTCTGGGCCGAGAGCACCGCCTACCGGGCAGAGCTGGCCGCGACCCTGGCGATCGCCGGCCACCTGCTGGGCCGGCGGCGCTGCATGGACGTGGCGGAGGCGATGCTGGAGCGGATCCTGGCCGAGCGGGTCGACGGCGCGCTGTGGTCGGTGGGACGCTGGTGCCAGTTTCCCGTCTACCGCGGTCTGCCCATCGACTGGCGTGACGAGCTGACCCGGCCCGATACCACCTACACCAACCCGATCGTCCTGTACTGCCTGGGCGTGTACCATCGGATCACCGGCGACCGCCGGTTCGCCGCCAGCGTGCGCACGTCGTTCGACCGCATGCGGGCCGGCGCCTACTTCGGGGATCCTGCCGCCCTGCACCACATGACCCCGGAGTGGGTGGCGCTGGCCAGCTTCCTGTGGCGTGAGGAGTTCCCGGAGTACTGGCAGGCGGCGCGACCGATCGTCGACTGGGTGCGCGCCGGGCTGGTGCCGGGGGCGGCGCTCGACTTCCCGTTCGTGACCGCCGTCCGCATGCACCTGCTGCTGGCCACCACCGGAACGGAGCATCTGCGCGGGACGATCGGCCCGGCGATCGACGCCTTCCTGGCCGACGAGTCGTGGCGGTACGAGCACGAGCGCCGGGACGTCCGCCACATCAAGGAGCTGGGAGAGCACGTGGACATCCGCGCCAACGGGGCGCTGGCGGTGGCGATGCGGATGTTCGATCTGGCCGCCGGCGAAGAGGTCTATACCGGCACCGACCACTACCGGTATCTGGCGGGATGGATGGACGCGATGCGCGACCCCGACGGCTCCTGCTACGGCTGCCGCGACGTCGGCACGGGCCGGCGGTTCTGCCTGGGTTCGCCGCCGCACTACATCCAGCTCTGGTGGATCCTGGGCGGCTTCCACGTGTGACCGCGTGACCGAACGGACCATCGTCATCGGCCTGGACGGGCTGATCAAACCGTGGGCGGAGCGGCTGATGGCTTCCGGGGCGATGCCGAACCTGGCGCGGCTCATCGCTGCCGGAACGTACGCGCGCAACGCCTTCGTCGCGGTCCCGACGCTGACGCCCGCCAACTGGACCAGCCTTGCCACCGGCGCCTGGGTGGGCACGCACGGCATACCGCAGTTCCGGGTCCATCACGCGGGCGACCCGCTGTCGCGCACTACCAACGGCTTCACCACCGAGTCCTGCCGGGCGGAGTACCTGTGGGAGACCGCCGCCCGCGCCGGCCGCAAGAGCATCCTGCTCAAGTATCCGGGCGGACTGCCGGCGCGCGGCGCCGACGTCGTCGTGGACGGCTGCCACATCCACGAGTGCCGGCACGCGCTGGAGATCCCGATGATCTTCTCCACCGCGCCGGAGGGGGTGCCGCGCATCACCCCGCGTCCGGCCACGGGCTGGCGTTCGCTGCCGGCGGGCGAGGTGACGCCGCTGGAGTTCCCGGTCGAGCTGGGGCGGATCGCCGATCGGCAGATCGTCGAGGGCCGCCGCCTGCAGGATCGCTACGGCCCCGAGTGGGTGCGCTGGCACGCCTTGGCGACAGGCTCGGGCTCGGAGTACGAACGCGTGCTGATCACCGACGGCCCGGACGCATCCGGACCGCTGGCCAGCCTGACTCCCGGCGAGTGGTCGGCATGGCTGCCGGTGCGGTACCCCGGCTCCGGCACCGAGGGCCACGTGCGGTTCGCCCTGCTGGCGCTGTCTGCGGACGCGCGCGAGCTCACCCTGTACAGCACCAACGTCTTTCCGGACAACGGCGACTGGACGCACCCGGCCGCGCTCGCCCCGGAGCTGACCGAGGCGGTCGGGCCGTTCCTGCCCAACATCGGCGGCTGCGACACCGAGCAGGGCTTCGCGCGGATGGGTACGCGGTTCGGCGCGGCGGGCGAGCGCGCGGTGCTGGACCTGTGCCGCTACCAGGCCGACTGGCTGGGCCGGGCGGCTGCCCACCTGAACGCAGGCCGCGACTGGGACCTGCTGTTCACGCAGACCCACATCCCGGACAACGTCGAGCACATGTGGCTGAGCCGCGCCGACGCCGGCGTCACCGGGGATGCCGCTACGAACCGCACCTATACCGAGTTGATCGACGAGGCCCACCGCATCACCGACGACTTCGTGGGCGCCGTGGCCGCGCTGGCCGACGAGCGGACCGCCGTGGTGGTGGTCTCCGACCACGGCTTCGTGCCGGGCCACGCGGAGCTGCCGATCGTGGACCTGTTCGCGGACGCCGGCCTGCTGGCGTGGCAGGACGAGGTGGACGGGATGAACCGGCAGACGGTTGCCGAGACGCCGGGACGTCGCACGGGCAGTGACGATCCGTTCTGGATCGAGCGCGTCGACTGGACACGGACCCTTGCCGTGCCGATGTCGCTGAACGAGGTCTACGTCAACCTTCGCGGGCGCGAGCCGCACGGCATCGTCGCGCCGGGGGCGGAGTTCGAGCGGGTGCGCACCCGCGTGATCGACCTGCTGCTCGACTACCGCGAGCCGGCCGGCGGCGAACGGCTGGTCAACCTGGCGCTGCGGCGCGAGGAGTGCCGCAGCCTGGGCCTGTGGGGCGATCGGGTGGGAGACGTGATCTTCACGCAGACGGCCCTGGCCGGTAGCCACGGCCGGCAGCTCCCGGTTGCCGAGCGCGGCAACGGCTCTTTGCAGGGCTTCCTGGTAATGGCCGGCCCCGACTACCGCGCCGGCTACCGGATGGATCGCACCGCCTGGATCGTCGACGTGGCGCCGACCATCGCCCACACCATGGGCCTGCCCTACCCGCGCGACAGCGAAGGCGCGGTGCTGCACCAGGCGCTCGCCGAACCGTCCGCGTAGCCGGCGCGTTCGCGGCGTTACACGGCCGTGGAGGTGGGTCCGAACAGGCCGGACCACTGGACCGCGTCTCGGACACCGCGGCCTCAGGTCCGCCGGGCGGCGGGTTCCAGGCCGAACAGGCCGGCGGCGTTGCCGCCCAGGATCGACGCCTTCTCGTCGGCGGACAGGAAGTCGCAGTGCACGCGGATGAAGTCGAGCGACTGCCGGTAGGTGCACCACTGCGTCATCCCGTACGGGCTGTCCGAGCCCCACAGCAGCGACTCCGCGCCGGCGCGGTCGCGGAGCTCGCGCAGCAGCTTCTGGCCCTCGGGGTACGGGTAGTCCGGCCATTTGGCCGGCATCAGCAGCTCGGCGTGCACCTGCGGCCGGTCGAGCACGCGCAATAGCTCCTCCGGCACACGGATCCGGTGGATGATCGCGGCCGGCACCAGGCCGTGGGTGATCACGCACGGCACGTTCGGATGGCGCCGCGTCCACTCGTCCAGCTCGGCGACGCGCCGCATGAACAGGCCCACGCGGTCGAGCGCGCGGTCGTCCAGGAACCAGAACACCGGCAGCCCGCGCTCCTCGACCAGCCGCCAGAGGGCGTCGAAGGCGGGGTCGTTGAGCGAGCGGTCGACCTGCATGACCGACAGCGGCTCGACGCTGAAGTACAGGCCGCGCATGCCCAGATCGTCGAAGCCGGCTCGCAACCGCGCCAGCCGGCCGGGGTCGTCGGCCGCAGGCTCCCAGATCTGCGCCAGTGCGACGAAACGGCCCGGGTACCGCGCGGACGCCTCGGCGTAGTACTCGTTGAGGTCGCCGTAGACGTGGTCGGACTGCAGCACGCCGACGTCGACGCCGGCCAGGTCCATCTCGCCCACCATCCGCTCGGGCGTCGCCTCGTTGTTGGTGAGGCTCGGCGGATAGATCTGCATGCGATAGACGACTCCGCCGACGGTGATCTCCGCCTGTCCGTGGTCGGTGAGGTGAAAGCCCACGTCCGGCATGTCGGCGATGGAGGGGGAGTCGAACTCCAGCAGCGGGTCGGTGACGTGCTCGCCGGTGTCGGTGCGCCAGAAGTCGACCCATTCGCGCGAGTGGTACTGCCAGAACTTGAGCCGCAGCGCGGGCGGGATCCCCTGCGGCTGCGATCCGAGCCGGGGAAAGATGTGGTAGTGCGCGTCGATGACCGGCGTGTCGCCCGCGGCGCCCGGCAACACCCAGCCGCCACCCGTCCAGCGCGGAGCCGCGTTCTCGCTCATGCGTTCGGTTCCTCCGGTTGCGCCTGCAGCCAGGCGTCGAAGTCGCTGCCGCGCCATCCCGAGCGCGGCCGGTAGCCAAGCAGCTCGGCCGCCTTGGCGGAGCTGAACGGCGACTCGAACCCGGTCAGCGGCGCGCGCCGCGCGCCATTAGGAAATTGGCGGTGCAGCAACACCGGCGGCGGGGTGAGGCGGCAGGTGTGGGGGCCGGCGGGCAGGAACACCACCTGCCGGGGACCGGTGGGGCCCAACGCGAGGCCGAAGGCGCCAGCCGCATCGCGCAGGTCGGTCACCGCCCACAGCAGGTTGCGCGGCGGCGGCGGGCCGGGCGTCGGCCACGCGCCGTCCGGCTCCCGGATCGCGCGCCGGTAGCGCTCGTCCCAGAGCCGCTGGCGGGTCATGTCGGCGCGGCCTGCCCAGCCGCAGCGCACCGCCACGTCGGCCCCGGCGGTGTCCACGCACCAGTTGTGGTTGATCCGCAGGCAGATGGTGGGCAGGCCGTGGCGGTCGGTATAGCGCTTGCAGGCGGCCTCGGCCAGCAGCTTGCTGAGCCCGTACTCGTCCTGCGGGGCGTCCGGATGCGCCTCGTCGATCGGCAGGTAGCGCGGCGAGATGTCGTGGGTCTGGAAGGAGAAGCCGGTGGCGGCTGCGGAGGAGGCGAGGATCACCCGATCGACCCCGCAGGCGACGGCCGCCTCCAGCACGTTGACCGTGCCGATGACGTTGAGCGTCAGCAGGTCCGCCGGGTCCGCTCTGCCGGGTCCGGGCACCGCGGCAAGATGGATGACCGCGTCATGGCCGGCCGTGGCGCGACGCAGGCGGTCGGCGTCCATGAGGTCGCCGCCGATCCACGCGTCCCAGGGTTCCGCGGGCGCCGTGCGGCTGAAGCAGGTCAGCAGATGCGCCGGCGCGAGGACGCGACGCAGGTAGCTGCCGACGATGCCGCTGCCGCCGGTGACGAGCACACGCATGCGGTAGCGTAGCGCCGCGGCGCCGCAGGCGCGACCGGCCGCCTCGATCCTGGTTCGGCGTCAGCGGCTCAATTGGCTGTAGGCGTCGGCGGCCACCTGCAGGCAGGCGATGGCGTGGCGCCGGCTCTGCTCCAGGGGGAACTTGTCGTGCTGCTTGACCATGCAGGAAATGGCGTTCAGACGGACCACCGCCTGGAAGCCCAGGCTGGACTGGTACAGCCCCTCCTCGTGACCGGTCCAGTTGCCGTGATGGGTGTCGGGCAGCGCCAGCAGCCGGTCATCGATGTCGAGCCAGATGTCCCGCAGTGCGTCGTCCGCCAGGCACTCCGGGCGGTAGCGCAGCAGCATGTGGCCCGGGCGCCGCTTCCAGTGGTTGGAGTGCCACTCCCAGAACAGCCACGGGCGCTTTTCCTCCAGGTAGCGCCAGACGTTGTTGACCTCCGGGGTGGACTCCGGGAGGTGCTCGGCGCCCTGGATGCCCTCCAGGTACGGGAAGCGCCCCTGCGAGTCGCTGACGCCGTAGCCGAGCACGGTTCCGTCCGGGTTGGTCATCGGGATGAAGCAGACGTGGAAACGCTGCACGATGGCGTCCGCCGCGGCACTGCCCGAACCCAGGAAGTCGATCAGCGCCCGGCACGCCAGGCTGCCCATCTCGGAAGGCTGCGGCGTCTGCGTGTGCACCATGGTGGGATTGCCGGGATCGCCGAACTCGACGGCGTACACCGCGCGGCCCTGGAAGCTGCTGCCGATCCGCCGCACCGTGCCGGACTCGACCGTCTGCAGCCAGTCCAGCATCTCGGTGTAGGGCCACCAGTGGTAGTTGCTGAGGAAGATCGTCCCGTCCCGCTCCGCGCCGCCCGGCGGCAGCGTCAGGTCCAGGTCCAGGGAGTCGGGCAACTCCGGCACGCGGTGGATATCGCCGCTCGCGATCTCGCTCCATACGCCTGCGTGCCGCACCTGGAAGCTCGCCGATTGCTCGCCCCAGGTGCCCTCGAAGGGGGCGTTCAGGCGCAGCCGCACGCGGCGCCCGCGCGGCAGCTCGTTGCGCACGCCCACGCACACGTAGTAGCCCAGGCCGCCGAAGCGGTGCGTGCCCGGCTCTTTCTCCAGATCAACCGCGTAGTGGCCGGGCGCCAGCGCCCGGAAGTTGCAGCCGTTGGCGCCCTCGAAGTCGGAGGCCAGCAGCACCTCCGTGTCGGCGAATACGTCGCCCCTGTTGCCGCGTGTCCCGCGCTCCCACCGCGGGTCGTAGTCCGCCAGTCCGTGCTCGATCTCAGCCATGTCGTCCTCCTCCTGCGTTCGTCAGCCGGCCGCTCCCGCGACCACGCCGTCCAGCCACCCCTCCAGGGTGAATCGTGCTGTGCCCACCTCGCCGGGCTCCAGGCAGCGCCGGTCCGCGTCCGGCAGCGGCCGCACCTGCAGATCCGGCAGGCGCAGTCCGCGGAAGTGCAGCGGCGTGCCGTACAGCGGCTCCAACGCCACCCCGCAGCGGTCGGCCCAGTCGCCGTACAGCATTTCCGGCAGTTCCAGGAGCTGGGCCGCGGAGATGCCGGCCGGCTGCAGGTGCGCGTGCGCCCATAGCAGCGCCGACCTGGCCAGGTAGTAGTGGCGGTGCCCCCCGCCGGGCTCCAGCAGCGCGCCGATGCGGCCCTCCGCACCGTCGTACAGGCGGTAGATCTCCTGCGCCTGTGCCAGGCTCGCGCCCAGACCGCGCACCGCGATCATCCCGCTGCCCTGCTTGTCGATGACGGTGTCCGCGTCGCCGTTGGCCACCAGCACCGCGCAGTGCGGAGCCGCCAGTCCGAGCAGCTCCCCGTTGCTCATCACCTGCTGCATCTCCTCGGCCGGGATGCGCGAGCAGTCCTTGCCGATCTCCCGATCTTCCGGCCGGAAGAACCAGCCGGCGGGAATCGCCACCTTCAGCCGCTCGTCCAGCGCCAGCAGGTAACCGGCCACGGTGCCGCCGAGCGAGACCCCGGCGCAGCCGAGCCGCCGCCCATCGACGTCACGGCGCGTGGCCAGGTAGCCCAGCCCCATCATCAGGTCCCACACCATCTTGCCGATCACCGTGCGGCCGGCGCCGCGGGAGCGGGCGGACACGTCGGCCGCGTCGTGCGCGCGGGTGCCGCGGCGTCCGGCGCGGTTGCGCTCCTCCTCGCCGATCGGATCAGCGCACAGGCAGGCGATGCCGAGGCGGGCGAACAGCGGCCCCGCGTGCAACGGGCCGGGCGTGGTCTTGCTCTCGCCGTGTCCCATGCCGAGCACCAGCGCCGGAAACGGCGGCGGGCACGTGGTCGGCAGATACAGCAGCGCGGGCACCGCCTGGCCGGGCTCGGTCTCGTACACCAGCTTCTCGACCGCCACGCCGTCCCACTCGATACGGTCGCGCACCTCGCCGGCCGGCTCCACGGTCGCCCGCGGCCGGCCCAGGATGCGCCACAGCTCCTCCTGGAGTTGCCCCCGGCGCCGGTTCCAGGCCGGCAGCGTCATCCGTTCCTCCTCAGGCGTCACGCTTCCTAAGCGTACGGATCGGCCGCATCGCGCAGGCCGTCGCCGACGAAGTTGAACGCCAGTACCGCGGCGATCACGAAGAACGCCGGGATCAGCAGCCACGGATTGAGGCCCACGGCGTTGATGTTCTGGGCCTCGTGCAGCAGTACCCCCCAACTGGTCACGGGCGTCCGCAGCCCGATGCCAAGAAAGCTCAGCGCCGTCTCTGCCAGTATCATTCCCGGGATGCTCAACGTGATGGTGACGATGATGTGACTCATGAACGACGGCAACAGGTGGCGGCCGATGATCGCCGCTTCCGAGGAGCCGGCGACTACCGCGGCGGTCACGAAGTCCTCCTCGCGCAGCGAGAGAAGCTTGCCGCGCACCACGCGCGCCAGGCCGGTCCAGCCCAGCACCGACAGGATGATGGTGACCGCGAAGTACACCTGCAGGGGAGGCCACTCGGCCGGGACCGCGGCGCTCAGCGCCATCCACAGCGGTATGGACGGGAACGAGCGCAGCAACTCGATGACACGCTGGATGATCGTGTCGGTCACGCCCCCGAGGTACCCGGAGATTCCGCCCAGGATCAGCCCGATGATCAGGCTCAGAGCGACGCCGACCAGGCCGATAGAGAGCGAGATCCGGGCGCCGTAGACGATGCGGGAGAACAGATCGCGGCCCAGCCGATCGGTCCCGAACACGAAGAAGGTCGCCTCGTCGGCGACGCCGAACAGGTGCATGTCGGTGTCGAACAGCCCCCAGAAGCGATAGCTCTCGCCGCGGGTGAACAGTTCGACCGGGTAGGGCGTCGTACGGTCCTCGCTATAGATCTTGCGCCGCGACTTGGGATCCACCTCCCGCGTCATCCGATACACGAACGGCGCGTGCAGACGCCCCTCGTGCACGACGTGCAGGCGCTGCGGCGGGGCGTAGATGAACTCCACGCGCCGCGTGTTCAGGCCGTACGGAGCGACGAACTCGCACAGCGCGCCGAGGCAATAGAGGAAGGCCACCACGGCGGTGGCCGCCACCGCCACGCGATGGCGCCGGAAGCGCAGCCACATCAGCCGCCATTGCGAGGCAAGGTAGAGACGCTCCTCGGCGGCGGCGCGCGCGGTCGCCGCCGTATCCGCCCGCGCCTCAGTCGCCACGGCGGCCGAACCTGATGCGCGGGTCGATGACGGCGAGCAGGAGGTCCGAGACCAGCGTGCCGATCACCGTCAGCGCGGCGAGGAACATGACGAAGGTGCCGGCCAGGTACATGTCCTGGCTGAGCAGAGCGCGCAGGAGCAGCGGCCCGGTGGTGGGCAGGCTCAGCACCACGGCGGTGATCTCCGCGCCCGAAATCAGTTCCGGCAACAGCCAGCCGACGCTGCTCACGATCGGGTTCAGGGCCAGGCGCACCGGGTACTTGAACAGCAGTCGCGTCTCCGCCACGCCGCGCGACCGCGCGGTGATCACGTACTGCTTGCGCAACTCGTCCAGCAGGTTGGCGCGCATCACACGGATCAGTCCCGCCGTCCCCGCGGTTCCGACCACGATGATCGGGATCCACAGGTGGCTCACCAGGTCGAGCACGCGCGCGAAGCTCCACGGCGCATCGATGAACTCCATGGAGAACAGCCCGCCCACGCTGATGTCGAAGTAGCGGTAGCCGACGTACATCAGGATCAGCGCGAGCAGGAAGTTGGGGATTGCCAGGCCGACGAATCCCAGGAACGTTACCGTGTAATCACTCAGCGAATACTGTGCGGTAGCCGAGTAGATGCCCACGGGAATGGCTACCACCCACGTGAACAGCAACGCCGAAAGCGAGATCACGACGGTCAGCAGCAGGCGGTCGCCGATCAGCTCCCCCACCGGACGGCGCTGCTCGAAGGAGTGGCCGAAATCGCCATGCACGAACCCAGAAACCCACTTCAGATACTGGACGTGGAACGGATCGTCCAGTCCGTACTGCGCCTTCAGCGCCTCCAGCGTGGCTTCGTCAACCAGGTCGCCGCTGGCTGCCAGGATGGCGGCGTAGGTGTCCAGGTAGTCACCGGGCGGGAGCTGGATGATGACGAACGACACCACCGAGACGAGCAGCAGCGTCGGTACCATGAGCAGCAGTCTGTGGCCGATGAATCGTCCCATGGGTGTGCCGCCGCGCGGCGTCCCGAACCGCCCGCGCGGCTGCAACTCTGCAACGATCCCATCGCGCCGTCCACCGGACGCCGGAAGGGTCCTTGCTGTTGCCTCTGCCTGCCGCTGTCCTTGACCTCATCCCGCGTGCGTGCAACGTTTGCCGGATTCAACTGGAGGGATCCCATGACGAACCGGAAACTCATGTCGTGCGTGGCGGTACTGCTCGGTCTGTTCCTGGCGGCACCGGGCATCTGGGCACAGATGCAGTACCAGGAAGCACCGGCGCTGGCAGCAATGGTGCAGGAGGGGACGCTTCCGGCGGTCCAGGAACGGCTACCCGCGGAGCCGATGGTGATCCAGACCGTCGAGGAGGTGGGGCAGTACGGTGGACGCTGGACCTTCGGTATCCCGACGCAGAGCCAGTTGGGCGTGTACAGCTACGCCACCTACGACTTCGCGGCTCGCTGGAACCGCCCCGCCGATCAGATCATCCCGAACGTGATCCGCGACTGGGAGTTCTCCGAGGACGGCCGCACCATCACCATGTATCTACGCGCCGGCATGAAGTGGTCCGACGGCCAGCCGTTCACGGCCGACGACATCGTCTTCTGGCTCGACGACTTCGTGCGCAACGACGACCTCTCGCCGGGCAAACCGGGCTGGCTGCTGGTGGCCGGCGAGCTGCCCGTCGGCGAAAAGATCGACGACACGACGGTGAGCTGGACCTTCGCCGCGCCGCCGGGGCTGCTGTTGAACGACTTTGCCACCACCCGCGGCAACATCTTCGCGCCGAAGCACTACATGGAGCAGTTCCACGCCGGGTTCGCCGATTCCGACAAGGTGCAGGCGATGGCCAAGGAAGCAGGGTTTGAGGACTGGACCCAGCTCTTCCGCAACAAGCGCGACTGGTATCGGGCACAGAACCACGACTACCCGGTGTTGAACGCGTGGGCGGTAAAGACCTCCTTCGAGGACTCTCCGACGCTGACGGTGTACGCACGCAATCCCTACTACTGGAAGGTGGATCAGGCCGGCAATCAACTCCCCTACATCGACGAGGTGGCGGTCTCCATCACCACGACGGCGGAGACGCTCAACCTGAAGACCATGTCGGGCGAGTTCGACTTCCAGATGCGCTACCTGAATCCTGCCAACTACACGCTGTTCTACGAGAATCAGGAGCGCGAAGACTATCGCATCCTGGAGTGGCCGACCGGCATCGGCTCGGACGCTGCGCTGTTCTTCAACCAGTCGACTCCCGACCTGGTGCTGCGCGAGTTGTTCCAGGATCTGCGCTTCCGGCAGGCGCTGTCGCTGGCAATCGATCGCGAGGAGATCAATCAGCTCGTCTTCGACGGCCAGGGCCAGGCGCGGCAGGCGACCGTGGTGGAGCTGTCGCCCCTGTTCAAGCCGGAGTATGCCGCGGCCTACGCCGACTACGATCCGGAGCGCGCTGATCAGTTGCTCGACGCGATCGGGCTGACGGAACGTGACGGCGACGGCTTCCGGCTGCGTCCGGACGGCGACACCCTGTCCCTGCTACTCGACTCGCCGGGTGAGAAGACTGCCACGATCGACTCCATCGAGCTGGTGATCGAGTACTGGGGCGACATCGGCATCAAGGCCGCCGCAAACCACACGGAGCGCAGCGCCTACCGGGCGCGGCGCAACGCGAACGAAACGCAGATCAACGTGTGGGAGATGGGCTTCATGATGTATCCGAGCAACCCGCTCTTCCTGATCGCGTCATCGTCAGGCAGCGATTTCGGGCCCGACCTGGGAGTCTGGTACAACACCGGAGGCGCCGAGGGTCAGGAACCGCCGGAGGCGATGAAGGAGGCGTTGAGCGCCTACGACCAGATCAAGCAGACGCCGGACACCGAGAAGAAGAACGAGTTGTTCCATCGCATCCTGGAGTTGCAGGCGGAGAACATCTGGGTCCTGGGTCTGGTCGGCGGAGTGAAGGAAACGCTGATCGTGAAGAACCACCTCCGCAACGTGCCGGACGAGTCGATCTTCGATTCGCTGGTAGGACGCTATATCGGACTGACCGCGGCGGAGCAGTACTTCATCCGCCAATAGCCCGGATCCTGCGGCGTGGTGGCGGCCCTCCGCCGCCACCGCCCCCCGCGGGACAACTCCGCAGATCAGACGCGCGGTCCTTGCCGGTGGCTGTGCGGGCGCCCGGCAGCGCCCGGCCTTGCCCGCGATGGCCGCCGCTAGCACGTTGACGGTGCCGATGACGTTGATCCCGACGGGTTCGGAAGGGTAGCCACGGTGGCCGGCCGAACGCGACCACCCGCACCGGTTCTGGTGACCGGGGCGAGCGGCTACGTCGGCGGCCGGCTGGTAGCCGCGCTGGAAAGCGCCGGACGACACGTACGGTGTGTGACGCGGCGGCCGGAGCTCACCGGCGGCCGCTTCGGAGCCGGCACCGAGGTGGTCGCCGGCGACGTGCTGGACGCGGACAGCATGCGGCGCGCGATGGCGGGGGTCGGCCTCGCCTACTACCTCGTGCACTCGCTCGGGGCGCGCGGGCACTTCGAGCAGGAGGAGGAACGCGCTGCGCGGTCGTTCGTGGCCGCCGCGCAGGATGCCGGCGTGCGCCGCATCGTCTACCTGGGCGGTCTGGCGCATCCCGACGAGCTCGCGCGGGAGGCGGGGGCCGGCGCGTCCGCGCACATGAGCAGCCGCCTGCGGGTCGGTGAGCTGTTGCGCGGCTCGGCCATCCCCACCGTCGAGTTTCGGGCATCCGTCGTCATCGGCGCCGGCAGCCTGTCGTTCGAGTTGATCCGGGCGTTGGTGCAGCGGCTGCCGGTGATGGTCACGCCGCGGTGGGTATCGGTGGAGGCGCAGCCGATCGCCATCGCCGACGTGATCGCCTACCTGGTGGCGGCGCTCGACCTGCCCCTGGACGGGTCGCGGGTGTTCGAGATCGGCGGTGCGGAAGTGACGTCGTACCGGGGCCTCATGGAGGACTACGCACGCCAGCGGGGGCTGCGGCGTCTGTTCGTGCCGGTGCCGTTCCTGACGCCGCAACTCTCCAGCCTGTGGCTGGGACTGGTGACGCCGATCTTCGCGCGCGTCGGGCGCAAGCTGATCGAGAGCATCACCATGCCTAGCGTCGTCCGCGATCGGAGCGCGCTCGACGGTTTCGCGGTCCGGCCGCGCGGGTATCGCGATGCGATTCGCCAGGCGCTGGCGGACGAGGATGCCCGCCTGGTTGCGACGAGCTGGTCAGACGCCCTGTCCGCGTCCGAGGGCAGGCGGGGCCCGGGAGCCGGTACGCGGTTCGGGAACCGCCTGATCGATTCGCGGGCCGTCACGGTGGCCGCCTCCCCGGAGCGGGCGTTCGCGCCGATCCGGACGATCGGCGGCGCGCGTGGCTGGTACCACGCAAACGCGCTCTGGCGGCTGCGCGGCGTGGTGGACCGCTTGCTGGGCGGCGTGGGGATGAAGCGAGGCCGCCGCGACCCCGAGAAGCTGCGCGCCGGCGACGTGGTGGACTGCTGGCGGGTGGTCGCGTGTGATGCGCCGCGGGTGCTGTCGCTGGAGGCGGAGATGCGGCTGCCCGGCCGAGCCTGGTTGCAGTTCGAGGTCACGCCGTGCGCGGAAGGCACGAGCATCCGGCAGACCGCGGTCTTCGACCCGATAGGGCTCGGCGGACTGCTGTACTGGTACGTCCTGTACCTGCCGCACCTCCTGATCTTCCGCGGCATGCTGGCGGCCCTGGCGGAGCGGACGGACTCGGCGGACGGATAGGCTTCTCCCGCCGGCGGGAATCGCCATTAACGGGATTAACGTATATTAATTGGTAACTATTCAGGCGTAGTGGCAGCCCATGGGTCAGCGTAACCACGACCTGAGGA
>JAPPKD010000132.1 GCA_028820215.1 Spirochaetaceae bacterium | reverse complement strand
ACCCCCTCCTATATCTCATTGCCATCATTGCACTTGGAACACCGCAATTGGCTCTTGTTCGGTCGGCTGGAGGCCGGTCAGCCCAGGCGGTCGAGGATGTTGCGCGTGATGCGGTCCACTGTTGGATCGCCGCCGCGCAGGCCGTTGCTCCACTCCGTGCAGCCGGCCGTCACCACCGTCCCGCCGCGGGTGTAGGTCCCCATCACGGCCAGCCCCGGCTGCGGGAGCGTGCCGCCGTCGTCGCCCAGGATGGCGCGGCTGGCCTGCTCCAGCGAGGCGTCCACCCGGCCCAGCGCGGCAGGCGCCGTGGCCAGGATGCGGAACGTATCGGGCGTCCCGTCCCGATGGGTGGGAACCGGCAGCCCGTCGCGCCATTCGACCTGGCAGCCATCGCACTCGTAGCCGACGATGCGGTCGGGGGCGCCGAACGCCTGCCCGCGCTCGAGCCCCGTGCCGGCGAAGATCCAGTGCTCGGGCCGGTGGACGGTGTAGGCGTCCGGTCCGTCGTCCAGCATGCCGAAGAAGCGGTGGTAGCCGCCGTAGGCGAAGCTCACGCCGATGAGCCGGTTCTCCGGCCGGCCTATCAGCCGGTGGCACCACATGGTGGTGAGGGTGTCGTGCTCCCCGCTCGCGAAGTGCGGGTCGCGGGTGTGATCCTTGAAGCAGACCAGCGCGCGGCCGTCCTCCTCCGAGCGCACCTGCCACCAGGCGCAGTTGCCGGAAAGGAAGGCGACGTTACCGCCACGGCCGATGTAGTCCTCGAGGTGGTCGCGCATCGGCTTCGACCAGTACTCGTCGTGGCCGACCGAGAGCACCAGCCGGTAGCGGTCGAGGATCTCCGGGTGAAACTCCAGGTCGGCGTTGACCGCGTAGTCGATCCGGTAGCCGGCCTGCTCGGCCCAAGCCACGAACGGCCCCTCCCAGTTGTGCCAGCAGCTCGCCCAGGAGCTGAACGAGTCGTAGACGTCGACCCGGCCGGGGCGCCGGTGCAGGCCCAGGGTTACCTCGGCCTGCTGCAGGTTCCAGCAGCCCTCGACGCGGGCGGGCCGCAGGAAGGTGGGGCGGCCGGTGTCGACGCCCCGCTCGGTCAGCGCGGCCGCCATCTCGTCCGTCAGGGTGCGGCCGTCGGTGGTGATCTCCATCTCCCCCCGGATGGCAAAACGGTAGTCGCCTACGGATGCGAACCCCGCGAACGGCCGTTCGAACGACACCCGCGTCGCCGGTCCGTCCGGCCCGTAGTACAGCGTGGACCCGCCGTAGCGGTTGTAGGCGTTGTCGGTGTTGGTGGTGCGCTGCAGCAGGATGCGGGCGGTCCGCCCCGGCTCCGCCGACCGGACCACGAACGCCATCGCTCCGCGCACGGGGCGGCCGTCCGGAGCCTCCCCTCGCATGGACACCCGGTAGTAGCCCGACGGCCATTCACGCCCCACCGCCAGCTCCAGCGCCGGCGGCCAGCGGCAGCCGTGCGAGGAGGCGTCGTCCGGCACCGGGTGCTCGCTGCCGGCGATCCGCTCCCGTCGCCAGACCTGCTCCTCGCCTGCCCCCACCCGCGCGACCGCCAGCGAGTAGCTCGCAAGGCTGGTCGAGACGTGTAGATCGAGCCGCTCTCCGGGCGCGACGCTCTGCCGCGACGGGTAGCCGTGCAGGTGGTGACGGCTCGGCCCGACTGGGGTCACGTCATCGACGACATCAGCTCGTGCAGCTCCCTGGCCGCCGGGTACAGCAGGTGCCAGTCGCCGCCCGAGCAGATCCAGGAGACGCCCCCGTCGATCCAGTGGCGAAGCGCCTCGGGATCGGGGCCGATCGACTGTCCCATCGGCACGCCCGCGGCGCGCGCCGCGTCGAGCATCCGCTGGATGGCGGCGACCACGTCGGAATGCCCGGGCTGCCCCAGCAGGCCCATCGTGCCGGACAGGTCCATGGGGCCGGGGACGATGCTGTCCACGCCCGGGATCCGCAGGATCTCCTCGATCTGGTTCACCGCGTCGATGTGCTCGATCTGCAGGATCACCAGGATCTCCGAGTCGACCTTGGCCAGGTAGTCCTCGGTGTCGCGGGCGCTGAAGCGCACGCCGCGGATCGGGCCGAAGCCGCGCACGCCGCGCGGCGGGTAGCGGCAGCTCCGCACCGCCTGCTCGGCGTCCGCCACGTTCGAGATGCGCGGCATGATGATGCCCGCCGGGTGCATCTCCAGGAACGGCTTGACCACCACTGGGTCGTTGGACGGCACGCGGATGAACGGCGCCATGCCCACGCCGCGGCAGGTGCGGACGTGATTGAGGCAGTGATCGAGCGTCATCGCGGAGTGCTCCATGTCGATCCAGACGATGTCGAAGCCGACCTCGCCCAGCAGCTCGATCACGGTCGAGTCGGTGAGGGTCACGTTGGTGCCGATGCAGACCTTGCCTCGGGCCCACTTGTCACGAATCTTTTCCAGTTGGTTCACGGTGGCTGAGCATATCGCTCGGCGCCGGCTTGATCGACACGTCCGGCGCTGCCACGCTCGATGGGCGACGTGAAGCTGATCAAAGGAGCGCTGGCCGGCGCCGCGGCCTTGCTGCTGGCGGCATGCGGCGGCCTGGACGACGGTCTGTACGCGCGGATCGTCACGGATGAAGGCCGCATCCTGGTACGCCTCCACGAAGAGCGGGCGCCGCTGCCGGTCGCCGCCTTCGTGGGGCTGGCCGAGGGGGCGCTTGGCCCGGCTCAGTTCTATGACGGTTCGATCTTCGAGATCGCCTCCGAGCAGCTCGTCATGGCCGGCGGCGTGCGCGGGCGGGCAGTCGCGGCGCCGGACTGGGAGATTCCCGACCAGTTCCACCCGGATCTGCGGCACGACCGGCCCGGCGTGGTGTCACTCCTGACCGAGACTCCGCACACCGGCAACAGCCGCTTCGTGATCACCCGGCGCGCGGCCCCGGAGCTGGACGACGTGTATCCGGTGTTCGGAGAAGTGGTCGACGGGCAGGACGTGGTGGACGCGCTGCGCCGCGGCCAGATCCTGAAGCGGATCCGCATCGTGCGCGCGGGACCCGCGGCGCGCGCCTACCGTGTGGACGGCCCGGGACTCGCCGAGCTGCGCTCGCAGGTGGCCGAAGAGTTGCTGCGCGCCGTCCTCAAGCGGCACGAGGAGGTGCTCGACGAGTTCCGGCGCCGCTGGCCGGACGCCGCCGCCACCGAGTCCGGGCTGCTGTACGTCGTCCACCGCGAGGGCGAAGGACCGACGCCGGACTTCGGAGCCAAGGTCCTGCTGCGCTACACCGGCAGCCTGGCGGACGGCACCCAGTTCGGCACGTCCGGCCTCGAGCCGATGGAGTTCACGATCGGCGCGGTGGTCCAGGGCCTCGAGGAGATGCTCCTGCAGATGCGCCGCGGCGCTCGCCGCACCGTGCTGATCCCGCCCGACCTGGGCTACGGAGCCATGGGCGTCCCCGGCACCGTGCCGCCGCGCGCCTTCCTGATCTTCGACGTGGAGCTGGTCGACTTCCGCAATTGACCGCCGTTCGGCCGAAGGCGCCGCTACCGTTCCAGGCGGCGACGAAGTCGGTCGTAGACATCGCCACGCCGGGCGACGGTGAGGATCAGGATCACGAGCCGGTCATCCTCGATCGCGTAGCAGATGCGCCAATTCCCGACCCGGATGCGCCAGATGTCGCCGACGCCACGCAGTTTCCCGGCATTGGGCGGATGCGGGTCGTCTGCCAGAGCCTGGATGGCAGTCGACAGTCGCCGGAGGAGTGCCCGATCGCGAATGGCGCGAACGTCTCGTTCCGCCGGCCGAGAGAAGACGATCCGATACGTCAAAGTCCGAGGTCGGCCTTGAGGTCCTCGAACGGCACGCCCCCGTGTGCCCGATAGTCCGCCAACGCGTCGAGAGCGTCGAGCAGGTCGAGCCGGTCTTCCAGCGCCTCCAGCGCATTGAGGTCCGATGGCGGCACCAGCACAGCGACCGTCTTGCCGTGCTTCTGAACTGCGATGCGCTCCCCGGCGAACTGGACGCGACCGGTGATCTCGGCGAGCTTCTCCCGAACCTCACTGACAGGCAGAGCATCGGACATGGCATTCTCCGTTTCTGAGCGATTTGTACAAAATATCTTATCCGTACGAATACAACACGGCAAGCTGTCTCCATTCAGGTGCCGGAACCGGCACGCGCGCGGTACAGCCGGCCGGCGCCCTGTGCCGCGTACGCCGTCACCGACGCGGCGACGAACACCGCGTCGCCGCGCCGCAGTGTGAGCGTCCCGCCCGGCCAGCGCAGGTGCGCGCGGTCGCCTATCAGCAGCAGGATCTCCGGGCCCTGCGGCGCAAATCGCCCGCCGGCCTCAAGGTCGATGACCGACAGCCGGAACTCCTCGGCCGGAGCCGGATAGACGCGCTCGGCGGGACTCGCCGGCCGCGGCACGATGCGCTCGGGCGCCGCCGGCCTGAGGTCGCTCGCGGCCAGCAGCTCGTCGGCGTCCACGTGCTTGCTGGTGAGACCGGCTCGCAGCACGTTGTCGGAGTTGGCCATCAGCTCGATGCCGGCGCCGCTGACAAAGGCATGGAGCCGCCCCGGCGGCGTGTACAGCGCCTCGCCCGGCTCGAGCTCGACGAGGTTGAGCAGCAACGCGGCGATCACCGTAGGGTCGCCGGGGTAGTGCTCGGCCAGCTCTGCGAGAAGCGCGCCCTCGGCCGTGTCCCGCGCCGCGCCGTCGACCAGCCGGCGGTGCAGGAGGGCTCCTGCCGCTCCATCGAGCGTCAGCGTGGCGCGAAGCAGCCGCCGGATGGCCTCGGCGGCATCCTCACGGCCAGCCGGCGCCGCCAGCGCTGCCAGCTCCCCAACGCCGGCTGCGGTCAAGGCCGCTTCGATCTCCTGAAGCGGCCGGATGCCCGACAGCACGACCATCGGTTCCAGCGCTACCATGACCTCCGGCTTGTGCCCCCGGTCGCGGTAGGAACGGTGCGGCGCGCCGAGCGGAACGCCCGCACTCTGCTCGGCTTCGAACCCGCGTACGGCGCGTGCGCGGGTGGGGTGCGCCTGCACGGACACCGGCTTGCCCAGCCCCAGGACCTTGAAGAGAAACGGCAGCGTCGCGCCGTGCCCGTCCAGCGCGGCACGGCCGAGCGTTTCGGCCGGATGCTCGGCGATCAGGCGGTCCAGCGCCATCCGCCGGGCCCCGACCCGCGCCACCGACGGCGCCTGAGGATGTGCCCCCATCCACAACTCCGCCTCAGGCCGGCCGCTCGGCTTGCGGCCCAGCAGGCGGCCGAGCGCGGATCGCGACCCCCAGTCGTAGTGTTGGATCGGGCACTCCAGAGGAAGGATTCCGAGCATGCGGGAGTGTACGAAGACGCCGCATCGAGAGGCCACCGGCGCCTTGCCGCCGTGCGCTGATTTCGCCACCCTCACCGTCGCCCCGCATGGACTCAGACCGCGCCCAGGCCATCGACCAGGCCGTGATCGACGCCCTGTCGTCCCGGTCGGCCGATGACGAAGCCGCCGGCGGGCGCCCGCGCCGGTCCGGCGACGACCTCGTCGACAAGCGTTCGGGGCTGCGGAGCATCGACTTCCTGGAAATCCTGGAGTCCCAGTACCAGGCGCGCCACCTCGACCTGGAGGCGCGCCGGCTGCGCAGCCGCGGGACCGGCTTCTACACGATCGGCAGCGCCGGCCACGAGGGGAACGCGGCGCTGGCCGCCGCCCTGCGCCCCGACGACCCGGCGTTCGTCCATTATCGGTCCGGCGGCTTCTTCGCGCAGCGTGCCAAGCAGGTAGCCGGCCACACCCCGGTGTTCGACGTGCTGCTGTCCCTTTGCGCCAGCTCCGAGGATCCGATCGCCGGCGGCCGCCACAAGGTCTTCGGCAGCACGGCCCTGTGGATGCCGCCGCAGACCAGCACGATCGCCTCGCACGTGCCCAAGGCCATGGGGACCGCCTTCGCCATCGAGAGGGCCAAGCGGCTCGGGCTCGTACAGTCCCTGCCGTTCCCGGAGGACGCCATCGTCGTCTGCACCTTCGGCGACGGCACCCTGAACCATGCCTCCGCGCTGGCCGGCATGAACGCCGGCGCCTGGGCGGCCTATCAGAACCTGCCGATCCCGATCCTGTTCGTGTGCGAGGACAACGGCGTCGGCATCTCGGTTCAGACGCCGCCCGGCTGGGTCGAGCACGTCTGGCGCTCCTACCCGCGCATCACCTACCTGAAGGCGGACGGCTGCAACATCGTCGACACCTTCCGGCAGGCGCACGCGGCGGTGGAGGTCTGCCGGCGCCAGCGTGTGCCGGTCTTCCTGCACCTGGAGCTCGTGCGCCTGCTCGGCCACGCCGGGGCGGATCTGGAGATCACCTACCACTCACGCGAACGGATCCGGGCGGCGGAGGCGCGAGACCCCGTGCTCGGCAACAGCCTGCGCGCAGTCGACTTGGGTCTCGCTCCGGCGCGAGCGCTGCTGCGGTCGTACCTGCAGATCGGCGACCGGGTGCGCGCGGCGGCGCGGGAAGCCGAGCGGCGGCCGCACCTGACGAGCGCCGCCGAGGTGGCAGACCCCATCGCCACGGATCGTCCGTTGCGGGTGATGTGGGAGGCCGCGCGCGCCGACCACGCGGAGGAGCGCGTCGCGCTATTCGGGTCGGAACGGCGGCTGCCGGAGCGGCAGGGACCGCAACACTTCGGCCGGCTGTTGAACTGGGGCCTGCTCGACCTGATGGCCAAATACCCGCAGATGGTCCTGTTCGGCGAGGACGTGGGCCGCCGCGGCGGCGTCTACGGGGTCACGACCAGGCTGGCCGAGCGGGCCGGCTCTGCGCGCGTGTTCAACACCCTGCTCGACGAGCAGTCCATCCTGGGGCTGGCCATGGGCGCCGCCCACGTCGGCCTGCTGCCGGTCCCGGAGATCCAGTATCTGGCCTACTACCAGAACGCCCAGGATCAGATCAGGGGCGAGGCGGCGACGCTCTCGTTCTTTTCGCAGGGCGGTTTCCGCAACCCGCTGGTGGTCAGGATCGCGAGCTGGGCGTACCAGCGGGGATTCGGCGGGCACTTCCACAACGACAACAGCATCGCCGCGCTGCGCGATCTGCCGGGCGTGATCATCGCCAGCCCGTCGCGCGGCGACGACGCCGTGGGCATGCTGCGCACTGCCACGGCGGCGGCGGTCACCGACGGACGCGTGGTGCTGTTCCTGGAGCCGATCGCCCTGTACCAGACCCGCGACCTGCACGAGGCGGGCGACGATCTCTGGAGGTTCCGGTACCCGCCGCCGGGCGACGCCGTCGAGATCGGGCGGGCGCGCGTCCACGCCGCGGACGATCCGGACCTGACCATCGTGAGCTGGAGCAACGGCCTCTGGCGGTCGCTGCAGGCGGCGCGCATCCTGTCCGAGCGGCACGGCATCGCCGCGGAGGTGATCGACCTGCGCTGGCTGGCGCCGATCGACGCCGAGACGGTGGTCGCGCACGGAACCCGCAGCGGGCGCATTCTGATCGTCGACGAGGGCCGCGCCACCGGCGGCATGAGCGAAGGGCTCGTGGCCGCCGTCGTCGATGCGACCGCCGCCCCGGCCCGGCCGGAGATCCGGCGCTACTGCGGGGAGGATTCCTTCATTCCCCTGGGACCGGCCGCCGAGCACGTCCTGCCGTCGACGGACGGGATCGTCGCCCGCGCGGTCGACCTGGTCCGCCCGGAACGGCGGCAGGCGCCGCCGCCTGACGCAGCCGAGCCGGAAACCGGCCGGGGCGCCACCGCGGCGACGGCAGCCCGGTGACGACCGGCGCCGACTCGCACAGGCGGGTCGTCGTGATCTGCCCCGGCCGCGGCAGTTACGGACCCGCCGACCTGGGCTCCCTGTCCCGGCCGCTGCCGGACGCATCTCGGGAAGCATTCCAGGCGGTCATGCAGGCGACCGACACCCGCCGCGGCGACGCCGGCGACCCGACGCTGTCGGCGCTCGACGGCGCCGAACGGCTGACCGCCGCCCACAGCGCGGGCGAGCACGTGTCGCCGCTGATCCTTGCCTGCACCGCCGCCGATTTCCTGCGCGTGGAGCGGGAGCGCTGCCACGTGGTGGCCGTGGCCGGCAACAGCCTGGGCTGGTACTCGGCGCTGTTCTGCGCCGGCTCGCTGACGCTGGCGGACACCATGCGCGTGGTGGAGACGATGGGCGGCATGGGCCGTGACGGGCTGGTCGGCGGCCAGATCGTGTACCCGGTCACCGACGATCGGTGGCTGACCGACGAGGCTCTCATCCGGCGCGTCGACGCCGCGCTCCACGACGCGCGGGCGGCCGGGCACAGGGCAGGAGATTCCATCCGCTATGGCGGCTACCGCGTCCTCTGGGCCGACGACGGCGGTATCCGCGCGCTGCGCTCCGGGCTGCCGCGCCACGAGTCCGGCGAGCGCACCTATCCCCTGCATCTGCACGGTCACGCGGCCTTCCATTCGCCGCTCCTTGCGGACAACGCACGCCGCGCGGTGGCGTCCCTGTCCGACACGGTCGGCTGGCGGGCTCCCGAGGTCCCGCTGATCGACGGCCGCGGCCACCAGTGGTCGCCGCTCGCCACCGACGCCGCCGCGCTCGCCGAGTACACGCTGCGCACGCAGGTGACGTCCACCTTCGACTTCACCGCCTGCGTGCGGGTCGCGCTCCGGGAGTACGCGCCCGACCTGCTGGTCTGCCTGGGCCCCGGCGACGCGCTGGGCGCCCCGGTGGCGCAGGTGATCATCCGGGAGCGCTGGCAGGGCATCGGCGACCGTGCCGCCTTCCTGCGCCGCCAGCAGGACGACCCACTGGTCGTCTCGTTCGCCCGCGAAAAGCAGCGGCGCCTGGCCACGGGCGAATAGTCCAAGCCGCTACGGGGCGGCTCGCTGAGAACCGGTTGACCTGCACGTCCGTGTGTGCTAACGGGTTCTGTTACGCCGCCCGGCGCCACCCCGCGGGTTCAGGCGCCAATCACGGGCGCTCAGAGGAGGACTCGCCATGACGAAACGGTTATTGGCGATCGCGATCGCCCTCACGACCGTCGCGACGTTCGGCTTCGCTTCCGGCGAGGAAGAAGGGGCAACGATGGAGGAGACGCCGCTGGTCTGGATGTGGGGCGTCCGGGCCGTCTACGGGGACAAGACTCCGGAGATGATCCCGGAAGCCAACGCGTGGGTGGAGGAGAACTTCGGGTTCCACGTGCAGATCGGCGCGGTTCCGGAGGGATCGACGGCGGATGAGGCACTGCAGCTCCTGATCGCGCAGGGCGAGATGCCGGACGTGATCATGGGCACCAGCTTCTTCACCCTGGGCGATTTTGCGACGCAAGGCAGACTGCTGCCGCTCGACAAGTACTTCAACGATCCCACCAACTACCCCGTGTACTCCCGCACGCCGCGCTCCTACCTTGCCAAGTACGTCGTGAACGGACAGGTGATGGCGCTGCCCGGCCGGGGTTGGCCCGTCGACCTGGGCCGCGGTCCGGTCACCTGGCACAGCAATACGTGGATCCAGCGCCTCGACGTGATGGAAGCGCTGGGAATTCCCAAGACGCACGACGACCTGCTGGAGAACCTGCGGGCGGTCCGCGACGGCGACTTTCCCGACCTGGAAGGCAACCAGCCGGAGGGATTCGCCATGTGGATCCGGGAGGTGGCGGTCCAGAACGTGATCTACTCGCTGAAGGGTGCCGGCTGGGAGGTCGACGACCAGAAGCGCCTGATGCCCCCGTGGGCGTCGGTCCAGACGCGTGAGGCGTTCGCCTATCTCAACCAGCTCTCCCGCGAGGGGTTGCTGGACCCGGGGCAGTTCTTCTACGACGTGGGCAAGTTCTACGGCAAGCTCAAGCCCGGATCGATCTCCTACGCGGCCGGCGGCACCCACCTGGCGTCGCTGATGCACGACACCGTCGGCGCCCTGATCAGGGAGCACGGCCAGGACAGCGCCATCGCCCAGGAGGGGTTGGCCAAGCAGCACGTGTCGCTGGCTCCGCCCGTGCACGACGCGCCGGGCCGCATCTACAACATGCAGCCCGCGCCGGTGATGATCTCCGCGGAGGCGCCCGTGCCGGACAACGTGCTGTCCTACCTGCACTGGAGCCTGACCGAAGAGGGCTACATCTCGGCGTCCCACCAGTCAGGCATCAGGGGCGTGCACTGGGACTTCGTCGACGGTCCGGACATCTGGAGCCTGTTGCCCGAGTGGGTCGGCTACAACGCACAGAACCCGCACAAGGACGACCGGCCCCAAGCGATCTCGCAGTCGACCTGCTTCACCCGCAACCTGGAAGCGGGCACGTGCAAGCCGATCCTGGCGCCGTCGCTGATCGTCTTCAGTCAGCCGTCCTACGCCAGCGTCCAGTACCTGTTCCCGCTCACCATCCAGGACAAGGCCAGTCAGGGCTTCATGATGGGGGTCGACGGCGGCCCGGCGTGGGCGCCGCGCCTGGGCAGCTTCCAGCCGCTCTGGGCCGAGGTGACCAGCCCGATCCCGTCCTACGCCCAGCTCACGGAAAAGGCACCCCCGCTGGAGGAGTCGGCGATCATCTCCGCTCAGGAGCGCCTGACCAACTCGGTGGCGCCGCTGATCACGGCGGAATCGGTAGACGAGTTCAACCGGCTGTACGACGAGTTCATCGACTCGGTGATCAAGCTGGCCAACTGGAAGGGGATCTACAGCGCCAAGCATGACCGCTGGGTCGAGTGGATCACCGCCAATGGATTCGACGACCGCGACAGCCTGCTGACGGTGACGCCGCTGCCGGAGTGGAAGGAGGTGATGGGCTGGTAAGCCCACGCTGACCGGGAAGCGGTAACCGGAAGCGATAACGACGTGGATGCCGACCTCGCCCGAGGCCGGCATCCACACTTTGTCGGGCACACTTTGGTCGGGCAGGAGGAAGGAGCGGATGCTCGCGCAACGACACATCGCAACCGTGCCCGAGCGGCTGTTTACCGTTGCGAACTACGCCGCGCTCGGCCTTTTTGCCCTCATGACCGCCTACCCGTTCTGGTACGTCATCCAGGTCTCCTTCACCGATCCGCTCTACGATTTCCGGTTCTCGCTGCTGTGGCCGCGCGGCTTCTACTACGCCAACTACGCCAAGGTCTTCTCCAGCTCCGGGATCGGCCAGGCGTACCTGATCAGCATCCTGCGGGTGGTGATCGGCGTGCCACTGATGGTGCTGGTGACCGGCGGTGCCGCGTTCGCCCTCACTCAGAAGCAGCTTGTGGGGCGCAACATCATCATCCTGTACTTCTTCCTCACCATCTTCTTCAGCGGCGGGCTGATCCCGACCTTCATGGTGTACCGGAGCGTCGGCCTCCTGGACACGTTCTGGGTGCTGGTGCTGCCGCTCATGTTCAGCGTCTGGACGATGATCGTGATGAAGACCTCGTTCCAGACCCTGCCCTACGGGTTGACGGAGGCGGCGCTGATCGACGGCGCCCACTACGGCTACATCTTCTTCCGCATCGTCCTGCCGCTGTCGATGCCCATGGTGGCGACGCTGTCGCTGTTCACCGCCGTGACCCACTGGAACGCGTGGTTCGACGGCGCCTTCTTCGTCCAGAACTGGAAGCTGAAGCCGCTGCAGACCTTCCTGCGCACCTACGTGCTGGAGTCCGCGTGGCACGCCAAGGGCGTGTATACCGGCGCCAATCAGGAAATCCTGGATCAACTGGAGCGGTTGACGCCGACCTCCCTGATCTACTCCTTCATCGTCGTCGGCACGGTGCCGATCCTGATCGTCTACCCGTTCATTCAGCGCTACTTCATCAAGGGCGTGCTGATCGGATCGATCAAGGAGTAGCCCGCGCGCCCGTCGGACTCGTGGTCGGAAACAACCGGTCCGCATTGCCCCAGAAGATGTCCTCCACCGCCGAGTCGCCGAGCCCCAGGCCCCAGCACGCCCACTTCAGCGAGCGCAGGTGCTCCAGCCCCACCAGCGCCGGCATCACCGCGCCGTCGCGCGCCCCCCAGATCGGGTTGTCGGCCTCAAGCACCGCGAAGGAGCTGCCCGCGGCCACGTAGCGGCCCAGCACGTGGCTGCACGGGTAGTCGCTGCCGTACAGCAGGCGGTCGTGGCCCATGATGCGGATGATCGCCTGGTGCGCGGTCGGCTCGCAGTTGACGCTGGTGTCGAAGAACAGGTTGTCCAGGTCGGTCAGCTCGGGGAGACCGGCCAGGTTGTTCTCCGGCTGGAACCCGCGCGCGGAGTGGGACAGCACCAGCCGCATCCCCGGGTAGGTGGTGCAGTAGTGACGGATCCAGTGGATGTTGGACGGATGGCCCACCGCCCGCTCCTTCACCAGGTGCATGTTGATGATCCAGCCCTCTTCGTCCGCGACCCGCACAAGCGGCTCCGGCATGTACTCGGGAATGTCCGCCTCCCAGGTCGGCTTGCGCGCCGCGTAGGTGTGGTAGGACTTCAGCCCGATCGCGCCGAGCCGGCGGACCTCGGACCGCACCCATTCCGGGTCGTCGCCCGGCCTGGCGAAGAAGTAGCTGCAGCAGGTGCCGCCCGACCGCCGCGCCTGTTCGGACGACCAGGCATTGGCCGACGCGACAAGCTCGGAATCAAACGAGAACGGGATGAACGCCGCCTTGACCTCCCTCCCCGGGTGCATCAGCTCGCAGCCGGGCGCCACGTCCTCGAACCGGGTCGGGATCGTGATGCCGACCGCGCCGGCGATGGTCGCCTGCGCGTCCCAGATCTCGAAGTGGGCGTCGAACACCCTGTCGGGCACGAAGGAATGCAACTCGCGGTCGAACAACTCGCGCGAGCGCTCGACGATCTCCTGCTCTTTGGTGGCCATGGAACGTAGCAGGCCCCGCTACCGCTTCGCTGTCAACGAACGGCAATGGCCGGCAGGTTGCCCTGTGACCGTTCGACTCGTATGATTGACTCACATGGGCATACCCGCGGCTGAAGTCGCCACCGTGCTTGGCGGTCGGCGGATTCTGGGGCGTCGCGTGCAGGACGGCCGGGACCTCGACGAGCTGGTTCGCGAGGGCGTTCCCAAGCCCGCTCTGGAGCGGCTGGTTTCGCTGCTCGCGGAGCCCATGAGCGGCGATGGCACTACCCTCCGCATCCGTCTGCGAAACAAGATCGTGCCGCGTACGACCTACCAGCGTGTCGAGCACTTCAATCTGCAGGTCTCCGAAACCATGGAGCGACTCGCCCGTCTGTATGCGCTGGCCTCCCAGGCGTTTGGCAAGCCGGCGGCGGCGGCGCGTTTCATGATGACCCCGCATCCGGAGCTCTCCGGACGTACGCCGTTCGACGTCGCGCTCACCGAGGTGGGCGGACGAGAGGTCGAGGAGGTCATCGAGCGGGGCCTGCATGGGTTACCCGCCTGAGGGTCCCAAGCGCGTATTCCGCATCGTCAGTGCCCGGTATCCACCGTTCGACGGGGGCGGTGCATACCGATGGGGCAGTCGCTGGGTCAGCCCCGGGAGTTCCGTGGTGCATGCGGCCGAGACGTTCGCGCTCGCCGTGCTTGAGAACCTCGTACATTGGCAGACCGGAACGCTGCCGCATGATCTGGTCTGCGTGCGAGCGACGATCCCCGCCGAGGTTGCGCAGGAATGGACCGGTGCCCTCGACCCGGCGGCGCTGACGTCCGGCGACTACCGCGCGGCGCGTCGCATCGGCGACGACTGGTACCGGCGCCGGGAAGCCGCCGTCCTGTGGGTTCCGTCCGTCGTGTCCCCATACGAAGCCAACGTCCTGTTCAATCAGCGACACGCGGACTTCTCACGGATCGTGGTGGAGGAGCCGGTCCCCGCTCACCGGATGCTCGGCTGCCACACCGCGGTTGACGGCACGACCGTGACCGGCTAGCGTGAACGCCTCGCCGCTTCAGGAGGCTGCGATGGCTGAACGCACGACCGTCGACGCTCCCGCCCGCCGTCAGGCGCGCGTACGGAACACGCTTGAGACGATGGTGCGCCAGCGCTGGCTGTACCTGCTGCTCGCTCCCGCGATCGTCGCCGTCTTCGTCTTCAGCTACCTGCCGATCTACGGCCTGACTCTGGCGTTCCGGGACTTCAACGCGGCGCTCGGCCCGTTCGCCAGCCCCTGGTCGAAACCGATCCTGTACAACTTCTGGTTCTTTCAGGACCCGGAATTCTGGTACGTGCTGCGCAACACGGTGCGCATCTCGGTCGTCAAGTTCGTGTTCGGCTGGCCGGCTCCCATCATCCTCGCGCTCCTGTTGAACGAGATCCGGCACTCGGGATTCAAGCGGACGGTGCAGACGGTCAGCTACCTGCCCCACTTCCTCTCGTGGGTGATCATGGCCGCGGTCACCTATCGCATCCTCGACTACGAGGCACACAGCCCCGTAAACGTGATCATCGGTTTGTTCGGGGCGGAGCCCGTGGCGCTGATGGCGGACGAGAAGGCGTTCATCCCGATCGTCGTTGTCACGGCCATCTTCAAGGAGATCGGCTGGGGGACCATCATCTATCTGGCCACGATCGCCAACATCAATCCCGAGCTGTACGAGCAGGCGGACATCGACGGGGCCGGCAAGCTCCGCCAGACCCGTCACATCACGCTCCCCGGCATGGTGCCGATCGTCTCCATCCTGCTGGTGCTCGCCATTCCCGGCATCCTGCAGGCAGGCTTCGACCAGCTCTACAACCTGATGAACCTGTCCACTCGCAGGATCGCCTACGTCACCGACATCTACGTGCTGCGCCTCGGCCTGGTACAGGGACAGTACTCCGCTGCGACGGCGATCGGCCTGGTGTACTCGGTGCTGGGACTGGCGCTGGTGCTGATCGCCAATCGGATCTCGAAGAGCTCCTACGGCCACGGCATCTGGTAGCCGGCCGCCGGGCCGTGGTCCGGCAGCATGCGGTCCCCGTCCCAGCGCACCAGGCCGAAGCGCAGCACGCCGAAGAAGGAGCGGGTCTTGTAGATGTGCAGGCTCCGCTCCCGGTCGGCCCAGCGGAACAGCCACTTCGTGGTGCTGAAGGTGCGCGGCGGCGTGCCGTGCCAGTCGAGCGGATCGCCCGAGACGTGATAGCGGATGCCGCGGAGCTGGTAGACCAGGTACCAGAGGCCGCCGCGGCGGAAGACGCAGCACGACTCAAGCGGCGTGCGTTGCTGCCCGTCCGGCTGGTAGTGGACCATGCGCAGCACTGGGCCCCGGTCCTGCCAGCGCAGGAGGTCGTCGCTGGACGCGGCGGCGATGCACGGCACGTCGTCGTCCGCGCGCGCCGTGTAGTACAGCAGGTACTTATCGTCATGCTCCAGCAGGAACGGATCGCGGCAGTCGTAGAAGTGCGCGTGCGGGGCGTTGCGGTCGAACCACGGGAGCAGGGCGGCGTCCAGGACCGGTCCATCCAGGAACCGCTCCCAGTCGTGGAGATCGGCCGAGCGGACGATCCCCAGGCGCTGAATGCCGTGCCGGTCGACGCCGGCGTACGCCATGTACCAGTACCCGCCGCGCCGGAGGACGTGCGGCGCCCAGACGTGCGTGCCGTCCCACGCCCCCGCGTCCGCATCCGGCTGCAGGGCATCGGCGCAGGTGCGCCACGCGAACAGGTCGGGTGAGTACGCGTGGCCGATGGTACTGCCGGCGGTGGTGCCCACGCCGTCCCAGAGGTCGTAGCGGCGATAGATGAAGAAGTAGTGCCAGCCGTCCGCGGCGCGCACGATGCAGTGATCGTTGACGCCGCCGTCGGCAGGGGCATAGGCCGCCAGGCGGACGTCGCCGCTCACGTGTTCGGCGGATTATCGGAGTCGTCATCGGCGCGCCGGATGACGATGTTGTCGTCCTCCAGGTCCACGCGCACGCGGTCGCGCCCGGAGATCGACAGCGCCTGCAGGTGATCGCGGGGGATCTGCAGCCGGCCCACACGGTCGACGACGACGTACTCCCGGTGCGAGTCCGCCTCCTCCATGTGCAGGGCCGGCCGCGCGATCTGCGGGTCGCCGCCTTCCCCACCCGCAGCATCGCGTTGGCGGATGAACTCGCTGGAGGTCCGTCCGTCACGGATGGCGACCACGCGGCTCACCGACTGCGCCACGGCGCGGTCGTGGGTGACGATGACCACGGTCACGCCCAAGTCGCGGTTCACCTCCCGGAACGTCGCGAGCAGATGGCGGGCGGTCTGCGAGTCGACGTTTCCGGTCGGCTCGTCGGCCAGCAGCAGCGGCGGCTCGTTGGCCAGCGCCACCGCGATTGCCACCCGCTGCTGCTCGCCCCCGGAGAGCTCCATGAGCCGGTTGCCCGCCCGGTGGTCAACGCCGACCTGCCGCAGCAGCTCCAGCGCCCGCTGCCGCCGCCGCCCGCGGCGGCGCGCCAGCAGCATCGGCACCTCCACGTTCTCCGCAGCGGTCAGGTACGGCACCAGGTTGCGGGCGCTGTTCTGCCAGACGAAGCCGACCGTCTCGCGCCGATAGCGCACCAGGTCCTGGGGACTGAACTTGAGCAGGTCGGCGCCGCCGACCTCCACCGTCCCCGCCGACGGACGGTCGAGTCCCCCCAGGATGTTGAGCAGGGTCGACTTGCCGCTGCCGCTGGAGCCGATGATCGCCATCACCTCGCCCGCCTCGATCTCCAGGTCCAGCCCCTGCAGGGCGACCACCTCGACCTCTTCGGTCTTGAAGATGCGCACCAGGTTCTCGCAGCGCACTCCTGCGCCGCGCGGGCGCGGTCCGGCACCGGCGGGGCCGGTGGCAGCACCGGCAGCGGTGCTCATGGGGCGGCCCCCGGCACGGCGGGGTCCGGCTCCACGACGCGCCCGTCGCGCAGCGACACCCGCTGGTCGGCCATGTCGACGATCGCCGGGTCGTGGCTGCTCATCACCACCGTGACTCCCTGCTCGCCGGTGAGCTCGCGCAGGATGCCGACCACCTGCAGGCCGGTGTGCGTGTCCAGCTCCGCGGTCGGCTCGTCCGCGAACAGCACCTGCGGGCGGTGGGCGAAGCCGCGCGCGATCGCCACGCGCTGCTGTTCGCCGCCCGACAGCTCGCCCGGCCGGTGGTTCATCCGCGAGCGCAGCCCGACCATCGCCAGACACTCCCTGGCGCGCTCCTCCCGTCCGTTGCGGTCGGCGCCGGCGATGCGAAGCGCGAACTCGACGTTCTCCAGCGCCGACATGGCGGCGATCAGCGCCACCGACTGGAACACGAACCCCATGCGCAGGCGCCGCAACTCGTCACGCTCGGGTTCGTTGAGCGCGGTGATTTCGGCGCCGTCCAGCAGCACGGCGCCGCTGGTCGGTTGGTCCAGTGCGCCCAGGATGTTGATCAGGGTGGTCTTGCCCGACCCTGACGGCCCGTGCAGGACCGTGAGCGTCCGCGCCTCGATCGCGATGCTTACCCGGTCCAGCGCCGTGACGAGGCCGCTGCCCGCCCGGTAGCTGCGGGTGACGTCGACCGCCGTGATCATCGCCCGCCGGCGGCGGCTTCCCCCGCTCCGTCGCTCAGGCCGTACGCCTCCCAGGTGTCTGTCAGATCGACCACCGCACCGGTCGAGCGCGCTTCGTCGATCCCGAGGGCGGTGATGCAGGCGACCAGCCCTTCACGGCCTCCGGACATCATGGGACGGCCGTCGCGCAGCCGCCGGAGACAGTCCCCGAACTGCGAGTCGTCGCCGCCGCCGTGCTGGCCCGCGCGCACCACCTCCGTTCGCTCCCACGGCAGCCCCTCCCAGTCGCCGGTGTAGCGGATCGGCGCGTACTGGAAGAATCCCCAGTAGATGTCGCCCTCGATGCATCCCCGCTCGCCGACCAGGTACATGCGGCGGCTGGGGCTTGCGGCGTTCTGGTTGCTATGGAAGGTAGCGCGGATGCCGTTGGCGAACTCGATGATCACCACCTGGTTGTCGACGATGTCCTGCGCCGAGTTGAAGCAGCACAAGTCCAGGTCCTTGCCGCGCGTCAACTCCGGCTCCGACTCCGGCTTCGGAGGCAGCGGATCGAGCTCCAGGCGGTGGGCGCAGTCCAGGTCGCAGTCGCGGCAGTACAGCGGCGCATCGGAGCGGGGGGTGAAGAACGACCGGCCGCCGAACGACGCCACGCGCCGCGGCAGCGAATCGGCGAACCAGCACAGGATGTCCAGATCGTGGCAGCACTTCTCCAGCAGATAGGTGCCGGTAAAACGGCGGAACCGCCGCCAGTCGCGGCGGAAGAAGGCCCCTTGCGCGAACGGCAGGTTCTCGTTCGCTTCGATCGACATGATCGGACCCAGGTCACCGTCGTCCAGGCGCTGCTTGATCCCCCGGTAGAACGGCGCGTAGCGCAGCACGAAGCCGACGATCAGCTCGCGGTCTGCCGCCTGCGCGGCGCTCCAGATCGCCCGGCAGTCCTCGGAAGTGGTAGCCAGCGGCTTCTCGCAGAACACGTGCTTGCCGTGCTCGAAGGCCGCCACGGCCGGCTCGCGGTGGGCGTGGTCGGGAGAGCCGACGATCACAAGGTCGACGTCGTCGCGGCTCACCACCTGATCGATGCCGTCCACCACGGCCGCGTCCGGGGCGTGCTCCCGTTGCGCCTGCAGCGCCGCCTGGGGGTTCGGGTCGTACAGCGCCGTTATCTCGACATCGTCGGCGCGCGCGGCATGTCGGAGCAGCGAGCGCCCGCGGGCGCCGCAGCCGATGGCGCCTACGCGGAACGGGGAATCAGCCATCAGCCGAGGCATCCGGATTGCCATGGGACGCGCAACGGCCTGCCGGGTCGTCGCGTAGCACGCGCATTCGTCAGCGAGGCTTTACGCGTGCCGGGCCAGCCGGGCGACGAACCGGTCGTGTTCGGGAGATGCGATCCCCTTCTCCAGCTCAGCGAGAGCGCGCGCGAGGTCCCCACTCAGTAGCGCGCCAGCAGCGACGCGCAGACCCGGGAAGATCCGGCTGTGGATCACCCCTTCATCATCGGGCGGCACAGGACGATACTCGCCGTCCGCCAGCACGAACCAGTCGATACGCCCCTCCTCGGTCCGCCAGACCACGTACTCCGGCACGCCGTTGCGCCGATAGGCGTTCAGTTTGTCGTGCAAGTCGATCGCTGCGCTGCTGGCGGCGACCTCGACGACCAACTCCGGCGCGCCGTCAATGTAGTCTTCGTCGCTCACACGCGACCGGCCGCCCGCCGCAGGCTCAATGCGCAGCAAGATGTCAGGCTGGGGTTCGTTGTCGAGATCGAGACGAACGGTGGCATTGTCGCCCACGCGCACGCCCGGCGTGAAAGCGCCGTAGTGTAGAAGCACGCCCAGCATCGCTGCATGGGGCTCTCCGTGCCCGGCAAAACGTACTGGTGACGGCATGTAGACGACTCCTTCGATCAGTTCCGCCTTCTTGACGTCCGATCGCAGCAGGTACCGGCGCTCGAACTCACACCGCGTGAGTCGATCCCCGTTCTCCAACACCGGCCGCTGCGCAGCGGCTGTCGGGATCACGGTCCCGCCGGAAGCCTTGGGCTTTGCAATCACGTCTTGTTCAGCCATGAGCGGACGTCCCTGTCGCCGTACCCGGACCATATCCGACGGCCGCCAAGCGACGCAATCGACCCGGAACATGACGGCCACGTGGGCGACGCACAACGCAATGACCGGAAGCCACTGCCACGGCGGCGGATCAGGGAGCGAGCAGTTGCATGGACGCGCACTCCACCACGCACGCCCGGCACTCCTGGCCGTGCACGGTCTTCAGCTCGGCCAGCGTGTCGTGCCAGGTCGCATGCGAGGCGGAGCCCGCTGGAAAGTAGGCGCGCACGTCGTGCCGGTTCAGGCCGGGCGAGCAAACGATCAGCCGCCGGCCCCGCATGGCGTCCGCGCCCGCCACGGCGTAGCCCTCCATGCCCTCGCCGCCCAGGTAGTGGAGCGCCCCGCCGTCGACCGCCGGCGTGGTCACCACCACCGTGCCGCCTTCTGCCACCAGCGTCTCGTTGCCGAAGAACGCGACGTTCAAGGCCATCAGCGACTGCACCCAGTCGATGTCCTTGGGGTAGGCGTTCAGCACCGCGACGTCGTAGCCGCCCGCGGTCGGCGTGGCATACCGCTCGCGCGCCGACGCGCACGCGCTGCGAAACACGGCATCAGGGTCGCCGGCGAACAGGTCGGCGATCCCCCGCCGCGCGGTCATCACGGCGTTGATCGCAAAGTCGATCCCCACCTTCGCCCCGATCTCCTGCACGTACTCCTGGAAGCGGTTGCCCTCGATGCGGGCGACGCCGGCGTCGAACTCGGCGATCCGCTCGATGTGGGTCTCGTGCAGCGCGCGGATGCCGCTCAGGCCCACCGTCACCGTCTTGTAGCCGCCGCCGAAGCCGGCGAAGTCGTGCGGGGTGATCCCGCCGATGCTGATGCGGAAGTCGCAGTCCAGGTAGCTGCGGTTGATCGCGATCGGCACGCCGTTGCTGGTCCGGCCCAGGTCGGCGAGGTTGTCGTACGGGTTGTGGTAGACGACCTTCAGCCGCTCGGCGAGCGGCGCGCCGATCTTGCGCACCACGTCGCCGCGCACCGGCGTACGGTGGGCGCCGGAGGCCACGAACACCTGGATGCCGTCTTCCGGAACGCCGGCGGCCAGAAGCTCGTCCACCACCTGCGGCAGGAACTCGTGCACGGGCGTCGGGCGGGCAATGTCGTCCACGGCGATGCCTACCCGCCGCTTGCCGCGCGCCAGGAGGCGGAGCGGCTCGCTGTCCAGAGGCGCGGCGATCCTTTCCGCTATCGTCGCCGGCGGCGCCGGCGGCGCGCGCATGCGCAACGCGTCCACGTGCCATGCGTCCGGGAACGAAAGCTCAAGCTCGCCGTCTTCGAACCAGGCGTTCCAGGGGATCGTGACCGTCATGCCGCTTATCAGACCGTCGGGACCGCTCCGCCGCGCTTCATCTCCGCCAAGGCGTCCTCCATCACGTTCAACGCCTCGTCCAGATCGGCCGTCGTGTGCTGCACGGAGAAGCCGTGGTGGATCGGGCCGCCGCCGTAGTCGTGCAGGTAGACGCCGCGGTCGTAGCAGCCCTTGATGAACCGCAGCATCACCCGCTTGTCGTGGCAGAGGCAGTCCTCGTACCGGGACGGCGGCGTGATGCGCCCGAAGATGACGGTGAACCGCCCGCCGGACACGGGCGCGATCATGTTCAGCCCATGGTCGGCGATGATGCGCTTCAGGCCGCGATCGAAGTGGTCCTCCAGCGCCTCCAGCGTGTCGTAGAAATACGGCTTGCCGGTCTCCCGCACGAACGCCAGGGCCGCGAGGATTGGCACGGGGTGGGCGTTGAACGTCCCGGAGTGCTGCACCGGGCCGACCGGCTGAAAGAGGTCCATGATCCGGGCGTCACCGGAGAACGCGGACACCGGCAGCCCTCCGCCCAGCGACTTGCCGATGGTGGTGACGTCTGGGGTGACGCCGTACTCGGCCTGCGCGGTCAGGTGGCGCGTCTTGAACGCCGACTGGATCTCGTCGAAGAACAGCACGATGCCGGCCTCGGCAGTGAGATCCCGCATGCGCTGCAGGTAGGCGGGCTCCGGCCGGATCGCCCCCCAGTTCCAGTTCACGGGCTCCAGCATGAGCGCGGCCGTCTCCTGACCGTGGCGCTCGATCGCCTGCTCCAGGGCGTCCACGTCGTTGTGCGGAATGGGGACGATCAGGCGAGCGAACTCGCTTGGGATGCCGGGCGACTCCAGGTAGGGCTGCGTGCGGTTTCGCGCCAGTTGATCGGCCGGCGGATGACCGCCGATGTAGATCAGCTCGTGATAGCCGTGGAAATGGCCCTCGATGCGGATGATCCTGTCGCGGCCGGTGTGCGCGCGGCAGGCGCGGATGAGGTGCAGCGTCGCCTCCGATCCGGAGGAGCAGAACCGCACCCGGTCCGCCGACGGTACCGCCTGGCACACCAGCCGCGCCAACTCCTCGTGGTGAGGCGTCTCGTAGACGGAAGGGAAGCCGATCTCGGCCGCGGTCGCGAGCGCGTCCGCGATCGCCGGGTGCCCGTGTCCCAGGAGCGCCGCGCCGTGGCCGCAGCACAGGTCGATGAAGGTGCGCCCCTCGATGTCGGTGATGCGGCCGCCTTCGGCGTGCGCGACGTACATCGGCGTGCCGAGCGCCTTGTTGACCCGGGTGGAGGAATTGACGCCGGCGGGCATGACCTCGGAGGCGGCGCGGAAGTGCTCGGCAATCGAGGAGCGATTGGCGATCAAGGATCGTTCGGCGATCGAGCCGGATGGGGTTCGGGCGTTCATATATGGTAACGATGCCGCGTGACCTGATGGTCACCGCGGAGGATGCAGCGTAGCATCCACTCCCCTGAGCGTTCCACGGCATGCCAAGCACGACTACACGCAGGAGCCGGACGAGATCCACACGATCGCACTGACACCGACCCGCGACAGAGGAGGATGACGATGGCCAGGACCACAGAGAACGACCGCGGCGCGCAGCATGACCCGACGGCGCTCGGACGCGGCTTCAGGCGGCGCGTGCGCGGCGGGCCGCCGCTGCTCGGCGCGATGGCGGTCGAGTACCTGCGGCCGTCGCTGGTCAAGATCTTCCGCAACGCCGGCTTCGACTTCATCTTCGTCGAGAAGGAGCACGGCATGTTCGAGGGCAGCGAGCTTCCCGACTTCGTGCTCTCTGCCCGGGACAACGGCATTCCGGTCATCTCCAAGGTCGGCGAGCTGAACCGATCCGAAGTGGCGCGGCTGCTGGACGCGGGGGTGGTGGGCATCCAGCTCCCGCGCACCGAATCGGCCGAGCAGGTGGCCGAGCTGGTCGATCTGGTCAAGTACCCGCCGCTCGGCAGCCGCGCCGGTGCGCCCGGCTACGGCGGCGCCGACTACACGTACCCGCAGGACGACGCCGACTGGCTGCGGCGCAGCAACGAGGCGACCGCCGTGATCGCCCACATCGAGACGATGGCCGGCCTGGAGCGCGCAGCCGAGATCGTCGCCACCCCGCACCTGGACATGGTGTACGTGGGCCCCTACGACACGGCGATCTCTCTGGGGCATCCTGGCGAGTACGATCACCCGGACATGAAAGCGGCGCTCGGCACCGTGCTCGACCTGTGCCTGCAACACGGCGTTGCGTTCGGCACCACGCCATCCGGGCCTGACGCAGCCGCCGATTGGGTCGGCAGGGGCTGCCGGTTCTTCGAGCTCGTCGACGAGCTGGCCCTGCTGCATGCAGGCGCGCGGGCGGCCGTGGCCGCGGTATCAACCGGAGCCGCGGTATCAGCCGGAGTAGAGTAGAGCCACCATGGACAACGGGCACACCGGCACCACGAATCCCCTGAGCGACGAGCAGGTTCGGCAGTTCATCGCCGACGGCTACCTGATCCTGCAGCCGTCGCTGCCGCGCGAGCTGCACGAGTCCATCCGGCGGCGGCTCGACAAGTCGATCCCCGACCGGGCGGGCAACCCCGGCAACAACATCCTCCCGCTGGTGCCGGAAATGCGGCACGTGCTGAAGTCCCCGGAAGTGCACGGCGCCCTCCAGACCCTGCTGGGACCGGACTACCTGGAGCACCCGCACCGTTTCTGTCACGTGGAGGAGCCTCCGGAAGATCCCGGACTGGATCGCGCCGCAAAGCTCGCGGCCAACTGCCACCAGGACTCCTACACCCCGCTCGCGCGGCCGCGTCACCACCACATCCGCTATGCGCGGGTCATGTACTACCCGCAGGACACGCCCGATTCCCTGGGCCCCACCCACGTGATACCGGGGACACACCTGAACACCACCCTCAACGAAGCCGAGCGCGGGCGGCCGCTGGCGGTTTCCGGGCCGGCCGGTACGGTTTCCATCACCCACTTCGACGTCGGCCACGCGGCCGGCATCAACCTGAGCGGCCAGAGGCGGTTCATGGTCAAGTTCATCTATCAGCGCGCGTCGCTGCCGCAGCCAGACGGCCGGGCGGGACCCGATCACCTGTGGAGCGACCCGGAGCGCTACGGTGGCGACCGGATGTCGCTCGCCTGGTCGCATCTCTGGGACTGGCTTCGCGGCGCCGGAGACCGCTACGCGAGCCTTCGCAGCGGCGCATTGCCCCACCGTCAGCCTCGCGTCGGCGTGAGCGCGCTGCTGTCCGCGTTGGAGCACGACCGCCCGGACGCGGACCGGGTGGCTGCAGCCGAAACGCTGGCGACCCTGGGAGGGGATGCGGCGCCGGCGGTCTCCGCCCTGATGAGCTGCCTGAATCGCCGTCCCGACCCGGTGCGGGTGGCCGCCGTCTACGCACTGGGAGCGATCGGCGGGCCGGCGGTCTCCGCGCTGATCGAGTCACTGCGCGGCCGTGGCGACGCCGCTTCGATGATGCGGACACGGATGGCCGAGCAGCATCGCCGTCACGGCTCGATCGAGAGCGCGCTGCGGCTCGACGACGCCGCCTATGCCCTGTCCGCAATCGGCACCGCCGCGGTCCCTCCCCTGCTGGACCTGCTGGAAGGCGGGGACGGGTGGGCGCGGATGAACGCCGCGTTCGCGTTGGGCGAGATGGACCGGCAGGCGCTGGCAGCCGTCCCGGCGCTGATCGGCGCGCTGGACGACCCGTCCCATCTCGTGGTGCGAACGGCGGCGGATGCGCTGGGCGCCATCGGTGCATCTGAAGCGGCAGCGCCGCTGGGAGCGCTGTTCCGGCTGAACAGGACCGCATGGGAAGAGGAGGAGATGAGAACCTGGAGCGTGCGCGACCAGGTGCGCGTGAACGCCGCCACGGCGCTCGCTCGCCTGGGTCCGGCCGCGTCCGCCGCGCAGGACGACCTGATCCACGCGCTCGACGACCGCTGCGGTCAGGTCGCGACCTACGCGGTGGAGGCGCTGCGGCGCATCGGATCCCCGGCGGCGCTGGCCGCGGCGATCGGCCTGCTGACCGCAGAACGGTGGGACCCGTCGATCACGCCGGCCAACGAGTTCTGAAGGGAGGCGACCGGGATGCGACTGAGGGACAAGGTGGCGATCGTGAGCGGTGCCGCCAGCGGCATCGGCCGTGCCTCTGCGCGGTTGTTCGCCGCCGAAGGTGCAGTCGTGGTGGCGATCGACATCGACTCGGCCGGCCTCGATGAGACCGCGAGCGCCGGGGACGGCCGCATCGTTCCGATCGCCGCGGACGTGGGCGCCGCCGACCAGGTGGAGGCGGTCGTCGAGCGGACGCTGGGCGAGCATGGCGCCCTGCACGTCGTGTTCAGCAACGCGGCGATTCTCCGGGACGGCTCCGTCGTCGATCTTCCGGAGGAGGACTGGGACCGCATGTTCGCCGTGAACGTGAAGGGCGCGTTCCTGCTCGGCAAGTTCGGCATTCCCGCCATGATCCGCTCCGGCGGCGGCTCGTTCATCATCACCGCCTCCGCGAACAGCTTCTACGCCGAATCCGACATCGCCGGGTACTGCGCCACCAAGGGAGCCGCGATGCAGCTCACCCGCGCCATGGCGCTCGATCACGGCCCCGAGGGCGTGCGCGTCAACTGCATCTGCCCGGGGTGGATCGACACGCCGATGTCGGCGCCGTTTCTCAGCGAACGGCCGGAGAGCCGGCGGTTCGGAGAGCAGATCGCGCCGCTGGGCCGTATAGGGGTCCCCGAGGACATCGCCCGGGTGGCGCTATTCCTGGCCGGAGACGAGTCGGGCTTCGTCACCGGAGCCGCGTACAACGCCGACGGCGGCTGGACCGCCGGCTTGGCGAAGGCCGTCGCCCTTGTCTGAAGGGCGCATGCCGGCCGCCGGCAACCCACCTTCAGGACAACGCCAATCGACCAGGTAGCGCTTCCGGCCCTGATCGGCGCCGGCGTCTCCCTCGCCGCCAGCATACTGATCGTCGTGACCCGACGCTGGCACGGCCGGCTCAGCCTGGACAGCCTGAGCGGCCCCCAGAAGGTCCAGCGCACCGTGGTGCCGCGAATCGGCGGCGTCGCCGTGTTCGCCGGCTACTGGGCGGCCACGCTCGCCGCGCCGCCGCCGATCCGGGGCGAGCTGGCGATCCTGGGCGTCTGCGGCCTGCTGGCCTTCGGAGCCGGTCTCGCCGAGGACTTCACCAAGAAGGTCTCCGGCACCATGCGCATGTCCGCGACACTGCTCGCGGGCCTTCTGTTCAGCCTGGTCACCGGCCACGTGGTCGCCCGAGTGGAGATCGGCTTCGTCGACCGCTATGCCCTGGCGTACCCCTGGATCGCGATCCCGTTCACGGCGTTCGCAATGGCCGGCATCGCCCATTCGGTCAACATCATCGATGGCTTCAACGGTCTGTCGGCCGGCGGCGTCCTCATCATGCTGGCTGCGTTCGGCGTGGTCGCCCTGCAAGCGGGCGACCACGGGCTGGCGGCACTCGCCCTGCTCGTCGGCGCCGCCGTCGCCGGCTTCCTGCTGGTCAACTTCCCGCGCGGCCCGGTCATCATGGGCGACGGCGGCGCCTACCTGGTGGGCTTCCTCCTGGCCGCCGTCGGCGTCATGCTGCCGCAGCGCAATCCCGAGGTGTCCCCATGGATCGTCCTCGTGGTGCTGGGCTACCCGGTGTCGGAAACGCTGTACTCGATCCTCAGGAAGACCCTCCACAAAGGCGATGGCCCCGGACGCGCCGACAAGGCCCACCTGCACCACCTGATCTACCGCAACCTGCGCCGCGGCCGGCGCGGCACCACAGCCGCCCGCTACGCGAACCCGGCCGTCGGCGCCCTCCTGTGGGGAGCGATGGCCGCCAGCCTGGTCTTCGTCAGCGCAGCCCCGCACACCCGCGCGTGGGCACTGCCCGCCCTTGGGGTGCAGGCGGCGCTCTACTTGGGCTCATATCGCGTTGCCGTGCAGGGGTTGCGCCGCAGGTATCCACGGTAGCTGACCGGTACGCGAGGTCAGCGAGCGAGGGGAATCGAACCCCCGTCACGAGCTTGGGAAGCTCGGGTAATAACCATTATACGACGCTCGCGTTGCAGCCACGCAGTGTACCACGGGCGTGGCAGGTCAGTCGATGGCGAAGCGCTCGGCCGGCCGGCGATCGACCTGCCGGTCCAGGACGGTCAGCACCAGTGCCGCGTCCCGGTGGGTGACGAAGGGGACTGCGAGCGGGCCGCCCTGGGAGCGCGTCTCCAGCAGCACGACCGGGTCCGGCTGGTCGGGGATCTCCGCGGTCAGCGTCAGGTCCACCAGGATCGGGTACTGCTCCACCTCGTACTCGTACATGCCGAACACCAGGTCGTCGCTCTCCGGCGCAGGGCGGGTGATACCCACCTGCAGGACGGTGCTGTGCGGGACCTCGGCGCCGCCGTTGGGGGACTGGAAGACCACCGTTCCCGGCAAGGCCTCGGTGCCGCCGGCACGGACCGTGAACACGAAGGCGTGGTTGCGTTCGGCCAGCGCGGCAAGGGCGGCTACGTAGGTGGTGCCGATGAAGTAGGGAACCTCAACCAGGTCGCCCTGGGGGCCGCGGCTCACGGTCACCAGGATCGTCAGACCCTCGGCGACCTCCGCGCCCGGGTCCGGGCTCTGTCCGAGGATGGTACCGGCCGGACGGGGATCGGTGATGCGCGGGCCGTCCTCGCGGATCCTGATCGGCGACTCGCCGGTGGCCGACAGCGTCTGCAGTTCCAGGCGCACCTGGTCGATGTCTCTACCCAGGTAGTCGCCGACCTCCGGGACGGCCAGGCCGCGGCTGACCACCACCGTGACCGGCCGGCCCGCCTTGACCAGGGAACCGGCCTCCGGGGTCTGCGCCACCACGTGCCAGATCGGCACCTCCGACGTGAAGCGCCCCTCCACGCGGGCGACCAGTCCCTTTTCCTGGAGCTGCTCCATCGCCGCCAGCAGGTCCTCGCCGACAATCGCCGGCACCTGGGTCTCCTCCTCCCCGCGGACCATGGCGAAGAACGTGACGGCGGCCGTCGCGATCAGGACGGCCGCGGTCAGCAACGCCAGCGGGAACGTCACGACGGTGGTGCCGCGCGGGGTCTCGCTCACGTGAGCCGTACTCCTGCAAGGCCGCCGAAGCCGTTGGCGAACGACCTCCAGTCCATCGCGCGCCGGCCTTCGAGCTGCAACTCGGTGACACCCAGCGTGCCCCGCGCCGTATGCACCAGGATCCCGTGATCGCCATCCACGCGAGCGACCTGTCCCGGCACGCCCGGTGGCAGATCGGCGCCCAGGGCTGCTGCCAGCAGATTGAGGCGCCGCTTGCCCAGCCGGCAGTGGGCGCGCGGCCAGGGATCGTACGCGCGAACCATCCGCTCGATGACGGCTGCGTCGTGGGCGTTCCAGTCGATCCGGGCGTCGGCGGCTGCCATTTTCGCGCAATAGGTCGCCTGTTCCTCGACTTGTGCCTGCTCCGAAACCGTTCCCCGTTCAAGGCCGGCCAGCACTTCGACCAGGAGGTCGGCGCCCGTCTCCGCCAGCGCCTCCGTCAACTGTCCGGTGGTCTCGGCGCCGTCCAGGGGATGGATTCGCGTGGCCATGATCGGCCCGGAGTCCAGGCGCCGTACCACTCGCTGAATGGTGACGCCGGTCTCCCGGTCACCGGCGAGGATGGCCGCGGGAATCGGCGCGGCGCCGCGAAACCGGGGCAGCAGCGACGGGTGCACGTTCACGGCACCGCGCGGGAACCGGTCGAGAAACCGCTGAGTGAAGATCATGCCGTACGCGGCCACCGCCAGGACATCGGCGCGCAGGCCGGCCAGTTCACGCGTCGCGGCGTCATCGAGCCGATGGGGAGCGATCACCGGCAACCCCAGGCGGTCGGCCTCTATCCCGACCGGTGCGGACGTCAGTCGGCGGCCGCGCCCGGCCGGGCGGTCCGGAGCCGTGAGCACCCCGCAGACCTCGAACCGGCCGGCCACCGCCACCAGCGCCGGCACCGCAAACCGGGGCGTACCGGCGAACAGCACCCGCATGATCACGCCGCTACGTTGCGGCCAGAGGCTCCGTCGCGTGCGCAAGGCAGACACCGTGTTGCTCGATGAAGCTCACGAACATCGCCTCGACATCCGGCAGGTAGGAGCTCGCCACGGAGATCCGCCGCACGTCGACGGACTTCAACGCGGCGACCCGGGATAATCGGCGAGCAGCGCCGCACGCTCCCGTTCTTCCAGGTGGTCGATGAACAGCCGGCCGTTCAGGTGGTCCAGCTCATGCTGGATCGCGCGCGCCAGCAAGCCCTGGGCGTTCAGGCGGAAGGTGCGGCCCTTGAGATTGGTCGCCTGCACGCCCACCCGGACCGGACGGGTGATGTCGGCGCGTTTGTCGGGGATGCTCAGGCAGCCTTCCTCCGCGGTGTCCTCCTCGATCGAGGTCTCGACGATCTCCGGATTGATGTAGACGCGCTCGCGGTCGTCCCGGACCTTGGTGATGAACACGCGCAGCGGCCGGCCGACCTGCACCGCCGCAAGTCCGATCCCCTCCTCGGCGTACATCGTCTCGAACATCGCGCGGACCAGATCGCGTACCTCGTCCGGGTCGGTCGGCTCCGACCGCACGTTCAGGCGGGGGTCAGGGTACGTGACCAATTCCAGCATCCTCCCCGATTCTACAGCACGGCGACGGGGTCCGGATCGAGCTCCAGGTGCACTCCCGGCTCCAGCCGCAGCCCTCCGACGAGGCGCCGCACCGTGGCCAGGATAGGGCGCATCGCCGGCGCGCGCACCAGCAGGTGGTGGCGGTGGTTGCGCGCCACCTTGGCGATCGGGCAGGGCGCCGGCCCCAGAACGTCCACGCCGGCGGCCTTCATCGCAGGCTCCGCAGCCAGCGCCTCCGCCAGCCGATCGATCGCTTCGGCGACCCTCTCTTCGTCCCGGCCCCGCACGACCAGGCGGACCAGGCGCACGAACGGCGGAAAGCGCTGATCGCGGCGCGCGGCGAGCTCGCCGGCCATGAACTCCGCGACGCGGCCGGCGGCCGCATGGGCGATCGGCGCCGCCTCCGGATGGGCGCTCTGGATGTACACCTCTCCGTCGGCGGCGGCCCGGCCCGCGCGGCCGGCCACCTGTACCAGCAGCGCGAAGGTGCGTTCCGCGGCGCGAAAGTCGGGCAGACGCAGCGACGTGTCCGCATCGACCACGCCCACCAGCTTGACTCCGGGCAGGTCCAGCCCCTTGGCGACCATCTGCGTGCCCACCAGCACGTCGATGGATCCGTCGCGAAGCCCTTCGAGCAGCTCCGCGAACCTGCCACGGCCGCGAACCGAGTCCGCATCCGCACGCTCGATCCGCGCATCGGGCAGCACCCGCCGCAGCTCGACCTCCACCCGCTGTGTCCCGAATCCGGCGTAGCGGACGTCCAGCGAACGGCATTCCGGGCACGAGCGCAGCGGCCTGGTCCGGTAGCCGCAGTAGTGGCAGACCAGCGCTCCCGACGGCCGGTGCAGGGTCAGCGTGACCGAGCAGCGCTCGCAGGTCATCGCGTAGTCGCAGGAACGGCAATGGAAGAAGTGGGAGAACCCGCGCCGGTTCAGGAACAGGATGCTCTGCCGGCCCTCGGCGTGTACGCGGCGCAACGCGTCGGTGAGCTCCGGGCCCAGGACACCGCGGTTCGGCATGCGTTGCACGAGGTGGATACGAGGGGGCGCGCCGCCGCCCACGCGCCGCGCGAGGTCGTAGCGGCCGATTGCACCGGACTGCATCCGCAGGAACGCCTCCGCCGAGGGGGTGGCGCTCCCCATCACCAGGCGCCCCCCCTCCACCCGGCAGCGCTGCGCCGCTACCTGGCGCGCGTGATAGCGCGGACTGGCGGAGGCCTTGTAGGAGCCGTCATGCTCCTCGTCGATGACGATAAGGCCGAGCTCGCGCACCGGAGCGAACACCGCACTGCGCGCCCCGACGGCGATGCGGGCGCGGCCGTGCTGCAGCCGCCGCCACTCCCTGAGGCGCTGCGACGGCGTCAGACCGGAGTGGATCACGGCGACCAGGTCCCCGAAGGCGGCGGTGAAGGCGGCGACCACCTGGTGGGTCAGGCCGATCTCGGGAACCAGGTAGATGACCGAACGGCCTTCGGACAGAGTGCTGCGCGTCGCCTCCAGGAACACCGCAGTCTTGCCGGATCCGGTCACCCCGAACAGGTAGGAGGTGCCGGTCGCCTGCCCCAAGATGCCCTCGAGCGCGGCTCGCTGCGCGGGCGTCAGCCGATGCGAGTGGGCGACTGCCGGCTGCACGGCGTCCTGCAGCAGCGACTCCCGCCGCCCGCCGGGGACGATCGCGGCCAGCGCCTCGCCGAGGGAGCACAGGTAGGTGTCCGCAAGCCAGCGCGCCAGCGACAGCATGCGGCGATCGACCAGCGGCTCCCCGTCGACGATCCGCGACAGCGGGCGAACTGCCACCCCGGCCGGCGGCCGGTCCCGCGCGGCCACGACGAATCCGGTCAGGGTACGGCCACCGAACGGCGCGGTGGCTCGGGCGCCGACCGGCGCGCCGTCGACGTCCTCGGGCAGCCGGTAGGTGAACCCCCTGTCGATCGGCAGGTTGAAGGCCAGATCCACCAACCTGGACACGCTCAGGCTCCCGGCATCGGCATGTTCCGCATCTGCATGTTTCGCATCTACGTCTGGTCGAGAAAGGCGCGCAGCTTCTTCAAGTCCTCCCAGACCGGCGCCCGGAGCGACGAATCGCGCAGCACGGCGCTAGGATGGTAGGTCACGAACAGCGGCCGGCCACGGTGCTCGTAGCGTCCGGACCGATGCTCGGCCAGGGTGCGGGTCACGCCCAGCAGATGGTTGGCAGCCACCCGGCCCACGGCGAGCAGCGCCCGCGGACGCAGCACGTCGATCTGGCGCGCCAGGTACGGCATGCAGGCGGCGACCTCGTCCGGGTTGGGATCGCGGTTGCCGGGCGGCCGGCACTTGACCACGTTGGCGATGAAGCAGTTCCTGCGGCGGTCGAGCTCGATCGCGGCCAGCCACCGGTCCAGGTACTGGCCGGCCGGCCCCACGAACGGCCGGCCGCTACGGTCCTCGGCCGCGCCGGGCCCCTCGCCGATCACCATCACCTCCGGGTTTGGCACGCCCTCGCCCGGGACGGTGGTGGTACGGCCCTCAGACAGCCTGCAACGCCTGCACCCGGACACCTCGTCGCCGATGGCAGCCAGCGCCTCCACGGTCGATCCCGGCTGCGTCCGCGGAGCATCCGCGGGCGCGGTATCGCCGCCAGGCTCCCGAGCCGATTCTTCCGCCGGTGTGCGGGATCGGAGCACGGGGACCGCGTACTCCCGCTCGCTGCGCGTCTGACCGTCGAAGTAGTCCTCGGCGAGCCGCAGCAGTCTCCAGTACTCGGCAGTCACGTCACTCATCCGCGGGACCCCGTTCACGATCATACGGCAGCGCGCCGGCCAGCGGCGGGTCGCCGGCGTAATACACCCGCTCGAGGAACAGCCCCCAGGCCGGCGCGGTCTGCCCCACCCGTTCCCGCCGCGGCGCAGCAAGCAGCTCCGCCACTCGCGCCCGCGACGCCGCGTTGTCTTCCCTGCACTCGGCTTCCAGCGCCAGCATCGTCCCCACCAGACTGCGCACCATCTTCCAGAGAAAGGACTGGGCGGCAATGCGGAACACGATCAGAGGTCCATCGGCAAAGAAGGACGCCTGTACGACCCGCCGCAGCGACGATCCGGACGCGCCGGCGGCCGCGAAGGTCGTGAAGTCATGCTCGCCGACCACCGCCGACGCCATCCGGTTGAGCGCCTCCAGCCGCAGCGGCCGGCGCACCCACAGCGTGTACCGCCGCAGGTGAGGAAGCTGCCGGCCCGGCAGCAACTGGTAGCGATACACGCGCAACCGCGCGGAGCGCCGGGCGTCGAAGCCGTCCTCCTCTTCCCGCGCGTCGACCACCCGCACGTCGTCGGGAAGGTAGGAATTGAGCGCGCGCGGCAGGACCTCCGGTGTCAGGCTTTCGATCCCGGTGCGGAAGCTCACGACCTGGCCGAGCGCGTGAACGCCGGCATCGGTCCGGCCGGCGGCCCGGACGGGCACGCGGCCGCCGTGCATACGCGCGAGGGCCTGTTCGAAAACGCCCTGCACGGTCCGCTGCCTGTCCTGGATCTGCCAACCGGCAAATTCGGTCCCGTCGTAGGCGACCGTTGCTCGAATGGTGCGCGTCAAGCGATGCGGCCGCTCAATCGCCGGCGTGCGGTGGGTTGCCCTGGATGATCACGACCGCGATGGCCGCTTCGTCTTCGTGCGACAGCGACACCATCACGTCCGTCCCGCCCGCCGCCGCCAGGGCCCTGCGCGCGGTGCCGATCACGCGCAGCACGGGTCGGCCGCCGGGCTCGTTGGTCACGATGATGTCGCGCAGCGCCATGCCGCGCAGGCCGGATCCCAGCGCCTTGCCGAACGCTTCCTTGGCCGCGAACCGCGCCGCCAGCGACAGCAGACCGCCATCCGCCCTCTTCCGGCACTCTGCCAGCTCATCAGGATGGTAGAAGCGCTCGAACAGGCCCGGCCACTCCTGCCAGCGACGCAGGCGCCGCGGATGGACCACGTCGATTCCCAGCCCTAGGATCACCGCAGGGTCTCTCCGTTCACCGCTTCCAGCACCCTGACGGTATCGACGGCGGCAGCCACGTCATGCACGCGAATGATATCGGCCCCCCCGGCGAGGGCAAGACAGCCGCCGACGATCGACGCCGTATGCCGACCATCCACCGGCCGGTCCTCCAGAACCTTTCCGAGAAAGGACTTGTGAGAAAGTCCGATCAGCACGGGCCGGCCCAGCCGGCGGAACGCGCCGACACCACGGAGGATCGCCAGGTTGTCCTGGACCCGTTTGCCGAAGCCGATGCCGGGATCGACGATGATCCGGTCTTCGCGGACGCCTGCCGCAAGCGCACGGTCGATCGCGGCCTGCAGCTCGGCCGTGACCTCCTCGATGACCGCGTCGTAGTGGGGAGCACGCTGCATGGTGCGGGGCGTGCCGCGCATGTGCATGAGCACCACGGGCACGTCCCGCTCGGCCGCCAGCGACCGCATGTGCGGGTCGGCCAGTGCGGACACGTCGTTGATGAGATCCGCGCCGGCATCAAGGGCGCGTTCGGCAACGATCGGCTTCTGCGTGTCGATCGAGATGGCGACGTCACAGGCGGCACGCAGGCGCTCGATGACCGGCAGCACCCGCCGGCATTCGTCGTCCGCAGAGACGGGATCGGATCCCGGCCGGGTGGACTCGCCGCCGACGTCGATGATGGCGGCGCCGCGAGCGGCCATCGCCTGCGCGTGCCGGCACGCCTCTCCGGCGGAAGCATGCCGGCTGGCCGGAAAGAACGAATCGGGCGTGCGATTGATCACGCCCATTACCGCCTTGCGGCGCAGATCCAGGACACGTTCGCCCTTTCCCGGCCTGGCGCCTCTACTCCAGAGGATCTGCATGGAACGGCCCCGAATCGGCGACCGCGGCCGACACCCCATCGACAGGTTCGGCCGCACGGTCGCGGTCGGCCGCACGGTCGCGGTCGGCCGCGCGGCGACGGTCGGGCACACGCGGCAGGCTCATCTCCACACTCGAAACAGGGCTTCCGTCGGACAGGCCGCTGACGCGCCAACCCGACAGCGTCCTATCCCTTCTTGTGGCGATTCTTCCGCAGTTTCTTCTTTCGTTTATGCGTAGCGATCTTGTGCCGCTTGCGTTTACGACCGCAAGGCATCAGCGCTCCTGTTGGGGGGTGTCGATGGGATAGTGCGGAGTATCGGCAGAACGTCAGCCGCTGTCAACAGAACGACGCCGGCGACTCTCCGCTCAGGGATTGCCGATCAAGGACCGCAGTGCCTCCCGGTCATCGGCATCGATCCAGCTCACGCCGGGAAGCGACCGAAAGAAGGTCATCTGGCGCTTCGCGTAGCGTCGCGTGCTGCGTCTGATCGCATCCCACACGTCCGCCGTGGCCGTTCCGCCGGCCGCGGCGAGCTCCCGGTAGCCGATGCCTCGCAGGCCCGGGCACGTGCGGGCGTAGCCTCGTGCCAACAGCTCGCGGACTTCCTCCGCGAATCCAGCGGCGCGCATCGCCTCCACCCGCGCGTCGATACGGACGACCAGCTCCTCGCGCGGGCGCTGCAGCCCGACCAGCCGGAAGCGGCCGGGATCGGCCGGGCGGACCGGCACCCGGAACGACGAGAGCGGCCGGCCGGTGGCGGCCAGGACCTCGAGCGCCCGCACGATCCGGTACGTGTCATTGGCATGAATGCGACGAGCGGACTCCGGGTCGGCGTCCTGCAACTCGCGACGCAGGGTCTCTTTCCCTTCCCCGTGCAGCCTCAGGGTCAGCCGCGCGCGGATGTCCGGGTCACCACGCGGCGACTTCGGCAGTCCGCACACCAGGGTCCGCAGGTAATACGCGCACCCGCCGGCGACGATCGCGCGGCGTCCGCGGGCGCCGATGTCGCGCAGCGCGGCATCCGCGCAGCGCACGAAGCGGCCGGCGTCGAACTGCTCGTCGGGTTCGGCGATGTCGATCAGGTGGTGGCGGAACCGTTCGCGCTCGGCGCGGGTCGGTTTTGCGGTGCCGATGTCAAGATGGCGGTACACCTGCAGGGCATCGGCACTGACGACCTCGTCATGTTCCCCCGCCACCGCAGCGATCGCTGCCGACTTGCCCACGGCGGTCGGACCGAAGATCACCGGCACCGGCCGGCGCATGTCAGGAGACTCAGTGGCCCGGGAGGCCAAATGGCCGGGAAGACTGCGCGTCGACTACAGGTTTGTGCGCTCTATCTCGTAGCGGACCTTCTTGGTGAGGATCTGCTTGACGGCGGTGGACACCACCTTGCCGCCGTTGGCCTCCACGTCCTCGTCGGCGGCAAGGCTGAGCTGGTTGGCCCGGCGCATGGACGCCGAGCACAGCTCGTAGCGGTTCGAGTCGTCGGCTATCAACAGGTCAAGAGGCAGAATCATCGCCGCATAGCGTACGCCATCGAGCGCGCCGCCGGCAAATCACCGGCGCCGGCAGACCGGATCAGTCGAGCAGGCTGCGGGCGCGCAGCGCCTCGATGATCTTGCCCACCACCGCGTGTTCGTCGAGCTCCTCGGTGTCCACGACCAGGTCGGCCTGCGACGCGTCATCGATGTCGATGTCGTACAGTCGCAGATAGCGGTTGCGATCGCGGCGATCGCGCTGATCGGTGGCGGTGAGCGCGGCCCCATACGACATGACTTCCCGAGACGCGATGCGCGCCGCCCGCGTCTGCTGGGTCGCCTCCAGGTAGACCGACAGGTCCCGGTCCTCGATCAGCCAGATCGCCAGCCGCGTGCCGAGCACGCATCCCCCGTCGGCGGCGAGCTCCATGAGCCTGCGGTCAAGGTCGTGATCGACCGACTGGTCGTAATTGGCGCGTTCCCACAGTTGCTCGAAGCTCACACCGCGCTCGCGCGCCAGGTCGCGCAGGGTGAAGTTTATGTGACGCAGGCCCAGGCGCTCCGCGACCATGCGGGAGACGGTCGAGTTGCCGCAGCCCGACTTGCCCGAGATCGTGATCACCAGGTCACCACCGCACTCACTCTCCGAGTGTGATTCGCTCCGCTCATTCGACATTGCGTAACTGCTCGCGCATGCGCTCGACATTCTCCTTGACCGTCAGAACGTGCCCGTCGACCTCCGCCGCTGACGCCTTCGCGCCGATCGTGTTGGTCTCTCGGAGCAACTCCTGGCAGTAGAACTCGAGCTTCTTGCCGTGCGGGCCCTCGGCGGCGGCCATCCCCGTGCGCATGCCGGCGAGGTGAGCTCGCAGGCGGCTGAGCTCCTCGGCGACATCGGAACGAGCCAGCAGCAGGGCGACCGCCGGCACTACCCGGTCGGCGACGTCATCGGCGGACAGCAGCCGTTCCATGCGCGCCTGCACGTCCCGCTCCAACCGTTCCTGCCACTCCGCCGCCAAACCGGAGAGGGCTGCCGTCTCCTCCTCCACCCGGTCGAGGCATGTGGACAGATCGGCCTCCAGCTCCGCTCCCTCCCGGTCGCGTTCGGCGTCCAGGCGTTCCAGACAGCACTGCGCGGCCTCCAGCACGCCGGCATGAGTCTCCGGGTCCGGTCCGCTCCCGTCGGATCCTGCGTCTACCACTCCCAGGCCAAGCCGGCGGTCGGCCTCCAGAATGTCCCGTACGGTTATCTCCTCGGGTGCGCCGGCCGCGCGCGCGATCGAGCGGAGCAGTTCGGCGGCCGCGCGCGCCCCCTCGGTGCTCACCCGCGGTCGGGCTGCCGCCCCGGTCATGCGGATCTGCAGCTCCACGCGCCCGCGCGACATCCGGCCGGAGACCAGCGCCCGCAGCGCCGACTCCGCGGCGCCCAGCTCCTTCGGCACCGACACGCTCACGTCGAGAAACCGGTTGTTGTAGCTGCGAGCCTCGGCGGTGACGTCGACGCCGTGCACGTGCCGCTCCGCACGCCCGAAGCCGGTCATGCTCTTCATCGGGTACGGTCTGCCCGCAGCAGGCGTTCGCGCAGACGTGCTCCGAGCTTCCAGTTGTCGCCGGCTCCCATGGTTACGAACACATCTCCGGGACCCACGGAACGCTGCGCGAGCTGCACGGCATCGCCGTCGTCAACGCCCGGCGTGTACGCGACGGACGGATGGCGGCGGCTGACCGCAAGGAACAGGTCCTCACCGGAGACGCCGGAATCGTTGCGTTCGCGGGCCGATGCATAGATGTCGTGGAGTATGACCCGCTCGGCGTCGCCGAAGACAGTGGCGAATTCCTCGAGCAACCCGCCGGTACGGGAGTAGGTGTGCGGCATGAAGTCGACGACCAGCGGCCGGTCTCCGAAGAAGCGACGCAACCCGCTCAGGGTCACGCGGATCTCGGTCGGGTGGTGCCCGTAGTCCTCCACGAAAGTGACGCCGCCTGCCTCGCCGACCACCTCGCTGCGCCGACGCGTCCCCGAGAACCGGGACAACGCGCGCGCCACGGAAGCCGGCTCGGGCGAGCCGCCGCGGTGACGGCGGTGCAGGGAGGTCGCCGCCGCGACGGCCAGGGCGGCGTCCTTGGCGGAGTGGGCGCCCGGCACGCGCAGGGTGAGCTCTCCAGGTACCGCAGCGAGCCTGAACACGGTCCGGCCCGCTGCCAGGGTGACGCCGTCCATCCGGAAAGAGCCCGGAGCCGTGCGTCCCACCGGGGTGCGCACCACATCGGCGCGCTCACCGGCGACGGCCGCCGCGACCGTGGCCGCGCCGGCGTCGTCGGCGTCGTAGACCAGCTCACCGCCGGGCGGGAGCCGCCGGCACAACTCCACGAACGCCGCCACCGTGTCGTGGTGGTCGGTGAAGTAGTCCACGTGCTCCCACTCGACGCCGGAGAGCACGATGCGGTCGGGGTGGTAATGAAGGAAGTGGCGCCGGTACTCACAGGTCTCGGCCGCCAGGAGCTCGGTGCCCCGGTTGAGCGTGCTGCGGTCGCCGAAGCTTGCTACCGGGCTGCCCACCAGCACCGTCGCCGGCAGCTCCAGGCCGTCCAGCAGCGTCCCCAGCATCGCCGTGATCGTGGTCTTGCCGTGCGTGCCGCACACCGCGACCGCTTCGCAGTGCGCGGACAGCCCCCCCAGCGCCTGCGGATAGTTGGCGAGCGGCATGCCGGCGTCCCGAGCCGCGCGCAGCTCCGGGTGGCGGGCGGGGTCGTAGGCCGCCGAGTAGACGACGAGGTCGGCACCGCGCACGTTGCCGGGGTCGAACGGGAGCACCGGCACGCCGATCCGCTCCAGGACCGGGGTGGTGAAGAACGATTCGTCGACGTCCGAACCGGTGACGATAGCGCCCCGCGCCTGAAGCACTTCGGCAAGCGCCGACATTCCCTGTCCGGCAACGCCGACCAAGTGCACCGCGAGCCCGCGGACATGGTTGAACCGGGAGGCGATGGCATCGTCCGGGGCCGTTCCGCCCCGCTGTCCGGACTCGCGCCGTTGCAACTTATCTCCTAGGGGAGTCGAACCCCTGTTGCCGGGATGAAAACCCGGTGTCCTAACCGCTAGACGAAGGAGACAGAAAGAATTAGCCGATGCGCCCCTGCGCGCGCCGACGGAGCAAATGTGCAACCGGCGCTCATGTTCTGTCAACCAGGCGCCGCGCCAGTCGGGACGCCCCCTATCCTCCGCGACGGACCTCCATGCAGGTCATCCGCGGCTTCCCGAACTTCGCCAGCGGCCGGTAGCCGACCACGCAGCCCGGCATCCCTGCGCGCACACGCGCTTCGAACAGGGCGGCGTTGAACCACTCGACGGCCGAGCCGTCGTACTTCGCCGTCGTCCGAAACCGGCCGGCATACTGCCGCGCGTCGGCCACCATGATGTCGACGATCTCCAGCATGCCGCGCTCGTGCAACAGTCCCAGCAGGGTCAGTGCGCTGTCGATCGCATCCCCGGACAGCGCCATCCGCCCGTCCGCCGGGCATCGGAGCAGGTTGTCGGGCACGGCACCCGGTGGTGGCGGGACCAGCCGCTCGCCCATCCGCAGCCCGCGGTAGAGGTCCTGCCAGAGACGACAGGCACGCTCCTCTCCCACGACGGCATGCAGGCGCTCGGGCAGGGAGGCGGACGGGCCGTGGAGCGCCTCGCGCAGGAGTCCGCCGCTGATGCCGTACCGACCGGCGAGCGCTCCGGCCCCGGACGCCGGCAGGTGCAGCAACCCCTCCACCAGGTAGCAGCGCCCTTCGAGCCACTCGACATGGTCCGCCGGGAGGTTGTCGAACAGGCTGCCGACGTGGGCGTGCAGGATCCGGCCCCGCCACGGATCAAGGACTGCCTCCGGCGAGCTCAGGTCGAGTTGCAGACAACCGACGCGAAGGGCGCCGTGCCGGTCGCCGAGCCCGGTTCGGACTCTTCGCAACACCTCGGGCGACAGGTCCGCCACCAAGTACCACACCCCGTCCAGGCCGACCCGCGCGGCCGCCGCGGCGCGGCTCAGTTCCTCCACGAACAGGCGCGGCCCCTCCACACCGGAAGCACCGACGCTCAGATACGCCAACTCCGCGCTCGCTCCCGGCTCCCGGCCGCCACGAACCAAACGCAGCGACGCACAGAAGCGCTCCGCCCGCTCCCGCACCAGCGACCGAATCAGGTCGGGAGACCCGCCGACGGCGTCGCGGTAGTCGCCTCCGCTGGCCGCCATGTAACGGTCGGCATGCTCCCAGAAGGCGCGGTTCAACCCCCAGATCGGACTCTGCGCGTACGGAACGAAGGCACCTATCGGCAGATCTCCGATACCCTCGCCGGTGATTCCGCCGGCCAGCACGGTACGGAACGAGTCGGCCAACTCGTCGCCGCCGGCAGCCTGCGACAGGTCGACCACCACCTCGATCTCTTCCTCGGGGAGGTATCGGCGCACCGCCACGGCCGGCCGGAACCGGTCACCCGCGCCGGATGCCACCCAGAGCGAGCGCGGCTCCTCGATCCCCAGGGCCCGGCACGCACGGCGCAGAGCCGACCGGCCCGCGCGCACCTCGGCGGTACGCCGCTCCAGGCCACGCTCGACGCGTATCAGCCCGGGCGCCCGTTCGCGGCCCGGGCCGCCAGCGCGACCAGCGCGTCCCATCGATGCAGGCTGGACTGCGCCGCATTCCTGGCGTTGATCATGTCGTGCTGCCTGCGGACCGATTCCGGCCACCGGCTCTTGATGTACGACATGACCGCGATGATCTCGTCGTCGGTCAGCGTCTTCTGATAGGCGGGCATGGCGGAACGGTAGTCGCGCCCGGCATACCGCTGCATGCCGTACTTGGTCAGCTCGAACAACACCTGATCGGGGTGATGCCACGTATGTCCGGTCGCGTCATGCGGAGGAGCGGGCATCAGTCCGTCAGCGCCACGCTGCTGCCAGTTCGGCTGTCCCTCCAGGTTGGCGCCGTGACACTCCGCGCATGCCGCCCGATACAGGTACCTGCCTTCTTCGACGACCCGGCGGTCGTCGGGCCGGAACAGGGCTCCCGCCGCGGTCGGCGACGGATCGGGCTCGGGCCAGAAGAGCACGAACGCGCCCACCCCCGCACCGGCCAGCACCACCAGGGCGCCCGCCAGGACAATCGGCCGCCTCATGTTCCCGTCCCGCTTGCCGGAGTCCCGGCCCCGTTTCATCGCCTGATCCCCGGCGCGCTCGCCAGGTCGTCCAGGATCGGGCACTCCGGACGTTCATCGCCCTGACAGCGCTCCACCAAGTGGTTGAGCGTGTCGCGCATGCCCTCGAGCTCCGCGATCTTGCGATCGATGCCACGGACATGGCTCCGCACGATCTCCCTGACGTTGCCGCTGGCGCGGTGGGGATCGTCGTAAAGCGCGAGCAGCGTGCGGCAGTCCTCGATCGAGAAGCCGAGCGATCGCGCCCGCGCAACGAAGGCGAGCTTGTGCCCCTCCGCCTCCGGAAAGTCCCGGTAGCCGTTCTCCTTCCGGTCCGGGGTGACCAGGCCGATCTCCTCGTAGTACCGAATCGTCTTGGCCGGCAGACCGCACGCCTCCGCGACTTCGCCGATGTTCACGACTGCACCCTCCGGAACCGATAGAACACATTCCAGTGACTGGAAGGTCAACCCCCCTCAAAACCGGGCAGATGAGCCCGCCGCGATTTGCGGATGGCACGCGTCGGTCGTAGAGTCCGGGGGCAACCATGACCGAGCCGACCGGGACCGTGGTCGATTTCCTCCGGCGCGCGGCACCGGGAGACTTGGCCGACAGGCTGCCGGGCGGACCGGGCTTCGGCGTGAGGCTCGCCGGGCGCCTCATCTCCTGGGATCCATTCGAGGAGACAGCCGAGGCCGGCAATCGCACGCTGCTCAGGCTCGCGTCGGATCGCGGGCTCGAAGCGGCCGTGCGCGTTCGCTTCGAGCCTGGGGCCCACTTCGCCGTCTATCAGACGACGCTCACCAACCTCGGTGCCGCCGCTCTGCAGCCGCTCACCGCCCTCTCCCCGCTGCTGCTGTCGATCGGCGACATCCGCACCCCACCGCGCGTGATGAGCTCCGCCGGCGGTGGCGACCCCGGCGGCCGCTATCCGCCGCGCGGCGCCTACTGGACGCGATGGGACCTCCTGCAGTTCCCCCACTCACGCCACGGTGTCGAATTATCGGCGAAGGGCGATCAATCGTCCGCCAAGGACCTGCCCATCGTCTTCGTCAGCCCCGGCATCGAGCCGGCTGGCGCGGGCTTCATCATCGGGCTGGAGTGGTCGGGTGCATTCCATTCCTGTGACGACTGGGGAAGAGAAGCCCTCCCAGAGACT